>JAWODQ010000060.1:0-14335 GCA_046483165.1 Bacillota bacterium | reverse complement strand
GGAACAGGACGTACCCGGCCGGCTGGACAGGTCGTACGAAGGGGCGGAGTCGTTCGGAGAATTACTGCAAAACGTCGTGGAGATGGATGCGGAGAACCTGTGGTACAGTTTCCGCGGGGCACCGCAAATCCTCGAGGAATTGATGGAGGATCTCGCCGAATGCCATCGGGTGTATTGCCTCGGCGACCGTTCCTCCTCCTTTTCCGCCGGATATCTCGCCTTCTCGCTCAATTTCCTGCGTTCCGGCGTCTACTCCATGGCGGGTGATGTGGGCGACGGGGTGAATGTGCTCTTGGATTCGGAACCGGGAGATGTGGTGGTCGCCTTCGCCAACGCGCGTTATCCCAGGGATACCACTACGCTGGTGCGCTTGGCGGTCGAGTCGGGCCTCAAGGTATATCTGCTCACCGATAGTCTCGCCTGCCCCGCCTGCGGGTACACCGACCGGGTGATATCGGTTCGGTGCGATTCGTTGAGCACCACCTGCTCTCTCGTTGCGTTCTTCAGCATGGTGAACGTCCTGGTGGCGGCGGTCGGGGTGAGCCTGGATCGGTCTGCCGTGCAGGAGCGGCTGGCCAATCTTGAGGGGAAGTACAAAAGCGCCGACTATTACCACAAGTTCGTCCCGGGAGATTCGGCGGGCTGGGAGCAGGGCGCTGCGGACGATGCGGGTGAGCGAAGAGCAACGGCGGATTATGTGGGGGAGTGAGCCATCCGCGAAAGGATTGCGGCCGTCCCGGGTCGAAATCGTATTGTCCGGGACGAACTTTTGCGTCCCTTCGGAGGGTCGGTTGGTCGACTTCTCCGAACTGATATAATGTAGGCAGCGACGAAGGAAGGAGAGATATGTATGTCCGACAACACTAATTTCGTGTTCGGCGTTCTCGCGGGAGGCCTGGTGGGACTGGCCGCCGGCATCCTTTTGGCTCCCGAGAGCGGCGAGAAGACCCGAGAGAAACTCAAAGAGCAGGCTCGAGTAGTCGCCGACGACGTTCGAGAGAGTGCCGGCGAATTCACCATCAAGCTCAAAGACGGTGCCGAAGAAGCCATGAAGCGGGCGCAGAGCAAGGTTCCCTACGAGAACCTGGAGTCTTCTTTGGCCGAGGCCGAGAAGAAACTGGAGGAGCTCGAAGGACAGCTTGATCCGAGATCATGACCGAGCACGCTCTCCTGTACGCCATCGCGATAGCCACCGGCATCAGCGCCCTGGCGTGGGTAGTCGTGGTGATCGGTGGCATCAAGATGGCCCGGGAGCTATCCCGGGTGGAACGCGAGCTCAAGGGCGAGCTCCGCGAGGTGCTGGACGAGACTCTCCCCCTGATTCGCGAGGTTAGGGGTACGGTCTCGGAGGTGCGTGGCTTCACTCGCTCCGGCCGGGAAATAACGGAACAAGTGGTGAGCGCGCTGCTGCTTCGGCGCGTGTCCGGTCGCTGGTTGCCCACTCGCAAGACGGCCAAGGTAGGCGCGAGCCTGCTGCGACAGGGTATCCATGGACTGCGTGGATGGTTGCGTACTCGCCAGGAATCCCAACCGGCCTCCGCCGAAGGGCCGGCCGAGTCAGTTCCAGAAAACGACGAACCGGAACCGGCGGAGTGAACGCGCTCTCTCATGGTGTCCGATTCGGGAGTCAGAAGCTTCAAGGAGAAGGTGATGGCCGGCGAGGGTATTGCCGGTTTCATCTACGAGCTTTATCGTCGCTTTGCTGAAGATGAGTGTTTCCTGAGGGCGGCGGCCATATCGTATTACGCCGTCTTCTCATTGTTCCCAATGCTTTTGGTCACCGTCGCCGTCATAGGCTACGTACTACCAACCTCGCCCTTTTTGGAGCATCTCGAGAATTTGATCCACCTGTACGTCCCCGGATCTGCCGAGTTTCTGGTGGAAAACCTCCAGGATCTCATCAAGGTCCGGGGACAGGTGGGTCTGGTGGGTGTGGTAACCCTCCTGTGGGTCAGTTCCGCCGTGTTCGCGGTGATAACCCGCTCCCTCAACGTGATATGGAAGTCCGAAAATGACGGGCACATGCTCAGGACGCGAATAGTCGGGATAGGGTCGGTTCTGCTTTTCGGTTTCCTGGCTCTCCTGTCCCTGGCCATAGTGGCCGGGCTGCAGATTTTGCGCGCCTACGAGGCCCGCATCGCGGCCGAGCTCGGCCTGATATCCATAAGTGATACGTTCCTTTGGACTTGGGTCCCGCTCCTGATCTCGTGGGCCATGATATTCATAATTTTCGTGGGAATATATGTCTTCTTCCCCGCCCGCCGCAACCGCTTTTGGGATGTTGCCCCCGGGGCTGCCCTGGGAGCGCTGGCCTTCGAGGTGTCCAAGAACTTTTTCATCTCCTATCTCGGTAGTACACCGCCCCAGCGGATAATACACGGATCGCTTACGGCCATAGTGGTTCTCATGCTGTGGATCTACATAAGTGCCCTCATACTGTTGCTCGGCGCCGAGTTCAACGTGCTGCTCGTACGTCGCCGCAGAGAGAAGGTGGAGGACGATGAGTGAGCCGACTCCGGAGATCGTACGCGAAGTGGAGCGGCTCCGTCGCGAGATAACCCGTCACGATTACCTGTACTACGTGCGCGACTCCCCCGAGATAAGTGACGAGGAATACGATCGGCTCTTCGCCAGGCTGCGGGAGTTGGAGGAAGAGTATCCGGATCTGGTGGTGCCCGAATCGCCCACACAACGCGTGGGCATGGAACCTCGCGGGGATTTCGCCACCGTGGAGCACGACCCACCCATGCTGAGCCTGCGCGCGGTGTACGGCGAGGAGGATCTGGCCTCGTTCGACGCCACCTGTCGCCGCGAACTCTCCCTCGATGCGGTGGACTACGTGGCGGAACCCAAGTACGACGGACTCGCGGTGGAACTCGCGTACGATGGAGGAAGATTGGTCCAGGCTTCCACCCGGGGTGACGGTTACACCGGCGAAGACGTCACCCCTAACGTGCGCACGATTCCCTCGGTACCCCTGGTGATTACGGACTACGAATTGCCCGTACCTTCACGGTTGGTCGTTCGGGGCGAGGTATACATGACCCGTTCGGCCTTCGCCGAGTTGAATCGCCGACGGGAAGAGGCGGGCGAATCCACCTTTGCCAATCCCCGCAACGCCGCTGCGGGATCGCTGCGCCAGCTGGACCCCCGGGTTACGGCCACCCGCCCTTTGAAGATGGTGGTATACGGGTTGGTCGAGGCGGCGGGGATCGAACCTCGCCGCCAATGGGACATACTGGATCGGTTCCTCCCCGCCTGGCAGCTGCGCTCCAGGGATGAGCCGAAACGATTGTGCTCTTCGGTCCCCGAGCTGGTCGATTACTACTCCCACCTCCTCGAGGAACGCGATGACATGGATCTCGAGATCGACGGCATGGTGGTGAAGGTGGACCGACTCGATTACTGGCCGATTCTCGGCACCCGCAGCCGCGATCCGCGCTGGGCCGTGGCCTTCAAATTCCCGGCGAGGGGCAAAGTTACGCGGGTGCGCGACATCATCGTGCAGGTCGGCCGGACCGGCCGGCTAACCCCCCTGGCCATCCTGGAGCCGGTCGAAATCGGGGGGGCCACCGTGGGCCGGGCCTCCCTTCATAACCGCGGAG
The DNA here is from genome assembly GCA_046483165.1 of Bacillota bacterium. Lineage (GTDB taxonomy): Bacteria > Bacillota > Sulfobacillia > SLMV01 > SLMV01 > CSSED11-154. The sequence goes on along the minus strand of JAWODQ010000060.1, from coordinate 10,730 downwards.
AGGTCGAGCGAAAGGACATAAGGATCGGGGACCACGTCCTGGTCGAGCGGGCCGGTGACGTGATTCCCTACGTGGTGAAGTCCTTCCCCGAGCGGCGAGATGGCGACGAGGTGCCCTTCCGGATGTCGGAGCACTGTCCCGTCTGCGGATCGCGGGTGATATTCTCCGAGGACGGCAAGAACGATCGCTGCCCCTCCATCGGCTGTCCCGCCCAGCTCAAGGAGCGCATCATACATTTCGCCTCCAAGGGTGCCATGGACATAGATGGGCTGGGGGAGAAGACGGTACAGGCCCTGGTTGATCGAGGCATGGTTTCTTCGGCCACCGACCTCTACCACCTAGAGCTCGGAGACTGGATGCAATTGGAAAGAATGGGGGAGAAGTCCGCGAGGAATATCCTTGATGCCCTCGAAGAGAGTAAAGACGTTACGCTGTGGCGTTTCCTGGTGGCCCTGGGTATTCCCCTGGTGGGAGAACACCTGGCCCGGGTGCTGGCCGATAACTTCCCATCGGTCGATGACCTGGCACAGGCCGAAGGAGAGGAGCTCCTCGCGGTGGACGGCGTGGGGCCCGAGGTGGCCGCCAGCGTGGTGACCTTTTTCGAAGATGAGAAGAATCGCGGGGCCATCGAGGAGTTCCGCAGGCTCGGTATCGACCCGCGCGCGGAAGTCTCGGGTGGGGAAGATTCCGATTTGCCCCTGAGTGGTCTGAAACTGGTCTTCACCGGTCGATTGGAGCGCTGGAGCAGGGAGGATGCGGCGCGCCTGGCCGAGTCCCTGGGGGCACGCGTGACTTCCTCGGTATCGAGCGAGACGGATTACCTGGTGGCGGGACCGGGCGCCGGCAGCAAGCTGGAGCGGGCGCGTCGGCTGGAAGTCCCGGTGATGGATGAAGAGGAGTTCGCCCGGATGGCGGAGGGAAATTCCAGAAGTTAGGCCACCATTTCGAACCGAAGATTTCCCGGCCCAAACGGAGATGGCAGACCGGATTCCCGAGGCGCATGCCCGTAGGCATTGAGTGGAGGAGAGACGAGTATGTCGGAGATTCTCGAGAGATTCGTAAATGAACATCCGACGAGCCAACGGCTTTACGAGGGGGCGTGCGAGGTGCTTCCTTCGGGCCTGACCCACGATAACCGCCGGATGACCCCCTTTCCGGTGTACATGGACACGGCCAGGGGAGCGAGGAAATGGGATGTCGACGGCAACGAATACGTAGATTTCGTCATGGGACACGGTTCCCTGATCCTCGGGCACCTGGACGAAGACGTGGTCGCCGCCGTAAAGGAACAGATGGATCGGGGTACGCATCTGGGAGCGAGCCACGAGAAGGAAATGCGCTGGGCCGAAAAGGTGACGCAGATGGTGCCGGGAGCCGATCGCGTTCGCTTCACCTCCTCGGGCACCGAGGCGACCATGCTGGCCTTGCGGCTGGCGAGGACCTACACGGGCAACGAAAAGATAGTTAGGTTCTACGGCAATTTCCACGGCTGGCACGACTATTTGATTTCCGGCAACAAGCCGCCCTTCTCCCTGCCGTCTTCCACCGGGTTGCCCCAGGAAATGGGAGAGTTGGCCATAAACCTGCGGGCGGGGGACATAGAGGCGGTTCGGGCGGTCCTGAATCAAGAGGAGGTCGCCGCGGTCATCATGGAGCCCACGGGGGGCACCCAGGGTAAGGCCCCGGTCGCGCCGGAGTTCGTGCGCGAACTCCGCGATTTGACCATTCGACGCGGCGTCCTGCTGATTTTCGACGAGGTGGTGACGGGCTTCCGGGTATCACCGCAGGGAGCGGCGGGGCAGCTGGGTGTGTATCCCGATCTGACGGCCCTGGGCAAGATAGTGGCCGGGGGACTGCCCGGCGGCGCCGTAACGGGTCGGGGATCGGTAATGTCGGCTCTGGAATTCAGCGGTGACGCCGGCAGAGATCGGTATTCTCGCGTCGCCCATCCCGGCACCTTCAACGCCAACCCGCTCAGCGCCAGCGCGGCACTGGCCTCTCTTCCCAAGTTGGAGGATGGATCGGCGCAGGAACACTGCGAGCGACTGGCCGATCGTTTCCGCGGCGGCGCCAACCAACTGCTGGAAGAGCGGGGTATATCGGGCTGCGTCTACGGCGTCTCCTCCATGATACACCTGGCGGTAGGGGCCGATATCCCGCGGGTGAGCCATCCGAATGAACTGGTCAATTACGATCCCACCACCCTCATAAAGGGGATGGGGGAGAAACTGCTGCCCTTCCGGCGGGCCACGATTAACCGGGGAATCGATTTCATGGGACCCACCGGCTTTACCTCCACGGCCCACAGCGAGGAGGATATCGATATCGCGCTGGAGGCCTTCGCGGGGGCGCTGGATGATTTGGGGGCCGAGGGAATTCTGTAAACCCGCAGGCGGTGTAGATGGGGAACAAAGAGGGGGTCCGCGATGGCGGACCCCCTCACATTATTCATTCCGAATCGACCGACGGATTCGGGTAGGTCAATCCCCAAGCGGCGATTCCTCGAAGTAGCCGTACCGGCCGATGACCTCCATGACCTTCTCCCGACCGGCGGAGAGCCGTTCGATAAGACCTTCGCCCAGCTCGAACCGGGAGGGGTCCTCGTCCAGGACTTCCGAGAGGGGCAGTATGCGGTGTCGGTGGTCGCGCTGCACCCAGGTTACCTCGAAGTCGACGTCACTTATGGCGGTCTCGCCCGTGTCCATATCCTTGGTTATCTCGAAATAGATCAGGTTGCCGTATTCCACCAATTCGGTGGGGTTGGAGGGGTAGTTTTGGTTGGACAGGAAATTGCCCATGGAGTAGGTGACCAGGGTCGGTCTTTGCGAGCCGTCTTCCTCTTCGGTGAAAAACCATTCCATGGGTTGTACCACGTGGGGATGGCCGCCGAGGATGAGATCCGCTCCGCCCTCGGCCAGCCGCTCCGCGACCTCCCGGTAGTGGGGCGGGGGATCGGTGACGTACATCTCGCCCCAGTGCATGGCGACTATCACCATGTCCGCTCCGGCCTCCCGGGCACGCTCGATGTCCGCCAGGATGGGATCGACCGTGTTGAAGTAATCGATGTAGTTGACCGCGTATTCGTGGCCCTCGGGTACGGGAATGGCGTTGGTACTGAACGTCCAGGATAGGAAGGCCAGTTCGATGCCGTCCACCTCCACGATTAGGGGGGTACGCTGCTCCTCTTCGTCCATGTACGTCCCGAAGGTTTCCATCCCGGTCTCGCGGACCGTCTCCAGCGTCTTCTTCAATCCCTGGAGGCCGCGATCGAGGGAGTGGTTGTTGGCCGTACAGACGAGATCGAACCCGGATTCCCGCAGGGCCCCGGAGAATTCATCGGGGGCGTTGAAGCAGGGGTATCCGGTGTAGCCCTGATAGCCCAAGAAATTGATGTCGGGGCCCGCCTGGGATGTCTCGAGGTCACCCACGACCAGATCGGCTTCCTTCAGGTGGGGTGCGATGACTTCGAAGCTCGGCGAGAAATCGTAGTTACCCTCGGCGTCGCGGGCTGCCGTTATCTGTGGCTCGTGGGCGGTGATGTCGCCGGCGGAAGCCATCACGATCTTTCGTATGTCCGGTTCCGGTTCAGGTTCGGGTTCAGGTTCGGGTTCATTCTCCGGTTCTGGCTCCTCGGACGGTTCGGAATCGGGATCGTCCCCGACGTCTTCCTCGGAATTATCCCCGGAGGGTGCGGGAAGTTCGACACACCCCGCGCCGTAAAGGGAGAAGGCCAAAAGTAATATAAGGATCGTAGCGATGAGATGGCGTCGCATTGTATCCCTCCGTCGTCATATTCCATATCCCGCCACCGGTGTCGTGCGGGATCCGCTTCATACTATATACCTTTTGCCCCGCACGACCACAATAACCCCGGAGGGGTTTCCCCTCTTAGCCCGAGGATATACTCACGCCTTCGAGGGCGATGTGGGGGAAGAGCGTAGAATGCCGCAGCTCGCGCTCCCGGGATATGCCGATCAAACCATCCCTCAGTGCCTCGAATACGTCCGCATAGAGCATGCAGTCCTTGACGCGGCCGACGATTTCTCCGCGGGATACCCGGTATCCCAGGTTGACATTGCCGCTCACGCGCCCGGCGTAGGGGTTGGCGCCCCAGGCTCCCATCAGCGACAATACCAAAAGACCGTCCTCGAGGGACCCCTTCAACTCATCGACGGATATGTCCCCTTCCCCCACCACCAGGTTGCTCGGGGCGATGGAGGGGAGGGAACCGGTTCCGCCGCGCAGTCCGTTCCCCGTCGGCGGGGCGTCCAGTCGTCGCGCCGTCTTGAGATCCAGGAGGAAGTTGCGCAAGGCCCCCTCCTCCAATATCGGTGTGGTTTGCGAGGGAACACCCTCGTCGTCGGAGGGTGCGCTGGCTCCCCCCGCGGGCAAAAGCCCGTCGTCCACCAGGGAAAGCCGCGGATCAAAAAGACCCTTTCCCATCTCGTCCCGCCAGGGGGATATCCCGCGATCAACGGCGTCGCCGTCGCTGCAGGCGAGCAGGGGGCGCAATACGTCTCCCAGCGCCACGGGTGCGAATATGACGGGATAGACTCCGTCTTCCATCCGCACGGTCCGCGAGGCCGAGCCGATCTGCCAGAGAACCGACCCCAGGATATCGCTCGCATCTTCCACGATGTGATGGCCGCCGGCAAAATCGCCGGTATGCAAGAGGCCATCGTCTCGAACTATGGTGGCGCTACAGCCGACGCCGTGCGATGTGCTGGATTGTAGAAGATCCAGCCCGGCAGTATTCATCAGGCGCACGGTTCCCACGCCCCTGCTGACCGACACCCCCACCTGGGCGTCGGGGTTCGCCGATCGTATTCCCTCGATGAGGCCCTTGCCCATTGTCACCATTTCCGATGCGGGAAGGTTTTCCACCCGCTCATCGAAGGTATCTACCGCGGGGTATTCACCGCCCGCGGGAAACTCGAACTCGGCCGCGGACCCGAACTTGGCGACGGCCCGGGCCTTGTCCACGAGGTCTCGCCCGGCGCCCGGTCCGGTAGCAGCGGCGAATCCCACGCGCCCGTCCTCTATCAACCTTACGGCGAAGCCGATCCGCGTCGAGGATTCCATCATCTTGAGTTCGTTGTCCTCGAACTTGACCGGTTCGCGCTCCGAGCCGGCGCAGAAGACCTCACCCCGTAAGCCCTCGGCGCGAATGATATCCAGGATTTGCTCCGCCTCGTCGTACCAGCGGCTCATTGGGCACCACCTCCAACGGTAACGTTTTGAATGCGGATGTGCGGGGACCAGTGCCCGACGGGTAGTGGCGATTGTGCTCCCTTGCCGCAGCCACCGGGACTTTCCTCGCGTCCGATCTCGCGTCCGATCATGTCGATTTGGGCCAGGGTGTTGAAGACGTTTCCGGTCAGGCTGACGTCGCGTACCAGGTGAGTTGGGTGCCCATCTTCGATCAGGTAGGCCTTACCCGCCATGAAGGTGAACATCTCGTCGTCGGTCTGTCCGCCGTAGGGGCTGACCACGTAAAGTCCCCTTCTGATGCCGGAGAAGAGATCCTCGAACTCCGCCTCGCCGGCACCTATCTGGGTGTTGCGCATGCGGCATATGGGTGGGAAGCGGTAGTCCATGGCGCGGGCATTACCCGTGGGTGCCTCTCCCATGGTGGCGGCGGATTGGCGGGAATGCAAACGACCCACCAGGATCCCCTCGCGCACCAGGTCGGCCCGCCGTGCCGGGACGCCCTCGTCGTCGTAACGCAAGAAACCCCGCGAGCCCGGGGTGTCTCCGGTGTCGAATATGTTCAGGTGATCCGGCCCGAAACGCCGGCCCAGCTTCATCATTTCCCGCATCCGTTCGTTTTCCATCAGGTCGTCCGCCTCGCTCAGGTGACCGAAGGCCTCGTGAACGAACACCCCCGCCATGCGGGGCGCGGCAACTACGGTATAGCGTCCTCCGGCCACGCTGGGAGCATCCAGCAAATCTTTGGCGGTCCGTACCGCCTCGTCCACATCGTCCTCCAGGCCGGCGGTAACGCCGTAGTCGGTGGAGCTTCCGAAGTGGGCGCTGCCCATCTGCGTGTCCCCACCGCGGGTGGCGACCGCCGTCATGGCTCCCCCGATGTCGAGGGTAACCTGGTCGATGCTGGTTCCCTCGTTGTTGACGAAGAGCCGGTGGGTCTTGCCGTCTCCGTAGACCACGTGCGAGCTGGTGATTTCCTCGCCGACCCCGAGAATCCGGCGATTGTACTCGGCGAAACGATCGATCTTGCTGCCAAGCGATACCTCGCGCGGGTCTTCGGCGATGTCCGGGCGGAACGTATCCCGCACGGGATCTACCGGTGCCAGCGTCACGGGACGAGATCGCTCGCGGGAGGCCAGCGACGCCAGCTGGTGTGCGCGTCCCAGGCGATCTTCGAGTTCGTTCAGGGAGTTGAAGGAGGCGAATCCCCACCCCCGTCCCGACAGCACTCGAATGGCGCCGCCGAAGGCAGCGTTCTCCTGAACCGACTCCAGGTTGGGACCCCGGAATCGGAAGGCGGTTACTTCGGTGTCCTCGATCCGGACCTCGGCGTAGTCCGCCGGGATTCGGGCGAGTTTATCCTCTACACTGGATGCCACGGCCTGCCAGTCCATATTCTAATCCCCCTCATGTAGGGTTGTGATCGGTTCTTCTCCCGCCTCCGCGGACGCCAGGGATGTGCGGGTCGTATCGAATTCTTGGGATATCGGGATATTCGGGACGGTTTCGCCCGATCCTGCCGGCGTTCATCCGGGGGAGTTCACCGACCGCGGATGTCGGGATCTCGGTTTTCGCTCAACCGATCCGGGATGTCCCACCTTCGCAGGAGGCGTTCTCGTTCGCCCAGGACCCGTTCCGCGGCGACTATGGCCCGGGCCCGCATCAGCGTAGGCTCGAGGTGTTCGTTTACCAGAAGGTAGTCGTACTCCCCCGCTCGGCGTATCTGTTCCCGGGCATTCCGGAGGCGAGATTTCATGTTGTCTTCGGGGGAGCGACTTCTGATGCGTCGCTCCAATTCTTCCATCGAAGGCGGAAGGAGGAAGAGAGAAACCGTCGTCGGGTAGGCCGCGCGGAACTTGCGATGTCCCTTGTAGTCTACCTCGATGATTCGGTCCACTCCGCCGGAGAGCACGTTGGCGGGGGAGGCGTAATAGTAATCTTCGTACACCCGCTCGTATTCGAAGATTTCTCCCTCGCGCAGAAGTTTTTGAAATCTGTCCTCGGAGATGAAGCGATAATGTACTCCGTCGATTTCGTCTTCGCGGGGGCTTCGTGTGGTGTAGGTCACGATTCTTTCGAGATTGGCAAAACTCTCGAGCAGATGAGCGATCACCGTGCCCTTGCCACTTCCGGAAGGGCCGCTGACGACGAAGAGGATGGGAGACCTGTCGGATACCTGCAGAACGATCACCCTCTCGGGAGGCGGTCGACGGGATATATTCCAAACCCTCAAAACCCGGGATTATCACTCACCAGTGTATTTCACCCGAGGGCCCACGGGCAACGACGACTGGCCATTGCGCGACCCGCGAGTGACGGGCGACGATCCCACAGCGGCACTCGAGCCGCAGCCTACCCCTAGATGGAGCGGAAGCAGGCAGGTACCAACGCTCGCGACGCAAACGGGGCCCAGATGCCAATCTGTACTCTGCCCTGTTGTCGCGACCTACCACATTGACGCCGCTAGATTCGGCTCCTGATCGTCCTGGCGTGGAAGTATATACTCCCCGCGAGGAACACCGTTGTGAATCCCACCAGGGCCAGTAAGGCGAGACTCGGGGAGATCAGGGAGCCGCCTCCGAGGGTGTAGCGCATCAGATCGGTTGTATAGGTAACCGGCGAGGCGAAAGACAGCAACCTGCCCCAGTTCGGTAGATTCTCCAGTGGCACGAATACGCCGCTTACGAAGATGATCGGTAGACGAATCACGTTCGAAAGCATCATGACGTTTGCCGGTTTGTCGGTGGGCAGTGCCGAGAACATGCTGCCCATGGAGGCGTAACAGCATGAGGAAACCACCATGTTCGCCGAGAGCAATAAGGGGGAGCTGATCTGTACCCCGAATCCGGCTACCGAAGCGGTAATCACGAAGGTGGCGATGGCCGCGCCGAAGATCACGGCTGCCAACACGTCTCCCAGTACCAATATGGTCACCGAGGTCGGGCTGGTGAGGAGTTTCTCCAGGGTTCTGGTCCGCGTTTCCCAGGGTGTAATGAAAGGTCCCACCGACGATCCGGTGAAGAATAGGGTGATCCCGAGCAGCCCCGGGGCCAATCCCGCCGGGGGAATGTCCCGTCCCAGGGCAAACGCGGCAAAGAGGACGAAGGGGAACAACACTCCGAAGATGAGCACCGGTGGTTCCGAGTAATATATCCGCATGTTCTTCTTGCAGATGGCAAGTACCTGTCGCCAGCGCAGTCGCAGGGTCATCGAGTATCGCCTCCGGTAAGGTGGACAAATACCTCTTCCAGGTTGGGGCCGAGCGTGTTCAGGGTCTCTATCTTTGCGTTTTCAGCCGTCTCGACATACCGGGTGATTTCGAGCAGGGTTTGATGGGGATCGCTAGTGTACAGCCGGTACTTGTCACCGTATCTTTCGGTTCGCAGTACGCTGGGGAGCTCGGGAAAACTGTCGACTCGCTCTCGAAACGCGATCTCGAGAGAGCGCGTACTCTCGAAGGTGGTTTTGAGCTTCTCCGGGGAATCTATCGCGGCGATCTGCCCGTCGTGGATGATGGCAACTCTGTCGCAAAGTTCGTTCGCCTCGGCGATGTCGTGGGTGGTGAGGAATACAGTGATCCCCTCGTCGTTTAGGCGCCTGATCATGCCCCGCATGAAGCGAGTACCCTGGACGTCGAGGCCGCTGCAGGGTTCATCCAGGAAGACCGTGTCGGGCTCGTTTACCAGTGACATGGCCAGGATTACTCTTTGCACCATACCTTTGGAGAAGGTTGCCACCCTGTCGTGTTTTCGCTCTCCCAGGCCGAACATATCCAGCAGTTCTTCTGCTCTCTTTGTGACCTCTGGACCGATCAAACCATAGAGCTCGGCCGTAAAGGTAAGGTTTTGCAGTGCGGTAAGATCCAGGTACGCGTTGGCCATCTCCGGTACTACACCTATGTGGATCTTGGCGGCGTCGCGTTCCTCTCGAAGGTCATGGCCGTGGAGGAATATGTCTCCGCGAGCCGGTTCCAGCACTCCCGTCAGCATGCGTACCGTGGTGGTCTTGCCGGCTCCGTTGGGCCCGAGGAAGCCGAAAATCTCTCCCGAGGACACGGAGAAGGAGACTCCATCGACGGCACAAAAACTACCGAAAGACTTCTGCAGGTTCGATACCTCGATTGCCTTTGACACGTGCATCAACTCCCAACTGATACGGTGCTTTGTATGCGATCGCGGGATTCCTGGGGTGTGTCGACGCGTGATGGGTGCTTCGCACCTCTTGCATCCGAGTCTTCCATCCCGGGCGGGTACAGTTCACCCGGGTAGCGTCTGGCCGGGTGAACCGATGGTCAGCCCGGTCGTCTCATGAGATCCAGCTCTTCTTCGCATTTGTGATGCTCATTCCGAAAAGCCCCACGGTGAAAAACAGGAGGGCCGCCCAGCTCAGGAGGGGATTGAGTACTCCCGAACCGAGGAATGCGTGCCGCAGCAGATCGTTCCCGTAGGTCAGGGGCAAAGCGTAGGACAGGGGCCGAATCACTCCGGGAATGTCGGCGAGGGGAAGAAAGAGGCCGCAGAGGAAAATCATCGGGAATCGGAAGAAATTGGAGAAGGTCTGGGCCTCGAACACTTCCCTCACCGATACCGCGATGAGTAATCCCAAAAACGTCGAGCTGGCGGCGATCAGTAGTACGGCCGGTATTGCGCTCAGCCAGTTCGTTCCCGAAAGATCCACCCAGAACGCGGCGAGGGCCACCGGGACCAGCGAGTTTACCGTTCCGAAGGCGATGGCGCCGGAGCTCTTGGCGAACATGAGGAGGTTTAGGTCTATCGGCGCCAGGAGCAGGCGCTCGAAAGAGCGACTCCGTTTTTCGAAGGTGATGGTGACCGCGAGCATGGAAGTCGTTCCGAACAGGACGGACATGGCCATGACACCCGGCAGCAAATCCTTCACATCCAGGGGGGTCCCGCGGGATCTCAGGAAAAACATGAGCGTCCAGGAGATGGGGAACACTATCCCCCAGCTTATGTTGGGTGGTTTCAGGTAGTAGTTGTGCATGTCTTTTAGGAATATTGCCCAAAAGGCTCGAGCGGCTTTCATCGACCGTTCTCCCTTTCCTTCCCTTTCATCTCTCCGGCTTCAATTCCGGTTATCCTGACGAATACATCCTCCAGGCTGGGGCGCTGGATTCGCGCCTCGTATACGGCTATTTGGGCGTCATCCAGGACCCGCATCAGGGGCATGAGATCCATCTCCTTCTCCGAGCTCACGCTGAGGGTACCGTCTTCGAAGGCAGATACTGCCAGTCCGGGAAAGGCTTCTCGGAGCAGCTTCGCTCCCGTGGCCGCGTCTCCGCCGAGGACGAAGGTGAGGGAGCTGGATCCGTCCGCCTCCGCCAGGAGGTTTTCCGTGGTTTCGGTGCGTACCACCCTGCCCGCGACCAGAAAGGCTATGCGGTCACAGAGCCTTTCGGCCTCCTCGATGTAGTGGGTGGTGAGGAAGATCGTGAGTCCCTGCGAGTTGAGATCGGCCAGCAGGCGACGGATACCGCGCGCGCTCGCCACGTCGATGCCCGTGGT
>JAWODQ010000040.1:0-6193 GCA_046483165.1 Bacillota bacterium | reverse complement strand
CCCAGGCGTCCAGCTGGTTGCGAGTAAAGTGGGCTCCGCCGGGTACGCGTATTCCCTTAACGGCCCCGCCGGCCTCCAGGGTCGAGGAGAACACCCTGAATGACGAACCCTGCACCGCGCCCGATACGTCGCAAAGCTGCAAATCGTAACGGAGATCCGGTTTGTCGGTGCCGAAACGATCCATGGCCTCCCGGTAACTCATCTCGGCGAAGGGCAGTTCCACTTCCACGTCCCAAAACTCCAAAAACAGGTGCGCCAGGAGGCCCTCGGTCAACCGCTTTACTTCCTCTTCGCCGACGAAGGACATCTCCACGTCTATCTGGGTGAATTCCGGCTGCCGGTCGGCACGCAGGTCTTCGTCGCGAAAACAGCGGACCAGCTGATAGTAACGGTCGAGCCCGGAGATCATCAAAAGCTGTTTGAAAAGCTGCGGAGACTGCGGCAGGGCGAAGAATTCCCCACGACGCCCGCGGGTGGGGACCAAATAATCCCGGGCGCCTTCGGGAGTACTGCGGGTTAGGTAGGGGGTTTCCACCTCCAGAAAACCCCGTTCTCCCAGATAGGAGCGAACGAGACGATTGGCGCGATCCCGCAAGATGAGGTTCTTGCGCATCTCGGGCCTCCTGAGATCGAGGTAGCGGTAACGCAAGAGGAGTTGGTCATCGACCCCGATGTCGTCGCGAATGTAGAAGGGCGGCGTCTCGGCGGGATTCAGAAGGCGAACCTCGGACGGGTGGATCTCGATGGAACCGGTGGGACTGTCCGGGTTCACCGCTTCGGGCTCCCGGTCGGCCACCTCGCCCTTTATCGCCACCACGTATTCGGATCGCCACGTCTTCGCCGCGGCCTGCAGGTCGGGGACCTTCTCGGCGTCGAATACCACCTGCACATCTCCGCTGACGTCTCGTAATTGAACGAAGATGAGCTGGCCGAGGTCGCGAACCCGCGCCACCCATCCCATGAGCAAAACTTCGCGATCGGTGTCCCGGGCGTTCAGTCGTCCGCACATATCCGTCCTGCGCCACTCCCCCAGCTCCTGCGGTTCACTACCCATCGGGGTGTCAGTCAAGTCTCGGCACCTCCCAGTGCATATAGATCTCAGCCATTCGGGGTTCCGCGCCGCCGGAGGCGGTCGACGGTGGCGTCGAAGTCCAGCGTCTCCTGATTTCCGGTTTCCATCTCCCGGAGGGTTATCTTTTCCGCCTCGAGTTCTTCCTCGCCCAGGATGGCGGCGAAACGGGCCGGATACTTGTCCGCCCGGCGCATCTGCGCGCGAAAGCTTCTGTCCATGTAGTCCACGTCGGCGGAAATGCCGGCGTTTCGGAAACGATGCAGCAGCCGCACCGCCCACCGCCGCGGCTCCTCTCCCATGCACACCAGGTAGACGTCGATGGGCTCGGGGCCGGGCAACTCCACTCCTTCCCGCTCCAGTATGAGGAGCAGGCGTTCTATACCCAAACCGAAGCCCACGCCGGGCGAAGGGTCGCCGCCCAGAGTCTCAACCAGACCGTCGTAGCGACCACCGCCGCAGACGACGTCCTGGGCACCCAGGGCCCGGTGCGTTATTTCGAAGACGGTCCCGGTGTAATAGTCGAACCCGCGCACCAGCGAGCTGTCCAGCTCGAACTTCACGTCCAACTCGCCCAGATAGCCCTTCAGCCGCTCGAAGTGCTCCCGGCAATCGTCGCAGAGATAGTCGGTTATGGCCGGTGCCCGCTCTATGAAAGGCCGGCATCGGTCTTCTTTGCAGTCGAGGAGGCGGAGCGGGTTTTGCTCGTGCCGCCGGCGACAATCGCCACACATTTCGTCGAGGTGCGGTTCGAAGTGCGCCCGCAGGGCCTCGCGATAATCCGCGCGGCACTCGGGACAACCCATACTGTTTAGCCCGACCAGCAATTCGTCCAATCCCAGTTCCTCGAGGAAATCGCGCGCGAGGGAGATGATCTCCGCGTCCACGGCGGGATCGGCACTGCCGAAACACTCGACCCCGAACTGGTGGTGCTGGCGCAGGCGACCGGCCTGGGGCCTTTCGTAGCGGAATATGGGCCACGAGAGGTAGTAGATCTTCGAGGGGGCCGCCTCGGCGTAAAGGTGCTCTTCGAGATACAATCGCGCGGCCGGCGCGGTTCCTTCGGGCCGGAGGGTGAGGCTCCTCCCTCCGCGATCGTCGAACGTGTACATCTCCTTTTCCACCACGTCGGTCGATTCCCCGACGGATCTTTGGAAGAGTTCGGTGTGTTCGAAGATCGGAGTCCTTATCTCGCCGTAGCCGTAACGACGACACACATCCCGCGCCACCGCTTCGATGTGGCGCCAGTTGGGGGTGTCGGCGGGTGTCAAATCCATGGTTCCCCGGGGTCTATTGGTGATCATGGCGGTCTCCGCCGTGTGGGCGGCGGAACTCACGCTCCTTTCAGCTCGTGTGGGTTCAGAATTCTCCGTTTGTATCGAGGAGCAGAGTCACCGGCCCCCAATTGACCAGGGCCACGTCCATCATCGCTCCGAACTGTCCGGTGGCCACCTCGATGGGGTGTCGCCGCAAGACGTCCACGAATTCCAAATAAAGCCTTCGGGCCACATCGGGCGCGGCGGCGCGGATAAAAGAAGGGCGACGCCCGGCGCTAAAGTCCCCGTACAGGGTAAACTGCGGCACTACCAAGACGTCGGCGTCCGCATCGAGGCCCGACACGTTCATGCGCCCGTCGTCGTCGGGGAAGATGCGCAGATTGATCACTCGGTCGGCGAGATACTCGGCATCCCGGGTCTCGTCACCCTCTCCGACTCCGAGCAAGACCAGGAGGCCGGACCCGATTTCACCCACCACCCGCTCATCGACGGTAACGGAAGCACTGGTTACCCGCTGCACCACCGCTCTCATAGACTCGAATCGTCCCTCCCTAGTGGGAAACCCTCTCCACGCTCAAAACGTCCCGGACGCGCTCGACGCGCTGTTTCAGGTAGGCGAGCTGCTCCAGGTTGCTTATCTCCAAGACCATGTTCACCACGGCGTTCCCATCCCGGGTACTGCGGGCCTTGGCATCCAAGATATTGGTGCTGAAACTCGCCACGGCCTGGGATACGTCGGAGAGCAGACCCGGGCGATCGATGGCCGTTATGCGTATCTGGATGGGGTAATAATTGGCGTCCACCGATTCCCAGGAGACCTCTATCACCCGCTCTTCATCGTCGAGATAGCGGGTAATGTTGGGACAATCGGCGCGATGGATGGTGACGCCGCGCCCCCGGGTCACGTATCCCACGATCGAGTCCCCGGGCACGGGATTGCAGCAGCGGGCGAGGTGGACCAAAATGTTGTCCATGCCCTTGACCCGGATGCCCTGATCGCCCGACGCCCGCGGTATCGGCTCCTTTATCGAGCTGGTATCCAGCGAGATTTCCTTGCCGTGTTCCTCATCGTACATGTCCCGCAATCTCCCGGCGACCTGGCCGGCGGTGAGACCGCCGTACCCGATGGCCACCAAGAGCTCCTCGTCGCTTTGGAAACTATAGCGCTGACGTATTCGCGCCATGTATTCCTCGCGCATAACCTCGTCGGGATCGAGACCACTTTCGCGAATCTCCGCGTGCAGCTGGTTGCGCCCACGCTCGAGGTTCTCCTCGCGGCGTTCCCGCTTGAAATAGCCGCGGATGCGGGAGCGGGCACTGGAGGTTTTCACTATCTTCAGCCAGTCGGGGCTGGGTCCACGACTCTGTTTACTGGTCAACACTTCCACTATGTCCCCGGTTTCCAGCTGCCGATCCAGGGGCGCGATGCGTCCGTTGATTTTCGCTCCCACGCAGCGATGCCCCACTTCCGTGTGGATGCGGTAGGCAAAGTCGATGGGAGTGGATCCCGCGGGGAGGTCGATGACGTCCCCCTTCGGAGTGAAGACGAATACCTCATCGGAGAACACGTCGATCTTCAGCGACTCCATGAATTCCTGGGGATCCGGGGCCTCGTTTTGCCACTCGAGGATCTCTCGCAGCCAGGTTAGCTTCTTCTCGAAGTCCTCGTCCCCGCCGGTGCGGCCCTTGTATCTCCAGTGGGCGGCGATACCGTATTCCGCGACGCGATGCATGGACCAGGTCCTGATCTGTATCTCGAAGGGCTCTCCCTCGGGGCCAACCACGGTGGTGTGAAGGCTTTGGTACATGTTGCTTTTGGGCATGGCGATGTAATCCTTGAAACGCCCGGGGATCGGCTTCCACAGATTGTGTACCGTGCCGAGCACGGCGTAGCAGTCCTTGACGTTGTCCACGATGACGCGGATGGCCACGAGGTCGTAGATCTCCCCGATTTCCTTGCCCTGCTTTTCCATCTTCCCGTAAATGCTGTAGAGGTGTTTGGCGCGACCCTGGATCTCGGCGTCGATGCCGACCTCGTCCAGGGCTTCTCCCATCTGGGTGATCAGCTGGTTGGTGAACTCCTCGCGTTCCCGGCGCGCCTGCGGAACCCTGAGGGCCAGTTCCTCGTACGCCTCGGGATCGATGTATTGGAGGGCGAGGTCCTCCAGCTCCCACTGGATGCGCGACATACCCAGCCGATAGGCGATGGGAGCGAAAATGTCCACGGTCTCCTGGGCGATGTCGCGCCGCTTGTCATCCTCGAGGTATTCAAGGGTGCGCATGTTGTGGAGTCTGTCCGCGAGCTTTATAAGGATGACGCGGATGTCTCTGGCCATGGCCACGAACATCTTGCGAAGGTTCTCCGCCTGCTCCTCGACGCGAGTGCGGGCCTCCAGCTGGGTGAGTTTGGTGACCCCATCGACCAGCTCGGCCACGTGCTCGCCAAATTCATCCTCGATATCGGCGACGGAAGCCTCGCTGTCTTCCACCACGTCGTGAAGCAGAGCGGCCGCCAAGGTGTCGGCATCCATGTCAAGGTCAGCCAAAATTTGGGCCACACAAAGGGGATGCTCGATGTATTTGACACCGGAGACCCGAGTTTGTCCTCTGTGGGCGCGGGTGGCGTAATCGTAGGCTTCCCGCACGCGCTCCACGGACTCTTCGGACATGTAGCCGGTGAGTTGGGCCCGCAGATCTTCGAAACTCATGAGCATACCCCCCAATCCGGAGATTTTCCCTTCCTCATGGCGTCGGAAACGCGGTCGTCTTCGGCGACATCCCCGCGCCGGAAACCGTAAAGGAGATGGGCGAGCTGCCCCGGAGTCAATTCCGCGGGTTGCGCCGCGGCCCGGCGCAGTTTCTCCAGTAGCTCTCGTTTTTGACGATACCTCAGGGTGTCGCCAAATTCCAGCGGCTCCCCGGCACCCGGCAGCAGCAGCCAGAGCGTGGAATCGCCGCGGCTCATGGGGGCGACAGCACCGAGATCCTCGAGGATCACCAGCGCCTCTTCGAGGTGGGCCGCATCGATACCGAGCTCCTCGCGCAGCCTCTCCGCCGCCTCTCCCCAGGGGTCGAAGAAGGCCCCGGGACCCGATGCGATACCCCGGAGGTACTCGAGGACATCCTTGACGTTCGCCGTATCGGGCTCGCGGGAGGCGAGCTGGCGATATCGACTTCGCAGGGCGGCCAGGATGGATGCCTCGTCTCCGCGGTCGGCGGGACGAAGCGATTCCAGGCGCAATCTCACCCGCTCGCGGCCTCGCCAGCGATCCACGTCCAGGGCGAAGGCGAGATCCATATGGCCCCGCTCCTCGAAGCTCTTCCAAAGTGGTCCCAGGCCGAATCCCACGGCCTGCAGCCCGCGTCCGGCGAGATCCAAAATCAGGTGCTTCTCGCCGTCTCCCGCCGGCCGGGCGCGCTCTATCGATGCGTCCCGGCTCAAAAAGATGGGTTTGGGATTGCCGAAACCGAACGGTCCCACGGAGGCAAGCTCTTCTGCGGCCTCCAGATCTACCGATCCCAGGGGCAGCTCTCCGACGATCTCCAATCGCGGGATGACCTGCTCGGGCGTAAGCCGTCGCGCCGCCAGCTCGTGTAGGCGTTCGGCCAGCCGGTCCAGGTGGTCCCGGCGCACACCGAGGCCCGCCGCGGCCACGTGTCCTCCGTAATCCTCCAACAGGTCGGAAGACGAATGCAGCGCGTCGAAGAGGTCGAAGCCGGGGATGCTGCGCGCGGAACCCCGGAAGACGTCCGGTTCGTCCGCGGCGGGCGCCAGGAGAGCGACCGGTCGCCGGTAACGTTCCGCGACCCGGGAGGCGGCGGGACCGAGCACCCCGGGGTGCCAGTG
>JAWODQ010000034.1:0-4581 GCA_046483165.1 Bacillota bacterium | reverse complement strand
CGGTCCCGCGTCGGGGTACGAAGTCAACACGATGGCCACCGGCAAATTGATTTCGGGAAGAAGGTCCAACTCCATGGAAGAGACGGAAAACAGACCGAACAAGAACAGGATGATGAGGACGACGCCGGTGAGTACGGGCCGTTTGATGGAGAGTTCTGGTAGGTTCAACGGCCGGCATCCTCTCCGACGATCCTGACCCGCGAATCTTCATCCAGATAACTCTGGCCGGATATCACCACTACTTCTCCGGCTTCGATGCCCGAGCGAATCTCGACGCTCTCGCCGTCCGCGAGACCCAGATCTACACTGCGGCGCGTCACGGTCTCGCCATCCTCGACCAAAAAGACCGCGGGGTCACTCTCCCGGTCCACTACGGCATCGAGGGGAAGCACGATGACTTCACTGACTCTCTCGACTTCCGCGAAAACTTCCGCGGTCATACCTGTCCGAAGTTTGTCGGAGAACTCCTCGATGAGGAGTTTCACCGGATATCCCGAACCACCGGGGTCGGTCACGGAGGAAATGCTGGTTATGGTGGCACCGAAATCGCGATCCTTTAGGGCATCTACCCGAACGCGGGCAGGCATACCCACCTCGACCTGGCCCACCCGGCCCTCGCTCAAGGTTCCCGCCACCTCCATGGTCGAGCGGTCTATCACGGTGACCAGATGAGTCCCCGCTCCGACCTGATCCCCGCGGGATACGGATACGGCCGCCACCTCACCGGATATGGGGGCTCGCACGGAGGTGCCCTCCAATTGCTCGCGCGCGGCATCCAGGGACGCTCGGGCACCCTCCAGGGCAGCCGGGGCTGACCGTCCTGCCGCACGGGAGGCACGCTCCAGATCATCGACGACGGAATCCCACTTTTGCTGCGAAATTGCTCCCCGTTCGTAGAGGGGCTCGAGCCGTTCCACTTCCCTCTCGGCAATATTGTAGGCCTCGCGGGCATCCTCGAGATTGGCCAGGGCGGAGTCCACCTGGGATCTGGCCTGGCGCACCTGGATCTCTAAATGCTCGGAATCGATGTCCACCAGCAGATCGTCGGATTCCACGCGATCGCCCTCGGAAACGAGGACTCCTGCGACCTCACCGGCTACTTCGGCCGCGACGTCCACTCTATCCTTCGGTTGTACCCGGGCGAAAAAGGATACGGACCGGCTCACTTCGCCGAAGGTGGCGGTCGTCGTCCTTACGGCTATCGCCTCGGGCTCGGGAGTATCCTCGCCGTCGGCACCGGGCAGATCACACGCAATTATCAGTGCCGCGACCACCAGGAGGATCAATATCAACGAGAGATTCTTGAGACTTCGCAATGCTCGACGTACCACCTTTCGCTACCTGAGCTCGTCTATGTCGGAACTTATCGCCCGGATTCTTTCCTCGACGTGGGAGCCGACGCGACCCAGCATGGTGTCGCGATCCGCGGTGGCCGAAAGCACCTCTACCGAGGTACCGAACTCGGCCAATTCCGCACCGAGGAGGCCGTTTTCCGCCTCCAGGACGTCGGTTATCGTATTCATGCCCGCCTGGTAGCTTACCCGGGCCACCTCCAGACGGCGGCGGGCGGCGTCCAGATTCTCGCGCCGGGCCTCGAGTTTGGCCAGGGCGCGATCTATTCGCGACCTGACGTTCCATATCCCGAGCTCCGAGTTCAACTCCGCCTCCCGCAGCTCGATTTGCTTGCGTTCAACTTCCAATTCTCTCTCCCGGTACGCGCGGCGCGCACTGAACCCACCCTTGATGCGCCGGTAGAGTTCCATCTCCTTTTCGGCCACCTCGAGCTGGCCTTCGACGGCCGACACTTCCGCGCTAGCCGCGCGGGCATCGAGGATATCATCGCGAAGTTCCGCTTCGGGCGGGGCAGCCGGCATCTCCGGCATCAAAAGACGCGGATTTGCATCGAGAGGTAGGCCCAGCAGGCGGTTGAAAGACGCGCGCGCCAGGCTCGCGTTCTCCTGCGCCTCGAAGAGATCGGCCCGCGCGGAGGCCAGGACCGACTCCACTTCCACCAGATCCATCTCGGCGACCATACCGCGTTCGTACATGGCCTCGACCTGATCGCGACGAACTTCGAGTCGCGACCTGGAGGTGCGGCGAAGCTCGACTTCTCTCTCGGCCAAAATTGCGCCGTAGTAGGCATCGATCACGTCAGCCCGAAGACCGGCCATGCGCTGCTCGAAGGCGGCCTCGGAGGAACGGCGTATCGAGGCGAACTGTATGGGGAGCACCTCTTCGATCTGGGCCTCTTCGAGATCGGTGGGACCGCCCATGGGAAGAGACATTTCCATGGGAATGGTTTCATCCGGATTATTTGGATCGGGAAGCTCAAAGGTGATATTCATGGTCTGACGACCGGGGGGACCGAGACGATGTTGGTGCTCCAAATTGGCGGCGCGAAGCAGGTTCTCCTCGAATTCCAATTCCGCCCGGCGCGATTCGTTTCCGTCTTGGTAGGCCCGCTCAATTGCGCCCTCGAGGTTGATGGATTGTAGCTCCGACGCGGCAACCGTGGGGGCGAAGATCGTAGTCGCGATTAAAGCGATGCAAAAGACTGCCGTGAGATGGCGCAGCATGACGTAACCCCTTTCCGAATGAAAACCGACCGACCGGTCAGTACTGATAAGAATGTATCAGCGCCCAGGGGGGGTGTCAACACAAAGAGCGGGGTTCGCCGGACCTTCGGCGAACCCCGCCCCTAACAGCTTCACTCCATCAGTTTACCTCGCGAGGCCGGCGATTACCGACTCGGGATATGCCGTCTTCAAAAGCCCCCGCCACCGCGGAATCCACCACGGCCGCCCCGGGCACCCGCACCGAAGCCTTCACCGCAGTGGCCGCGGAAATTCTCGGATCGCTCGCTACCGAAGGCTCCGCCACGGAAGGCTCCTCCACCGAAGCCGAGATCTTCATCGTAACCCGGGCAGCTCCCGCGAAGGGCTTCCAACTGCTCTTCGGTCAAAAGCGCCTGCACCTGCTCCCGATACTCCTCGCGCACGGCGTAGAACTCCTCGCGCAAATCGTCTGCTTCCTCGCTGTCACCTTCAAAATCTGTGTCGCGCCACTCTTCGCGTAACTGGTCCAGCCTGGCGCGATACTCCTCGTACAAACCGTCGATTTTCCCCCTTTGATCCTCGGGGAGATCCAGGTGGTCCAGACCTCCGTTACCGCGGAATCCCAAGGCGTAAACGGCTCCTCCCGCCAGGGCTACCACCAAAGCGGAGAGGGCAACTATGGTAATTACTTTCTTCATCGCTATTACCTCCTCGTAGTCACTCGTCGACTGCCTTCAATTGCAGTATAGGGAGAAATTGTGGCAGGAGTGTGAAGTGGGAGGCAACACTTTGTGAAGATGCTCAGCTCATTGAGCCGATTCGAATCGGTAACCCACACCCCAGACGGTGCCTATCTCCCACGATCCGTCGGGAGCCTCGCCCAGTTTCTTTCTTATCCGCTTGATGTGGGTGTCCACGGTGCGGGTATCGACGAGGTAATCGTAGCCCCACACGTGCTCCAGTATCAGCTCCCGGGAGAACACGCGGTTGGGGTTGGAGGCGAGTAACCACAACACCTCGACCTCGCGGGGGGTCATGTCCACTTCGCCCCGGTCGGTGACGACCGAATAGTCCCTGCGATTTATCTTCAGGCCCGGGTAGCTGACCATCTCCGGCCGGGAGATCTCCCCCAGGCTGCGCCGCAGGATGACCTTGACCCGAGCCACTAGCTCCCGGGGATTAAATGGCTTCGTCACGTAGTCGTCGGCGCCCAGCTCCAGGCCGAGAATCCGATCCTGGTCGTCATCGCGGCCGCTCAGAAACATCACCGGCGTGTTCTCGTCGGCACAGATTCGCCGGCACACGTCCCAGCCATCCCCTCCGGGCATCATTACGTCCAGGATGACCAGATCCGGTCCCTCGCGTTCCCAGATCTCCAGGGCGCGCTCGCCAGTCACGGCGGTGAGCACCTCGTAGCCCTCGCGCTCGAGGTAAAGGCGGATGATCTCCAGCACGTTGCGATCGTCGTCCACGGCCAGGATGCGTCGCGGCATGGGGGCACCTCCTCGTGGGAACTATACCCGGGCAGTGTAAAGATTATGTGAAGACGCATTCCGGCGGGGAGTGCGTCTTCCGGCAACGTGAGGGCCATCCCACCTTTCGAGATGACCCGCCCCGCGCGGGATGGACGTGGAGCCCAACCCGTCTTATGTCATTCCATCTCCATCCAGGTCTCCGCGCCGAAGTCGGTCCGGAAGTAATAGGCTCCGGTCGAGTGCGCATCGAAATCGTGTACCGAACGGTGATGGGCGATGACGTGATTCTCGTGCAGGAGATATATCATCGCGGCTTCTTCGACCGCGACTTGCTGCACCTCCCGATAAATCTCGGAACGCCGGTCCACATCGGTTTCGCGACGGCCTTCATCCAGAAGATCGTCCACGCCGGAGTCGTCGAAACCGGTGAAGTTTAGCATCTCCGAGTCCGAATGCAGCAGGGAATAAAGTAAGGCATCGGGTTCGGGATCCGTGGTCCACGCCACCCGCAGCATGTCGTAATCGCGCGATATGAGCTGACCCAGGAAGGT
>JAWODQ010000020.1:0-16152 GCA_046483165.1 Bacillota bacterium | reverse complement strand
GCCTCAGCCGTGTCCGTGAAATCCCTCTTCGAAAACCCCATTCCCCGGCGAGGAGATCCCACCCCCCACATGCGCATCATCCGTCACGGACGCGGGCGCGACGCCTTCACATTATATTCCTACGAACAGGCCGCCCACATGGATGCGGAGGAGTACGCGGATCTCATATCGGACGCCAAATCTGCTCTGCGGATACCGGTAATCGCGAATATCGATTGCTCGACCACCGAAGCCTGGGAGCGTTACGCGACGATGGTAGAGCAGGCCGGAGCTGACGCGATCGAGGTGAAATCCTGTCCCCACGGGGAACACCTCATGACCGGCGACGAACTCGCCGCGGCCGTCGCGACGGTTAGCGAACTGGTATCCATACCGGTCATAGCCAAGATGCCGTCGCAGCTGACCAACCCATACTTCACCGCCCGCGACATCGAGCGAAATGGTGCCGACGCCGTGATAATGTTCAATCGTCTGGTGGGACTGGACATAGATACGGAAACATGCGCCCCGGTGATGCACGGAGGGTTCGCGGGCCACGGGGGGCCCTACGCCATCTACTACAGGCTGCGGTGGATCGCCCAAACGTACCCCGAAATCTCCATCCCCATCTGCGGCACCGGCGGGGTCTCCACGGGCGAAGACGTCGCCAGATACATCCTCGCCGGTACCACGGCGGTATAGCTAGCCACGGCCGCCATAGTGGAAGGGTACGGCGCTTTCGGTAGGATAATCGACGAATTCGCCGCCTGGATGACACGCCAAGAACACCGAGACATCGCAGCCGTGCGCGGACTGGCGACCCAAAAGCTACTCGGAATCGAAGAGATAGATCGATCTCAAAGGGTTCGGGCTGAGATCCGACCGGACAGGTGCACGGCTTGCGGCCTGTGTTATCGGGTATGCATTTATGACGCGGTGGATGAACTGCCGGGAGATCCCCTATCCTCCTACGAGATAGGTGAGGGTTGTGTGGGATGCGGACTCTGCCAGCAGCTTTGCCCGGCCGAAGCGATCTTTTTGCGACGCATCTGACCCGAGGGAAATCTCGATATCCCGGGTTGAGCCTCCGAAGGAGGGACTACGAGAAATGATTAAACTGCACGGCATAATTCCCGCCACGGTTTTGCCGATGACCGAGGACTATCGTATAGACGAGTCCGCCCTGTCGCATTACATACAATGGTTACTCGAGCAGGGATGTCACGGTGTGGCCATCAACGTCGATACCGGAGAGGGTCCCCACCTATGGCCCGAGGAAAAAATCAGAGTAATCGAGATAGTAAAGGACGTCGTAGCGGGTGAGGTTCCGATAATTGCCGGGCTCGGAGCTCCGTTTACAGAGGCCGCGATCCGCGCCGCCTCGGAGGCCGAAGAGGCCGGCGCCGATGCGCTGTTGGTCTTCCCCATATCCGCCTGGCGGGGCAAACCGCTTCCGCCCGAGCTGGTTTGTGACTATCACCGCGCGGTGGCGGACGCCGTCTCCATCCCCCTCATCGCCTTCCAGCTGCAGGATGCCCTGGGAGGAGTCGAGTTCGGCGAGGACGTCCTCGAGCAATTATTCGCCATACCCGAAGTCATCGCCATCAAGGAAGCAGCCTTCGACGCGAGAACATTCGTCGACACCTCGAACTACCTTCGAAGCCTACCTCGCGATGTAACTATCCTGACGGGCAACGACAATTTCATCCTGGAATCTTTCCTCCTCGGAGCAGACGGTGCCCTGATCGGTTTCGGTACCCTGGCGACGGAAATGCAGGTGCGGATGTACGAGGCGTGGGAGAATGGGGATCTCGAGGCCGCCCTCGAACTGGGGGCGCGGATCCAGAAACTGGCCGATGTCATCTTTGCATCACCCGTGCGAGATTACCGGGTGAGAACCAAAGAGGCCTTGGTCGTGCAGGGGGTAATTCCCAGGGCCACGATGAGACCGCCACTTGGGGGAATAGATGAGGACGATAGAGCCAGGGTACGCGAAGCACTACGGCGGGCCGGCCTCCTGTAACCATCGGCGCCGGACTATCCGTGGGGCGGATGCGGACTCGGGGACGGCGAGTTGTGAAAGAGAGTAGGTCGAGCGCGCCCAAGGCGCATAGGGGGATAGAATGCACATGTTTGTACCCGAAGAAATACCGCGCGAAAACCGAGATGAGTTCTACGGTACACTTGCGCGCCAGATGGAAGCCCTGATGGAGGACGACCTTCCCATTATATCCAATCTGGCCAACGCCACCTCGCTCATTTTCCACCAGATGGACGATTTGAACTGGGCGGGATTCTATCTGTTGGCCGGAGAGGAGCTGGTGCTCGGCCCCTTCCAGGGCAAGCCCGCCTGCACGCGAATCGCCATGGGTAGGGGCGTCTGCGGAACCGCAGCGACTGAGAAGCGTTCCATCGTGGTCGCCGACGTCCGCGAGTTTCCGGGTCACATAACGTGCGATGCGGCGTCGCGATCCGAGCTCGTCATCCCACTGTTTCGCGCTGGGGAACTGCTCGGAGTACTCGATTTGGACAGCCCCTCCCCCGGTCGATTCGATCGGGCGGATGCCGAGGGACTCGATGCGGTCGTAAGAGTAGTCGCCGAGGTATTGTAGATTCCAGGGTACGAGGGCCCGGCCATCCGGCCGAGCCCTCGCCATTTTCCATTCCCCGGCTTAATTCTCCCTACGGATCATCCTCATGCGCATGTGTATCGCCCAAAGCTCGCCATCCTGGTCGAATAGGAAGCGCACCGGGGTGTGCACATCGTCACCGACGATTATGGTGGCCGACTGCGCATCGTGGAAGACGACCTCGCGTTCTTTGCCCCCCAGGCGCGCCACCAGTTCCCCATCTTCGACGTAGAAGGAAACGGCGGCCCCTTCACCGGAGCGGAAACTACCCTCATATCGCCGCAGTTCCTCCGGCTCCATCTGAACGGTGGGTTTGGCCGGCTCGGCTTCGATATCCAACCCTCCGGCGGTATTGATCAACCCCAGCGCCACTCCCTCCACCGGAATGTTGGTAAGATTGGCCTGAACTGCCACCGTGACGTCGAGATCGCGCACCAGTGCGACCTGCGCCGCGGTCCCCTTGTCGCTTCCACCGTGACGAACGAGCGAGAACCCGAGGTAGTCAGGCTGTACCTGGAGGCCATACCCATAATGTAGTCCGGGGACAATCTCGGCCTGCGGCGATGTCATGCGCTCTATCGATTCCTCCGAAGCGATGCGTTCTCCCCGTACTTTGCCACCCAGGCGGTACACCTCGAAGTATTTCACCAGGTCCTCAACGCAGGATTTCATGTGACCGCATCCGTACATTGCCTTTTTCTTCCACCAGCCGGGAGCCGCGAAAACGTCCTTATCTTCGCCCTCCCCCACCGATGCGTAAAGCTGCGTTACCTCGCCCTTTTCGGCGATCTCATCCGGGTCGAAACCCGAGCGTTTCATATCCAGGGGCTCGAAAATGTTTCGTTCCACGAACCGTGCGTATTTCTCTCCCGAGGCCCTTTCGATGATGGCCGAGAGGAGCCCGAAACCTTCGTTGGAGTAACTGAACTGTCCTCCGGGAGGACCGAGCATCTCGAAGTCCATTTCCGCCAGGAGATCCATCAGATCCTCGAATGTATCTATGGGGTAAAGCTCTTCCGGATCGATCGGCAGCTGCATCCTTTCGGCGTTGGGATCCCGGCGAATGTCCCGAAGCTGCGCGTAAAAGCGGCTCGGGAGTGAAGGGAGCCCGCTGGTATGAGTGAGGAAATGATGCACGGTGATGGAGTCGGCATCGCCACCGCGCGGCAATCGGAATTCCGGTAACCATTCCCGGACCGGATCATCTACCGACACGATCCCGCGGTCGACCAGCTGCATGGTAGCCAGTGCCGTCGCGCTCTTGGTAATGGAACCCACGCCGAATATGGTGCGGGGGCTCACCGGCAGATCTCGTTCGCGATCCCTGCGGCCAAATCCCTCGGCTAACACGGGTTCCCCCTCCCGAGCGATCGCCACCGCCATCCCCGGCACCCGATGACGCTCCATCATGTTTTCTACAAAGCTTCTTATTTCATCGACTGCTAAATCCATAGAGATATCCTCCATTTCGTCGATATCGACCGTTGGGCTACCGCTTCAACTTCTGCAGCGCCCGGGACAGTTCCTCCACCACGCGCTCGGAACTCCAGGAGGGATCGTAGTGGAGGGGCTGGCCCACCCTCACCCGCGCCACGCCGGGACGGGGAAAGTAGTGACCGGTGGGCAATATCTCATCGGTACCACGGAAGAGAACGGGATAAAGGGGGACGCCGGAGTGCACTGCCAAAAAACCCACCCCCCTCTTCAGACTGGCCGAGAGATCTTCTCTGACACCACCTTCGGGGAAAATACTCACCGGCTCGCCCGTCTCCAGGATGCGTAACGCGGCCACCAGGCTCTTCCGGGTCCGCGCGACTCCCCCGAGGGGAAGAACCCCGGCGGCCCGAAGCATCGTACCCACCACCGGTATTCCGAGAAGATAACCCGCCGCGAGGAAAGTCACCGGGCGGCGCACCAGTGTAGCCAAAAGCAGTGGATCCAACACGCTCTGATGATTGGGACAGAGTATGAAGGGATCTCGGCCGGGAAGTCGCCCGAATCCCTCGGCCTCCACACGAATTCGCAGCGGGAGAACCACCCGCAGGATGAACCGACCGATTCGATAAGAAAGTGTCGACACCGTTCAACTCTCCTCATGACATCGATGCGGGTAGACTGGATGGCTACATTTCGCCAATAGTGGACTATTGCGTATCCCGGGAGGAGCCATACCCCGAAAATCGAAACCTTCCCCGAGTCGGAATGAGTTCGGAGGGGTAATGTGGCACGATGTACCGACGAGGATCGCTCCAACGATTCCCTGCCGGAGGACTTTCACACCCTCGAAATCATGGCATCCGAAATATGCGATCACCTGGATGATCTGCGCTATTGTCGAGATAGTGGTGATCTCGATTCGATGCTCGCGGAACTCGATTCCTTCATCGACCGCGGTAGGCGCTATCTGGGCCGCGCCCGGAAGGAAGTCGGTCGGAGCTGAAAAACCCCTGGCATCCTCACTCGACGGGCAGATCCTCCGCATCGATTCGCCGCCCCTCTTCGGTGATATCCGGGGCGTCCGCCAGTGATCCCGCGACGAGCCTCCTCTTTCTTCGAGCCGACAATCCCTTGACCAGTGCTTCCGCCCGAGCCGCCAAACCCCTTTTTGGAAAGTGCCAGGCGGCCAGCATTTCCTCCGGAGGAAATGACCTGGTGTAGCGCGCGCCGCGCCCTTCCCTGTGGGCGCGCCAGCGGCCGAACAGGTCGTTGGTTATCCCCGTGTAGATCGATCCATCGCGACACCGGAGCATGTAAAGATACCACGCCTCACTCGTCTCGCGGTTCACCGGATCCTTCATCCGTCTCCTCCAGAATCTCCACGGCCCTCTCGGCGACGGAATCGGCCACCCACACGCTGACGTTCGACCACGGATTCACGGCGCCGGGTCCCAGTATCACCGAACCCGCGGCATCGTGTTCCAACCGTGCCCGTATACCCCGGGACTCCAGCAGTGCCAAAACGATCCTCGCCTCCGCCAGGTTGGGTACTTCCCTCACCATGATCCAGTTTTCGCTACCGCCCCTGCGCTCGTTCACCGCTACCTTCCTCTCGAACGACTCGAAACGAAAATCTCCGAAGATCGGAGCCGGCCTCGGGTATCACACCTCGATTTGCCTCAATCGATCGGCTGACACGTCGGGCAGATGTATCCCGGGGTGGAACCGGTCCGGATCTTTTGCACCGTCGTGCCACACCGTCTACAGGGCTCGCCTTCGCGATACCCGACCCAGAATCTTTCCCGGCTGAAACCTCCGGGACGGCCGTAGATATCGCGCTCGTAATCTGCCCCACCCTTATTCAGGGATTCTCGCAAGAGTTCCCTCATCGACGTATATACCCCTTCTCTCTCGGAATGAGACAACGTCGGGATCTTCCTCAGGGGATGAACCCCCGCGCGGGCCAGTATGTCGTGCGCGTAGAAATTCCCGATACCGGCGATACGCCGCTGGTTCAGCAAAAAGGACTTGATACCCCCGCGCCTGCCGTCGAGCAAATCGCAGAAAACCTCGAAATCGAGATCGGGTGATAGGGCATCCGGCCCGAGCTGCCTCACGGGGTGGTCCACATCGCCGTGGTCCAAGACGTGCAGGTGTCCGAACCACCAAAACCGCACAAGGAGATCTTTACCTCCGTCCATCAGCAGGCGGAGGCGATATCTCTCCCGGGCCTCTTCGGCGTACTGCGAGAGCCTGATTTCCGCACCCATCCCCAAATTCAGGGCCAGCTCCCACTCGCCGTCGAGCTGCGCCAGGATCCATTTACCCCGGGAGCGGAATCCCGCGATCTCCACTCCCGACACGAGACGCCGCAGTCTTCGCGGGGGGACGTTGAGCGGTTTCTCGCTTTCCATTTCCACGTCTCGCAACCTGTGGCCGCACAATTCCTCCTCCAGCTGCGCAGCCAAGGTCGCGATCTCCGGAAGTTCCGGCATTGCTCTCCCCCCTCGAACACTAATTGCGCCGCAATATCTCGCCCGCCCGCACTCCCAGGTGTTCCCCGTCCCGCACCGTCTCGCGGCCATTGACGTAGACGGCCTCCACTCCGGCCGGGTAATGCAGCGGGTCGGTATACTCGGATAGATCGGCCACGGTTTGGGCATCGAACAGTACCAGGTCCGCCCTCATCCCGCATCGTATGAGACCGCGGTCCCAAAGGCCCAGCCTCGCGGCGGGCATCGAGGTCATCTTGCGGACCGCCTCCTCCAATCGAAGCACTCCCTTTTCGCGAACGTAGCGTCCGAGTACGCGGACGAAAGTTCCGAAGGAACGCGGGTGGGGTTTACCCCGACCCAGCGGTCCCCGCACCGCCAATGCCGCCGAATCCGAGGCGACCATCACGAAGGGATGCTTCATTATCCGCTCCATGTCTTCGTCCCCGATGGTGAAGAGGACCACTCCGACGTTGCCTTCGTTTTCCGAAAGGAGATCGAAGGCCGTCTCGAAAGGATCGGTCCCCCGGCTTAAGGCCACCTCTTCTACCGTCCTACCCTCGAGCTCCGGCCGATTGCATTTCGTTATTAGGGTGTGTTCCCAGCCCACTCCGCGGTGAACGCTGACCCAGCCGTCCACTCCCTCCAGGATGTCGCGCCGCTTGCGGGCTCGCTCCCCGGGATCCCGGAGTCGGCGGAGCAATTCCTTCGATCCCCCCGCGTGGGCCCATCCGGGAAGATACGCCGCCATGTTGGTGGCGGAGGCCGGATAGGGATACTGATCGCCGGTAATGTCGATCCCGCGCTTTCGAGCCTCGTCGATCGTCGCCAGGAGTCGCTCGGATTCGCCCCACATGTGCCTACCCATGACCTTTAGGTGGGAAATCTGCACGGGAAGACCGGCGTCTTCTCCGATCTCGATGGCCTCATCCAGGGCATCGAAGAGAGTATCGTTTTCCCCGCGCATGTGCGTCGCGTAAATCCCGCCCATCCGGGCAGTCGTGCGGGCCAGGCCCTTCAACTCTTCGATGCCCGCGTAGCTTCCCGGGGCGTAGATCAATCCGGAACTGAAGCCGAAGGCTCCCTCCGAGAGGGATCGGGCCAGCATATCCCGCATGGTTTTCATCTGCTCGGGGTTGGGATCTCCCGGTTCGTATCCCATCGCCGCCATCCTCAGGGTTCCGTGTCCCACCAGCGGGACCACGTTGAGAGATACGCCGCCCTCCTCTAGCATCTCCAGATACTCCCCGAAGCTCAGCGGATCCTCGGGCCAACGCAAATCGGGATATTCCGATCTTATCTGCCCCGAAACGTGGGGAGCGGAGATCGTTGACGTCGGCGCCGGGGAGTTGCCGCAATTCCCGATTACGGCCGTCGTCACTCCCTGCCTTACGTGGCTTTCGGCGTGGCCATCCACCACCAGGGGCACGTCGGAGTGAGTATGTATGTCTATGAACCCGGGCGCCAGCACCCCACCCCGGGCGTCCACCTCGTCCTTGCTCTCTCGATCCGATAAATCACCGATGGCGACGATGAAACCGTCGCGTACGCCGACGTCACCTTTGAACCAGGGAGCACCGCTACCGTCGACCACGCGGGCTTCCCGAAGGATCAGATCCAGCATCGCACACCTCCGTATCCCTTCAAATGACTTTCTGCGGGTTCAGAATACCTAGGGGATCGAAACTATCCTTGATGCGGCGCATCAGCTCCATCTGCACGGGATCCGTGTGCCGCCTCAGGTATTCGCGCTTGGAATAACCTATACCATGTTCGCCGCTCACCATACCGCCCAGCTCGGCACTCTTTTGATAGAGTCTATCCATGGCCAGATCGCGACGTCTCTCCCACTCCTCGTCTTCGAGACCTCCGCGGAGAATGTTGATGTGCATGTTACCGTCTCCGGCGTGCCCGAAGGTGGAAAACTCGAGACCCACTTCTCGGGCGACCCGGTCGCCGTACGCCACCATTTCCGCCATGCGATCGCGCGGGATGACGATGTCGCATTCGTCGAGATCGGTCCAACCGAGAGACTCCAGGAAGGCACCGCGGGCATCCCACAGGGCACTCTGCCGCTCCGCCGTATCGGCGATCAGTACGTCATCGGCCCCTTCTTCGAGGCAAAGCCGACCGGTACGATCGATGAGTCGTTCCATTTCCTCGCGCGACGATGCCTCCATCCGTAGCATCAAGTAGGCCGTCGCGCCACTGTGGGGAAACGGTCTGCCCAGGTACTCGGTGGAGGATTGCAGCACGTCCGGACGGAAGAACTCCAGCGCCTGGGGTATTATGCCTTCTTTTCCCAGGGTGGGGACCATGGCCACGGCGTCCTCCATCGACTCGAAGGGAATCAACAGGGTCGTGAGAACCCGCGGAAGGGGCAGGAGCCGGACGGTGATCTCGGTCACGATTCCCAAAGTGCCCTCGCTTCCGATCATGAGGTGCATGAGATTGTACCCGGAGGAATTCTTGGCTACCTTTCCTCCCATCCGTATTACGGAACCGTCGGCGGTCACGACCTCCAACCCCCGGATGTGATCCCGGGTTACTCCATACTTGACCGCGCGCATCCCGCCCGCGTTGGTCATGACGTTCCCGCCGATCGTGGCGCTCTTCTCGCCGGGGTCGGGTGCGTAGAGGAATCCCCGGGCCGCCATCTCCTCCTGGAAGGTCATCAGGACCACGCCCGGCTGCACCCGGGCGACCATGTTCGCCTCGTCCACCTCGAGCACTCGATCCATCTTGCTGGTAACCAGGAGTATCCCGCCGTCCACCGGTGCGGCACCGCCCATCAGGCCCGTCCCCGCTCCGCGGGTCGTAACCGGCACGCGGTTTTCGCTGGCGAGGGCCACGACGGCGGCGACCTGGTCCGTCGTCTCGGGGAATACGGCCACTTCCGGCCAGCCACTGACCGGGGCCATTTCGTCGTGGGAATACTCTTCGGGCAATTCCTCGCGGGATATCAGATTCTCTTCTCCGACCGCCTCCCGGAGACTCTGCATCAATTCCTGGGTCACCGGTCTATACGACACGGACTTCACCCCTCTTCTCGATTAACTCGATCAGCCCGGGGATGATCTCGTACAGATCTCCCACCAGCGCGTAGTGTGCCACGTCGAAAATCGGGGCGTGCTCGTCTCGGTTTATGGCGATTATACGTTCGCTCGAGCGCATCCCGGCTATGTGCTGTATGGCGCCGCTTATGCCGCAGGCGATGTACAACTTCGGCCTCACCGTCCTGCCGGAGAGGCCCACCTGTCGCGTGGCCGGAAGCCAGCCGGCCTCGACCAGGGGACGGCTGCATCCCACGACGCCGCCGAGGGAGTCCGCCAGCCGCTCGAGCATATCCAGATCCTCGGCACGTCGTACCCCTCTCCCCGCCGCCACCACGATATCGGCGTCCGCAACGGTTGCCGCCGCCGGGGTAGGACGCACCTCGAGGACCCTGCCGGAATAGGTCCGAGGGGGTCGGAATTGCACGCGCTCGAGTTCACCTTCCGCTTCACCTCGAGGGGCCGGGGCCATGACCTTGGGACGGACCGTGGCCATCTGGGGGCGATGACGGGCGGTCAGGATCGTCGCCATGATGTCTCCACCGAAGGCCGGTCGCGTCTGCAGCAATTCTCCCGCTTCGTTGACGTCGAGGGAGGTGCAATCGGCGGTCAGGCCGGTGCGAAGCCGTACGGCCAACCGGGGAGCCAAACTCCTGCCCACCGGAGTACCGGCCATCAGCACGATGGAGGGCAGGTATCTCCGCACTACATCCTCCAATGCGTCGGTATGGGCCTCCGGGCGGAAGGGGGCGAGCTCGGGGTGTTCGACCACGATGGCCCGATCCACTGCGTAATGCAGGGCATCCCGGGCACAGCCCATCACTTCATCTCCCACGAGGACCAAGGACAGGCCTTCGCCGAGGTCGTCAGCCAGGCGACGCCCCTCCCCGAGCAATTCCACGGTCACCGAATCCAAGGCGTGCCCGTCCATCTCGGCCACCACCATCACGCCCCGGTAGCGGGACAGATCCACGGCGGCGTCACCGGGTACAGCCATACTCAAGGCATCGCGGGGGCACTCCTCGATGCATATGGAGCATACGCGACAGGACGCGGTGAAACGGGGGTAATCCTCGTCCATGATTACGCCCTCGAAGGGGCACACCTCCACGCATAGGCCGCACCCGTCGCACAAATTGCGGTC
Organism: Bacillota bacterium; assembly: GCA_046483165.1. Classification (GTDB taxonomy): domain Bacteria; phylum Bacillota; class Sulfobacillia; order SLMV01; family SLMV01; genus CSSED11-154. Next base: position 5,417 of record JAWODQ010000020.1, on the reverse strand, counting down.
AACTCTAACGGTGCTCACAGGTATCTCCACTCCTCAAGTTTGGCGAGCAGGCGTCCGGCCAGCTCCCGGGACTCGCCGCGCCAGGTTTCCCTCTCCGGGTTCGCGGGCGGGGGGAATATGCGCTCCACCCAGGTCGGAGATCCGTCCAGACCGAAGTGGCCCTGCGAACCGGGGGCCTCATCCCGGGTCAATTCCGCGCGATCCCACACCTCCACGGGGCGGTCCGCCGTCTCCAACCGTAGCCTAAAGGAGGGGAGCCGGGGCTGGTTCACCTCGCGCGTTACGGTCAATAGCGCCGGAAGATCCAGTTGCACCCGGTGTTCTTCTTCGCCGCGATCCACCGCGACGACGATGCTCTCACCGTCCTCGATTTCGCCAATTCCCTTTACGTAGGAAGCGTGGGGTATGCCCAAGAATTCCGCGACTCCGGGCCCGACCTGAGCCGTATCGCCGTCGGTGGTCTGCATGCCGGCGACCACCAGATCGTGGGGTATGCGTCCTATGGCGCGGGCCAGCGTGAAGGCGGTCGCCAGGGTGTCCGCTCCGGCAAACGCGGGATCGGACAGCAAAATCCCCCGGTCCACTCCCATGGAAAACGTCTCTCGCAAGGTGGCCTCCGCCTGGGGCGGTCCCATGCTCAGGGCGGTCACCCGGCCACCCAACCGCTCGCGAAGGGCGAGCGCCGCCTCGATCGCGTACAAATCGTAGGGGTTCGTCTGGGACTCGACTCCCTCCCGGATCAGGTTGCCCGTCTCCGGATCCACCTCTACCTCCCCCGTAAGGGGAACCTGTTTCACCAGTACTATCAACTCGATGTCCATCACCCTCCCACCGCTTCGATGCCACCGCCCGCAAATGGGGGCTTCGTCAATCCGGCCAAATGCCGTTTCGGGCTTCACCCTTGTCGCCCCGATGTCCCCGCGATACATTGGGAGCAGAAAAATGTCTTTGGAGGCTGGCGTATGATATCTGCCGAAGGATGCCCGCACGATCACTTCGCCGGGAGAGCCCTCGACTACGATCGATGGTACCACACTTCGACCGGTTCGTTTATCGATCGAGTCGAATCCGACCTCGCCTTCTGCCTGTGTCCTCCCCGACGGGGCGAATGGACGTTGGATGCCGGGTGCGGAACCGGGAACTTCTCGCTCAAGCTGGCGCGGCGCGGTTGCCGGGTCACCGGGGTGGACATATCCCCCGACATGCTGGCTCGCGCGCGCTATAAGGCCTCCGAGGAGGGACTCCCCCTGCGGCTGATACGCGCGGATATCGCCGATCTACCCCTGCCCGACGATACCTACGATGCCGTCTACAGCATGACGGCCGTGGAATTTGTGCCCGACCTCGAGCGCACCCACGAAGAACTGATGCGAGTCCTGCGGCCGGGGGGACGCCTGCTGATCGGAACCATCGCCGGCGACGGGCCCTGGGGACGGGCCTACACCAGAAGGGCGGAAGAAAAACCGGACTCCATATTCCGCCATGCGCGTTTCCCCACCCTCGACGAACTCCGGGCCATCGATCCCGACAACCTGAGCGATTCCGGGGAGTGTCTGTACATACCGCCCGACGCCCCGGAGGAAGCCTTCACCTACGAAGAGGAGAGGCGACGCCGGGAACGCGGCGATGCGGCGGGTTTCTTCTGCGTAGTGTGGCGAAAGCCCTCCCCGGGTGACGGAAGTGATGCTCGTTGAGTTGCACCTCCCGGGTCGTCATAGTGGGTTCCGGATCCACGATGCCGGATTCAAGACTGCGGAAGCTCGTAGATGAACGGGATTACCTGATCGCCGCCGACGGAGGGGCCGACGCACTCTACCGTGTGGAGCTGCTACCCGACGTCATAATCGGAGACATGGATTCGATCTCGTCGGAACTGTGGCGAAGAATCCAAAACGCGGAGGACGGTCCCCGGATCATCCGCCACCCCGAAAGAAAAGACTCCACCGATTCCGAACTCGCCCTGCGTTACGCCCTGAAACTCTCCCCGCCGACGCGTCCCATCCTCATGCTCGGCGTTTTCGGCGATCGGCTCGACCACTGTCTCGGGCTGCTGATGGCGGTGGCGGGATTGCCGCAGGCCGATCGAAGGCGGATAACCCTAAGCGACGGGAGCCAATTCGCCCGGGTCTTCTCCGGGGAACTGGAGATATCCGGCAGCCCGGGGGATCTCGTCTCTCTCCTACCCCTTACGCCCCGGGTCGGAGACGTACACCTCGAGGGTTTTTCCTTCTCGCTCGCCGGAGAGGATCTCCGCTGGGGCAATACCCTGGGCGTGAGCAACCGGCTGGCCAAACCCCGCGGCCGCATATCGGTAAAGGGACGCGGGGTTCTCCTGGCGATACATACCCCGTCTCAAATGGAGTAACGGGTCGCTTTCCGCTCCAGGAAGTATACCGCCTCTCGGAACCCGGCGCGTCGCGCCGCCCGCGCGGCCCGGCGAAGTCCCCATCCGAGATTACCCGGTTCGTGCGAGTCGCTTCCGAGGGTGATCATCTCGCCCCCCATTTCGCGATACAGGTCCAATACATCGCCGCAGGGATAGAGGGCATCGGCGTTTTGCCGCAGGCCCGAGGCGTTGATCTCGAGGAGAAGGCCCCGATCGACCAATTCGGCCAGGAATTCTTCCACCCGGCCCCAAAGCGGGGATTGTGCGACGAATCCCGCGACATCCTCGTACTTCGGTCCGTAGCGTTTGGGGAGGTCGAAATGCCCCACCGCATCCAGATCAATCTCGGCGATCATGTGTCGCATATCCTCGAGGTACGGCGTGAAGTAGTCCAGGGGATCCTCCCCTTCGGAAAAGGACCTCGGGAAGGAGTAGCGAGTATCTCCGGACACGTGAACCGATCCCAGGATGAAGTCGAACTCGTAGCTATCCAAAAAGGAATGGATATCGGAGGCGGCCCCGCGATAATATCCTATCTCTATGCCCCGCATGATGGTTAGGCGATCGCCGTAGGTATCTCGCAGCCTCTCTATCTCGGCGAACATATCCTCCATCTCCGCCGCGCCCGGGACGTGATCTCCCGGTGCGAACTCGGCGTGATCCGTAAAGCATATACCGAGAAGACCGAGATCTGCCGCACGGACACAAAGCTTTTCCATTTCGGAATCGCTGTCGGGAGAATAGTGCGTGTGGACGTGCATGTCGTAGAAGGGTAGCGGGCCTTCGACGCCGGGGAATGAGGACACTTCAGGCCCTCTCCAGGTACTCGCCGCTGCGGGTATCTATGCGGACCACGTCGCCTCGCTCGACGAACAGCGGCACCTGTACCTCGACCCCGGTCTCCAGCGTGGCGGGCTTGGAACCCCCGCCGCTAACCGTATCGCCCCGTATCCCGGGCACGGTATCCACCACCTCGAGTTCCACGGAGGCGGGAAGGGAAACTCCGACCAGGCGTCCCTTGAAGGTCAACACTTCCGCGTTTTCGTTTTCCTTGAGGTAGTTTACGGCGTCACCGATGTCCTCGGCCGACAACCGTTGCTGCTCGTAGGTCTCCACATCCATAAAATGATATCCCTCGCCGTCGCGGTAGAGATACTGCATGGTCCGTTTTTCCAGGTGAGCCCGGGGGACCTTCTCCCCGGCGCGCATGGTCTCCTGGGTTATCGCACCCGTCATCAGGTTTTTCAACTTCACCCGTACGAAGGCCGGGCCCTTACCGGGCTTTACGTGCTGAGACTCCACAACCTGCAGAAGTTGCCCATCGATCTCCACCGTCAGTCCGGGACGAAAGTCATTGGTCGAAATCACTCTTCGTTCACCACCAGTTCCTTGGTAGGAGTTGTCAGTATTTCCGCGCCGTCGTCGGTCACCACGACCAAATCTTCGATTCGTACGCCGAAGCGGCTCGGAAGGTAGATGCCGGGCTCAACGGTGACCACCATACCGGGCTTTAGCACCTCATTTGCATCCATGTAGCTGAGTCTGGGGCCCTCGTGAACCGCAAGACCCACCCCGTGTCCGAGGCCGTGCCCGAAGTAGTCGCCGAAACCGGCGTCCTCTATTATACACCTGGCGGCCGAATCGATCTCGAATCCCGTCTTTCCCGGACGTAGTTGATCGAGGGCGCGAAGCTGCGCGGAGAGGACGGTCTGGTATACTTCGCGGGCGTCGTCGCCCGGCTCCCCCACCGCGATGGTGCGGGTGGCGTCCGAACAGTATCCGTCGTATACGACGCCGTAGTCGAAGGTGATGAAATCGCCCGGACGAATTTGCCTCTCGGAGGCTCGCCCGTGCGGCAACGAGGATCGCTCACCGGAGGCGACTATCAGCGGAAAAGACAGTCCCTCGGCTCCCAGTCGACGGGCGCAAAACTCCAGATCCAAAGCGATTTCCGCCTCGGTTCTTCCCGCCCGCACCGTGGGCAATATCTCCTCGAAGGCCTCATCGGCTATGGACGCCGCCCGGCGAATGGCCTCCAACTCGTCGTCGTCCTTGACGAGGCGCAGGGTCTCCACCATGTCGGTTATCGGGATCCACTGCAATTCGGAAACATTGGCGGTCCAGCGCCGATACGTTCCGTAGGATACGTTTTCGGACTCGAAACCGAGGCGTCCCACATTCGCGTCGGCGGCGAGATCGCGCAGGTTTTGGGTAAGTTCGCGCCCCTGGGGCACGATGACGCATTCTCGCACCTGCTCCCGTGCCTGTTCGTGATAGCGGGAATCCACTACCAGGTAGGCTTCGGAGGTCGTTACCAGGAGTGTGCCGGCGGACCCGGTGAATCCGGTGAGGTAGCGGCGATTGAGGGGTGAGGTGATCAGCATCGCGTCGATCTCGTGGGCCTCGAAATCGGCGCGCAGGGAATTCAATCGGTCTTTCATGTGGTCCTCCTCTCGCGGTGGGCGTCCGCGCGGACGCCCACCGCGTCCGATTGCCGTTCAGGGCCGGTTGGGATAGAGGGGAAAGGCGTCGCACAGCTCGCGAACGTCCCTTCTCACCTGGTCCAAAGTGGCGCTGTCGTCTTCGTTCGTACTCAGCGTGCGGTAAATCAAATCCGCGACGCGATCCATCTCTTCCTCCTGCATGCCGCGGGTCGTAAGAGCCGGGGTCCCGAGACGGATCCCGCTGGTTACGAAGGGGCTGCGAGTTTCAAAGGGGATGGTATTCTTGTTGACGGTTATGCTCACCCGGTCGAGGCGCTCTTCGGCTGCCTTGCCGGTTATGTCCATGCTGTTTAGATCGACCAGCATCATGTGATTGTCGGTACCGCCGGATACCAGTCGGAGATCCCGTTCCGAAAGACCCTTCGCCAGCGCCTTGGCGTTGGCCAGGATTTGGCTCTGATAGTCCGCGAACTCGGGCTCCAACGCTTCGCGGAAGCCGACGGCCTTGGCCGCGATGATGTGCATCAGGGGTCCACCCTGGATGCCGGGGAAGATCGCCTTATCGATCTTCTTGCCGATCTCTTCGT
>JAWODQ010000001.1:0-6347 GCA_046483165.1 Bacillota bacterium | reverse complement strand
CTCGACGTGATATCTCCCTTCGACGGACATCCGGGCGAGTATGCCAGGCCCAGGATGATGGAGGTGGCCGCAGCCCTCAACCGATTGAGATCCCTACGGGTCTCGAGGGGAGGATGAAACGTTGGGTGACGATAGAGCGAAGTACCTCCGCAAGCGCGTGGAGGTGGCCGTGCGCAAGGTTCCGAAGGCCGGCGTCTCCACCAGCGGTGACAGTATGGACGTGGTGGAGCGTCCCCGCGGGGGTTTGTCGGTGGTCATGTCCGACGCCCAGGGAAGTGGTCCCGCCGCCAAGCGCATGAGCAATCTGGTCATAGCAAAGGCCATGTCGCTCATCGCCGAGGGAGTGCGCGACGGGGCGGTGGCTCGGGCGGTACACGACAACCTCTTCGCCCTGCGCGGCGGCAAGGTGCTTTGCACCCTGACCATCATGTCGGTGGACCTTTGGACCGATACCCTGGTCATATCGCGAAACGGCAACGCCGGGGCTCTGTTGGGCCGCGATGGGCAGATCGAACCCATGCTCGACGACGTCCCGCCGATAGGAGTGCACAATTTCACCAGGCCCTCCATAGCCGAGGTTCCGCTGTCGGCGGGAATCTGGGGTGTCATGTTCACCGACGGTGTCGGTAAGGCGCTGGAGAAGTTGGGAGGCCCGACGTCGCTGGTCGCCCAGTTCGCTCCCGATCCCCAATCCCGGGATCCCGAAAGCGAAAACATGGCCGACTCCCTCTTCGGCCGCGCCCTGGATGCCTACTCGGGCCGGCCGGCCGACGACATGTCGCTCGCGGTAGTGGGCATAGGATCGCGCGAGTCACGTCTCGGGGAGGTGGCGATACGTTCCATTGACATCCAGTTCCCGTTCTGATTCCTCTCCCGGACGATGTCGCCCCACCAGGGTGATCATCGTCGGTCCGTGTGCCTCCGGAAAGTCCACTCTCGCGGAGGGACTGCGGGAGCTGGGCTACGACGCCAACAGTATGGCCCAGGAACATTCGAGTATCCGCCGCATGCACGCGCGCCGAGATCCCGACTACCTGATATATTTGAAGGTAAGCTACGACGAGATTCGTCGCCGCCGAAGGGTTTCCTGGGGACCCGATCACCTGGATCGGCAGCTCGGGCGTCTTCGCTGGGCCAAAGAGGACGCCGACCTGGTGGTGACCACCGACGGTAAAGCACCCCGCGAGGTGTTGGCGGAGGTGCTGGCTTTTATCCGAGATGGGGGAGAACTCGATGAATCACGAATTGAAAATAACCCTGGATGACGTAAGAGAGGACGCGGAACTCAACGCGTACCTCCTAAAGGGCAACGAGTACCTGGGCGAGCTCGGCTACACGGACCACGGGCTCCGCCACGCCCGATTGGTATCCGACATCGCCACGAACGTAATGATCCGATTGGATCGAGATCCCGTGGAGGAGGAGCTGGCCGGAATCGCCGGCTATCTCCACGACATCGGCAATTTGATCAACATGCGCGATCACGCCAGCGCGAGCGGGCTCATGGTCTGGCAGCTGATGCGGGAGCGCGGCATGCACCCCGAGTATATAGGGATAGTAGCGGGCGCCGTGGGCAACCACGAAGAGACCTACGGCAAGATAGTCAACCCGGTATCCGCCGCCCTGATCTTGGCGGACAAATCCGACGTGCACCGCTCGCGGGTTCGGGTCAAGGACCCCGCCAAGTTCGACATACACGATCGCGTAAACTACGCGGCGGAGAAATCCTTCCTCAACGTGGATGCCGACGAGGGAACCATCACGCTCCAGGTGCAGGTCGACACGGAGATTTCTCCCGTGATGGACTACTTCGAGATATTCCTAACGCGGATGTTGATGTGTCGGAGGGCGGCCGAATTCCTGGGCCAGCGTTTCGCCCTGCATATCAACGGTATGCACCTCCTTTGAGCGCGCGTGCGGACCAAGAATTGACACTCCTTCCGAGCCGGGGATATAATTTCCGGGGCATGCACAGGCATGCAATTGAAGGGGGAGAGGGCCTTTGAGGGCGAGGCGCCGCCGGCATCTAATTAATCTGGCCATTTTGGCCTTAACGATAGCCGTGATCGTCGGCTATTTTGGTTTTTACGACTCCGTTTGGAACCGCATAAACAAGGGTTTGGATCTGGTCGGGGGTATCCACGTGGTCCTGGAGGCGAGGCCCACCGAGGATACTCCCGTCACCGAAGAGGCCATGATATCGGCCATGGAGATCATTCGCCGTCGCGTGGACGCCATGGGCGTCGCGGAGCCGATGATCTACCGCGAGGGTGACAGGCGCATAGTTGTTGCCCTGCCCGGGGTAGAGGATCCGGAGATGGCGCTGGAGATGATCGGGCGTACGGCCCGGCTGGAGTTTACCGACGAGGAAGGCAACGTGTTGATCACCGGCGCCTACCTGGATCGGGCCCAGGCCATGATTCAAACCGACGAACGTGGCATCAGACAGCCCATCGTGCAGCTGGAATTCGACGCCGAGGGTCGGGAGATATTCGCCGACGCCACCCGCGAGCATGTGGGCGAGAAGATGCTCATAATGCTGGACGACGAACAGGTCCAGGCCCCCGTGGTACGCAGCGTCATCGCCAGCGGGGAACCCATCATCGAAGGTTACGAATCCCTGGAGGAAGCCCAGAGCGTATCGGTGTTGCTTAATTCCGGTGCCCTTCCGCTGAATCTGGAGCCCCTCCGCCCGAACTTCATCAGCGCCACCCTGGGTGAGGCGTCCATCGAGCAAAGCTGGCGCGCCGCAGTATTGGGAGTGGCCGCGGTGGCCGCCCTGATGATCACCTTCTACCGGGTTCCGGGTATCTGGGCCACGGCCGCCCTGGGTCTTTACATAGTCCTGCTTTTGAGTCTCCTGGACGGAATAAACGCTACCCTCACATTGCCGGGTATCGCGGGTATCATACTTTCCATAGGCATGGCGGTGGACGCCAACGTGATCATATTCGAACGAATCAAAGAAGAAGTTCGGCTCGGGGCCACCCCCCGCGCCGCGATAGATAGCGGCTTCACATCGGCTTTTCGGACCATCCTCGACGCCAACATCACCACCCTAATCGCCGGGGGCGTGCTTTACTGGCTGGCCACCGGTCCGGTCCGGGGATTCGCCGTCACCCTATCTTTGGGTATCCTGGTGAGCATGTTCACCTCGCTGGTGATCACCCGCTTCGCCCTGGTGCAGATGGCCGCGGCGGGGCTGGTAAAATCGGGGCCCGCCTTCTTCGGTCAAAGGGGTGATGTGGCGTGAGGCGAATAACGCGAGCAGTTCGTGGTTTCAGCTTCATGGATAACCGCCGCTACTGGTTCATCTTCTCGGGTGCCCTGATAGTCATCGGATTGGTAAGTCTCGTGGTGCAGGGACTCAACCTGGGAGTGGACTTCACCGGAGGATCGGTCCTGGAGTTGGATTACAGCTCCCCGGTGACCAGCGCCCAGGTCGAGGAGGTCTTGGCGGATTTCGACGAGATGAGCGGCCACCAGGTGTTGCGCATCGGTGATGCCGACTCACCCATCATCCGCATCAAGTCTCCCGCCATCCCCGATGGGGAGGATCGAGAGCAACTGTATGCGGCCCTGGACGAAATCGGCGATTACGAGATTTCCTCGATGGATATGGTTTCGCCGGTCATCGGGCGCGAACTCACCCGAAGCGGACTCACGGCTTTGGCGGTCGCCCTGGTGGGTATGGTCATATATATAACCGTGAGATTTCAGTTCCGGTTCGCGGCCACGGCGGTCGTCACCTTGGTTCACGACAGCCTCATCACCCTGGGACTCTTCTCGCTCCTTCGGGTGGAAGTGGACCAGGCGTTCATCGCCGCCATCCTTACCATAGTGGGTTACTCGGTGAACGATACCATCGTGGTCTTCGACAGGATTCGAGAAAACCTGAGGTATAGGGGTCGCGGCGAACTGCTCTCCGGGCTGGTGGACAAGAGTATTCAGCAAACCCTGGCCCGAAGCCTCATCACTTCCATAACTACCTTCGCGGCGGTGGCGGGCATCTATCTCTTCGGTGGCGTTTCGATTAAGAACTTCACCTTCGCCCTGATGCTCGGTATCGTAGTGGGTACGTACTCTTCCATCTTTGTGGCCAGCCCCATCTGGGTTACCTGGTCGGAGAAGCGGCCCTCGCGATCCACCTCCCGTACCTGACCGAGGGACAGGAAAGGGAGCCCGAGAGGCGAATTCTAAGGGAGATACAGTTTACCCCGCGGGAAAGGCTGAAAGGGGGGTTCGATCGTGCGTTCCACCATAATGCCGATCATCGTACTTCTGATCGCCGCGATCATAGCGGTTTTCGCCGGTCAAAACGTTCAGATCGTCACCGTGCGCTTCCTCGGCTGGAGCGTGGAGACTTCGCTGGTCGTTGTCATCGTTTTCTCCGCGGCCGCCGGCGGCGTGCTGGTAGGAGTCATCAGCCTGTGGCGCCAGCTGCAGTCGGGATTGCGGCAGCGAGGCCTGTCCGGCCAGCTTTCCCGGGCTCAATCGGAAAATGAAGAACTCCGGGCGGAAAACGAAGACCTTCGCAATCGGGTAACGACCCTCGAGGGCGTGGTCAGGAAGCTTTCCGTCGTCGAGTCCGAAACGGAAGAAAGCGACGAGGATGCCGATGATACGGATGAAGAATCGGAGGAGAAACCATCGTCCTTTGGAGTATAGGAGAACCGGATCCGGAGGCCGTATCGCTACTGGAAAGTGAGCTCCGGCTCAACCGTCCCGCGTCCCTGGTCCTGGTCGATCGCGGCTACGACACGCCTGCCGCGGCCCGACGATACCTCGAGGCCTCCCTAGCGGATCTGCCCGACCCCGCGCTACTTCCCGACGCCCGGGAGGCGGTGGAGAGGATCCGGCGGGCCGCCGCCGGAGAGCGCATCCGGATATTCGGCGACTACGACTGCGACGGTATAACCTCCACCGCCCTGCTGGTGGGCGTACTTGGCGAGATGGGTGCCCGAGTGGACTACCATATACCTTCCCGTCTCGAGGAGGGATACGGGCTATCTCGCGAGGCGGTAGAGGCGGCGGCCGCGGACGGTGTCGACCTCGTAATAACCGTGGACTGCGGCATTTCCGCCTTCGAGGAAGCCGAGCTGATCCGCTCTCTCGGCATGGACCTCATCATTACCGACCACCACGAACCCCGCGAGACCCTCCCTCCCGCTACGGCAGTGGTGGATCCCAAGCGTTCAGATTCGGAATACCCCTTCGGGGATCTCGCCGGGGTGGGTGTGGTCTATTGTCTCGCCCGCCTTCTCACCGAAAGCGAGCTGCGAGAAGAACTGGACATCGTGGCGCTCGGAACCGTGGCGGACGCGGCGCCGCTCATCGGGGATAACCGACTCCTGGTGCGCGCCGGCCTCGAGGTAATCCGGGAATCCCCGCGCCAGGCTATCTCATCCATGGCGCAGGTGGCCGGGATCGATCTGGCAAGAAGCGACGCCGAGACCCTCGCCATGGTCCTGGGACCCCGCATAAATGCGCCGGGACGGTTGACCAGGCCATCGCTCCTGGTAGATTTCCTGTTGACCACGGAGCCGGCCCGGGCGGAACGCATCGCGGAGGCCTGCGAACGGGCCAACGAGAAACGCAGGGATATTCAGGGGGAGCTGTTTCGCGATGTGGAGCGCATCGCCGCCTCCGATCCAGATTTCGAATCGCGGGCCTTTTTGTTACTTTGGGGCCAACACTGGCACCCCGGGGTGCTCGGTCCCGCCGCCTCCCGGGTCGCGGAACGTTACCGGCGACCGGTCGCTCTCCTGGCGCCCGCCGCCGACGAACCGGACGTCTTCCGGGGTTCCGCGCGCAGCATCCCCGGCTTCGATCTCTTCGACGCGCTGCATTCGTCTTCCGACCTGTTGGAGGATTACGGAGGACACGTGGCCGCGGCGGGTCTCGGTGTGCGCCGGGACCACCTGGAGCAGCTGGCCGAACGCCTACACGAGCTGGCGGCTCGACGGCTTACGCCCGAGCAGGTCATCCCGCGGTTGGAGATCGTCGGAGAGCTGCCCCTGGGATCGGTAGATCTGGAGGCCGCAGGAGAGCTGGCCTCCGTGGGACCGTTCGGTTTCGGCAATCCCAAACCCACCTTTTTGAGCCGGGACGTATCGATAGAGCGCGCCCGGCCGGCGGGAGACGGCGAGAAGCACCTGATTTTGGATCTCGCCGGACGCGGGTTGCAGGCCGTGTGATTCGGCCTGGGACCACTTTGGAAGAGCTTCGAGGAGCGGGGCCATATGGATCTCGCCTTCGCCCTGGACGTGGATCGCTGGCGAGGCCGCGAGCGGGTGAGATTGCGCCTGGAATCGCTTCGTCCCGCCGACCGCGGAGACGAGGCATCC
>JAWODQ010000071.1:0-42008 GCA_046483165.1 Bacillota bacterium | reverse complement strand
AGAGTTTCCAGAGCGCGAAGTCCAGCGCCACCATCGCGTTGAGCGTGAACGTTCGGGTGACCTCCGGACGCAGGGTGATGCGGGGGGCGTACTCGTGCAACTCCTCACGGACCGACGAGAAGGCGTCGATCGGATCGGTGAACTCGACGCCGCGGGCTAGCTGGACGGCGCGCTCGGCGAGCAGCGTCATCAACGTGTTGCCGCCGGTCTCCGACCAGCCGTGAAACACCGCCGCGTCGGACCAGAGGACCGCGTTGCCTCCAACCGCGGTCGCGCCGCCGGGACGGAGCCGGACCACGTTGATCCACTTCTCGGTGAAGAAGCCGCCCTTGAAGTGGAAGGGGCGGGCGAGCGGCTGGCGTTCGAAGGTGAACCGGTAGTCGGTGAACGCGACCATTCGTCATCCAACCCAGATGGGACTCGACCAGGTGTACTGACCGTTGTGCTGGCGCACGCGGACGTAGTACATGTCGGGTCCATCCGCCGGAGCGCGTGACTCCTCCCATTCGATCGAGCAGCGTGACTCGTCGGGTGCGACGAGGCGATTCAGCTGGACGCTCTCGCTCGTGAAGACCCCGGTGAAGAAGACATCGTTCTCCCGCGCGAGATCCGCGAGCGCGAACTCGCGGGTCAGCTCGATCGGTTTGCTCATGCGGATCCGGAGCCGGGAGTTCTCGTCGGCCTCCATGTCGAGGATCAGCGCCTTTGTGGGGTCCTGGAGGTAGGCGTCCTTGCGTGAGGTGTAGGAGTGAAGGGCGATCTTCCGGTCGGACACCTGACGCGCATGATCGATGATCTCCTCGCCGAAGGGTCCGGTCTGGAAGCACCGATCGAACCCCACGAAGCGGCCGCCCTCGATGGAGATCTCCATATCCCACTCGCAGACCCGCTCGAGGTCGAGCGCGGACCAGGGGCCCCAGCCGTAGCGGATGCGGCAGCGCGACCGGCCGGGGAAACGGCCGTGATCGGAAATGGCATCCGCCGGGAAGTGACGTCGGATCGTGCGCTCCCCGCGAACCAGCTCCACCGACTCGATCGAATCCGGAGCATTGACGTCGATCTGAAACCGACGCTCCCTCGTCGCCGGGATCTCCGAGCCGATGGGGTTTCCGTTGACGAAGAATGCGAGTGACACCCGGTCTCCGGTCGCGGCAACGGTCCTGCGGGCGCGCAGCGCCTCGAAGATCGACTCCCGGGTCAGCGACTCCGCCCACACGCCTGCCACGCCCTCTCCGTACGCCCCCGGGTAGCCGAAGTGATCGTCGGTGGAGGCGACGAACCCGATGCGTTTTCCCGTCTGCAGCTGATGGCGCACCGTCTGACTCGTGACGCGTCCCCCGTTGCTGTGAAGGAGCATGGGGTAGGGCGAGCGATCGCTGAGCGTGCATCCCTGTTCGGAGAAGATCTCGACCACCGGGGTGACGGACGGTCGGAAGTGCGACCAGTTCGCGCCGCGCCACCCCTGCTTGTAGGCGAGGTGGTGGGGTATCGCGAGGGCGCCCGCGTTCTCGGCGAAGTCGAGCAGGTCATCGACGTTGTCCGGAAGGAAGAGTTCCTCGTGATCGTCCGGGAAGATCACGCAGTGATCGCCAAAGCTGCTCGAGTGCCACTCGTAGCCGAGGAACGCCACGAACTCTTCGTCGTTGGCCGACGCGATCATCCGACGCGTCTTTGGCCAGTGTTCGGTATGGGCCTTGAATCCGTTGACCCAGTGCATGTGCTGGTTGCGCGGCATCTCGGGCATATCGTGCCATCGGCCGTGCCCGGTGAACGCGAAGAAGTCGAGGTGTTCCTTCGCGATCTCGATCGACCGCGCCAGCGATCCCTTCGCGTACCCCACCGCGTTGTGGTTGTAGGATCTCGCCGAACACATAAGCTCTGCCGCCTCGAAGACCGGGGAATAGGGGACATAAGGAACAGTCGCGACAACGCAATACCGGCGTATCCCCAACTCGCCTGCGCCTCAATCCCCCGACGGCCACTCGAAGAAGTGGGGCGCAGGGCAGGGGCAATCCCGCCGGAAATCGAAACGTTGGTATGTAGTACCGATCGCCGATGGATAGTAGTGGGACGGGACAGTGATTTGCCACCTCATCCGGGGAGTTACATTGAAGGGGGAATATGCGATGGCCGGTATGGAAGAGACCGCATCCATTTTGGTGAATCTTCTCCGCAAACACTCCCAGCCCGCGGCCGTGTGCACGGAACCGGCCGCCATAGCGCTCGCAGCGGCCCGGGCCAGCGAGACTCTCGGATATGCTCCCAGGAAGCTGCACGTAGAACTAAGCGCCCACGTTTTGAAGAATGCCAAAACGGCCGGTCTACCCGTCGGGGACGAAGTTGGACCGCACGTGGCGGCCGCCCTGGGCTCCCGGTTGCGCCGCTCCTCTTTGGGCCTTCAGATGTTGCTTCACAGCTCCGAGGAAGAATTACGAGAGGCCATGCAGTTGATCGAGGATAACGGAGTTGAGATTACGGAGTACGACGGGGACGAGCCCATTTACGTCCGCGTCACGGCCTTCGGCGATGAACACGAGGCCGAAACCACAATTGCCGGTGGGCACTCCAACATAGTCTCGATCCGCCGCGACGACTCGAACATCGCATTGCCCACCAGCTCAGAATCGAAGCCGGAAGTCCACTCCACGCGAGATTTGAAGAATGCCACTCTCTCGGAGATCATTGAGGCGAACGACCATATCACCTGCGAGAATGCAGCGTTTCTGCTTCGAGGTGCACAATCCAATATGGAAGTTGCCGAAGAGTCGTTGCACGACTTCCCATTTTGGGTAAGGGGTGAAATACTGCCGGAAGCGCCCGAGGGCGGTCTCTGTTTCCGAATTCGCCGCCTGGTGATGGCGGCCATCTGGGCCCGAATGGCCGGAACATCGCGTCCCATCTTCACCTCGGCCGGCAGCGGAAACCAGGGAATTATGGTGAGTATTCCCCCAATTTGCGTTGCGCAGGAACGGGAACCCGCCGGCAAAGATGCGACTCTGCGGGCCGTTTTGCTGGCGCACACCATCAATCTGTACTTCAAAGCCTTCATGGGTGACGTGTCGGACTATTGTGGGGCAATCAGCGCCGGTGCCGGGGTTGCCGGCGCGACCTGTCGGCTCATGGGCGGGAATGTCGAGGAAATGCGCGCCGCCGTAAACGCAGCCATGAGTGCGCTGGACGGCATGACGTGCGATGGAGCCCGGATCAACTGTTCCTTGAAGGGCGCCACCGCCGCCGTCGAAGGCGTGATGTCCGGGTGGATGGCGGCCAACGGACTATCACTTCCGCCCGCCGACGGCCCCGTGGCTCGCAGTCTCAGCGATAACCCGGGCCGGTCGCCGATCCCGGGCGTCACGGACTGAATTCGCCCGTACCGACGACGAACGCGGGATTCATTAGACCTTCCGGGCTTCCCGCGGCAGTTTGTCGATCCCTAGCATAGTTGAAACGTTCCGGCAGCTTCGGCGGCGGACGGTCGTCCTTCGTTTCGCGAAATCCCGGCGTCGAAAGCGATTTCGGAGGGGCCGCATACCCCCTCGGATCGTTGAAGTAGATTTTCGCGTGTGGTATAAGTATATGGGCGGTTTACCGCCCGCAATCACTCACCGCGTCGAGGAGTTCGGCGGTGCCCCAAAGAGGGTCCCGGAATCCGAGGAAGGCGTGGGAGGAGAAACCGAGAGGAGAATTGATAGGAATGCCAGTGGTCAGCATGAAGGAACTACTAGAATCGGGTGTGCATTTCGGACACCAAACCCGTCGTTGGAACCCCAAAATGAAAGAATATATATTCACCGAGCGCAATGGCATCTACATCGTCGACCTGCAGAAGACGGTTCGCCTGATGGATACGGCGTACAGTTTCGTAAGGGATACCGTCTTTCAGGGCGGCTCCGTGCTCTTCGTGGGCACCAAGAAGCAGGCGCAGGAAACTATCCAGGAAGAGGCGGAGCGCTGCGATATGCCCTACGTCAACCAGAGATGGCTGGGTGGCACGCTCACCAATTTTGAGACGATAAAGAAGCGGATACGCTCCCTCATAGACCTCGAGGAACAGGAAGCCAGTGGCGTTTGGGACGACCTCCCCAAGAAAGAAGCCGTCCTGCTGAAAAAGGAAAGAGAGCGCCTCCAGAAATTCCTCGGCGGCATAAAGGATATGAGGCGTCTTCCGGACGTAGTTTACATCGTGGATCCCCGCAAAGAAGCCATCGCGATCCGCGAGTGTAACAGGCTCGACATACCGGTGGTCGCCATAGTGGATACGAACTGCGATCCCGACGAGATCGACTACGTGATCCCGGGTAATGACGACGCTATCCGCGCCGTAAGACTACTAACATCCCGCATCGCCGACGCCGTACTCGAAGGCCGTCAGGGAGTGCAAGTTCGGCAGGCGTGATAAAGCTAACCTGCGAGGGAGAGATATGGCATATGGTAGAAATTAGCGCCAGTCAGGTAAAAGAACTCCGGGCCGCCACGGGAGCCGGTGTATTGGATTGCAAGAAAGCCCTACAAGAAGTCGGTGGCGATATGGATAAGGCGATCGAAGCACTTCGTACCAAGGGACTCGCGGAGGCGCAAAAGAAGGCCGGACGCAGCACCAACGAGGGCTTGATCGACTCCTACATCCACCTCAACGGCAAAATCGGAGTACTCATCGAGGTTAACTGCGAAACCGATTTCGTGGCCCGGACGGACGAATTCTCCGAGCTGGCCCACGATCTTTGCATGCAAATCGCCGCCGCGGACCCGAGTTACATCGATCGCGAGCAGGTTCCCGAGGACATCGTCGATCAGGAACGCCACATCCTCATGGAACAGGCGAAAGGTGAGGGCAAGCCGGAAGAGATCGCACAAAAGATCGTCGAAGGCCGCATGGAGAAGTTCTTCTCCCAGATCTGTCTCATGGATCAGGCCTTCATTAAGGATCCCGACCGCACTGTGGAAGAGGTAGTAAACGAGTACGTGGCAACCCTGGGCGAGAATATTCGGGTCAGCCGCTTCACCCGATTCGCCCTCGGGGAAGACACCGAAGGCTGAGGTCACGGACCTCGCTAGGAAACTCTCCGGGAGGCGAGCAATCTATGGACGAATCATCTGCAGCAACCGGGCCGGTATATAAGCGAATAGTGCTCAAGCTGAGCGGAGAGGCGCTGGCGGGTGAACGCGGTTTCGGTATCGATCCCGCGATAGTCGACGGAATCGCGAGGCAGGTAAAGGAGATCGTCGTCCTCGGCATTCAAACGGCCGTGGTGGTTGGTGGTGGCAACATCTGGCGCGGTGCCCTGGGTTGGACCCGGGGCATGGATCGAGCCACCGCCGACTATATGGGAATGCTGGCGACGTGTATTAATGCCCTGGCCTTACAGGACGCCCTGGAGAATCATGAAGTCGATACCCGGGTGCAGACCGCGATCGAGATGAAGGAGGTCGCGGAACCCTACATCCGTCGACGCGCCATTCGGCACCTGGAGAAGGGTCGCGTGGTGATCTTCGCCGCAGGTACGGGTAATCCGTACTTCTCGACGGATACCACGGCGGCTTTGCGCGCGGCCGAGATCGAGGCCGACGCCATGCTGAAAGCAACGAACACCCCGGGAGTCTACGACTCCGATCCCGCCCACAACCCCGAAGCGCAAAAGTATGACGAGATTCCCTACCTCGACGTTCTCAACCGGGGATTGCGAGTCATGGATTCTACCGCCACCTCTTTGTGTATGGATAACAATATCCCCATAGTCGTCTTCGACCTAGGAGTGTACGGCAATATCAAGCGCGTGATAATGGGCGAGAATATCGGCACTTTTGTTCGGGGGGAAAGAAAAGATGAATCATAAGGTAATCGACGATGGTGCGAAACGAATGTCCAAACAGGTCGATTTTTTCCGCAAAGAGATGGCGACCATCAGGGCCGGACGGGCAAACCCCGCACTGGTAAGTGACCTTTCGGTGGATTATTACGGCTCGCCGACGCCGCTCAAGCAGATAGCCTCTATCGGCGCCCCCGAAGCGCGTCTTCTGGTCATCGAACCCTGGGATAAGAACGCGATGGGCGACATCGAAAAGGCCATAATGCGTTCCGACCTCGGTATTATGCCCGCCAACGACGGGAACGTCATACGCCTGGCGATACCCCAGCTCACCGAAGAGAGGCGCCGGGAATTGGTTCAGCTGGCCAACAAGAAGGCGGAGGAGAGTCGCGTGGCGATCCGCAACATCCGTCGCGATGTAAATGACGAAATCAAGAAATTAGAAAAGGACGGGGGCATCTCCGAGGACGAAGCCCGGAGGCTCCTGGATCGGAGCCAGGAGATCACCGACGAGCACATCTCCTTGATCGATCAGATAATGGAGGAGAAGGAAAGCGAAATCATGGAGGTGTGAGCGGCGATCGCGGACGACGATCTGAAACGCCTCCTTGGACTGACAGTATCGGAGGCGATTGTCAAATTGGAATCGCTCGGAGAGGAAGTCGAGATCATCGCACTTCCCCGCCCTCGGTCGCGCCTGGCAACTGTCTTTGCCCCACAACGTCGCGTGGTTAGGATATATCGGCACGGCAGCGCGGTAGCACTGGAATCTGCCGAATTCCCCCAACCCACGCCGGCCGTGTTGTCCCATCTCGATGTACCCGGTGGGGAGGAGCCCGTGGATGACCCCGAATCTTCCTAACCACGTAGCCATCATCATGGACGGCAACGGCCGCTGGGCCGCCGAAAGAGACCTCCCGAGAACGGAGGGTCACCGTGCCGGCGCGCGCAGCCTGCGGTGCTGTATAGAGAACTGCGGGCAAATTGGAATTCCCTACCTGTCCGTGTTCGCCTTCTCTACCGAGAATTGGAAAAGATCCTCCGAGGAAGTACGGGCGCTGATGATGCTCATGGCGGAATTCTCGCGTTCCGAACTCCACGAACTGAAAGAGCAGGGCGTCAAAGTGGTTCCCCTCGGTGCGATCGAAGAGCTGGCCGCCCCGGCGCGGAGCGGAATCGAGACACTGGCGCGCGAAACTGCCGACTGCGAGGGCCTAACCCTTCTTTTGGGAGTTAACTACGGCGGACGGGCCGACATAGCCCAGGCCGCGCGGGAACTCTCCCGAAGAGTCCTCGCCGGCGAGATCGATCCGCAAGACATCGACGAGTCCACCGTGGCCCGCCAGCTTTACTCTCATCCGTACCCCGACCCGGACCTGATCATCCGCACGGGCGGGGAGTGGCGGCTCAGCAACTTCTATCTCTTTCAGGCTGCTTACTCGGAACTTTATTCCTGTGAGACGTACTGGCCGGATTTCGGAGCCGATGACCTGCGTGAGGCCTTGTGCTTTTATGCCGGAAGACAACGTCGATTCGGGTCCCTTCCTACCGACCGCGGGGGGACGAACGAATGTTGAAAGACCTCTCCCTGCGCGTTCGCAGCCTGATCCTGTTCATGCCGCCCCTCATAATCGCATCGTACTACGGGGGGTGGGTACTCGGGATCCTCGTATTGCTGGCCGCCCAGGTGGGTCTGTCCGAGCTTCAGTCCGTTCTGGGCTTTCGGGCCGGATACGGCGTCAGGCTGGCGATACTCGCGGTGTTACTCGCCGGTTTCGTCGATCCGAGAATAGTGCTGGCCTTTTACCCGGCATTACTCCTGGATCTGCTGCCGATCTTCTTCGTGTCGGCCCGCCAGGCAATAGACTGGTCGGGAGTACTGCGGGGACTTGCCCGTTCCTCGCTAGCTTTTCTGTACATGAGCCTCTTCGCGTTCTGGCCCCAATTGAGTAACCTGCCGGGAGGCCGCTGGGCGCTTTTGGCCACGGTCGTATTGATATGGGTCAATGACGCCGCCGCATACCTGATCGGTTCCCGATGGGGAAACGGGGGAATGGTCCCGGCCCTCAGCCCGAATAAGAGCTGGACCGGTGCCATCGCCGGCATAATTGGCGCGATTTCGGTCGGTTTAATCATCGGGGCCCTCACCCAGAGGCCCGCGATTGTGATCGTGCCGGTCGCCATAGGTGTGGCGGTAGCGGGACAGTTCGGCGATCTCTTCGAGTCGATACTCAAGAGGGCGGGGGAAGTTAAGGACTCCGGGAACATATTCCCCGGTCACGGCGGGCTATTGGACCGGATCGACAGTTTGCTTTTCGCCGTCCCGATTACGTTTATCCTGCTATACCTGGATCTCATCTAGTTGGAACTTTGGGGTGTATTGATTTGAAAAGAATATCGCTTCTGGGGTCGACGGGAAGCATAGGCTTACAGACTCTGCAGGTAGCGCGGGAGTTCCCCGAAAGAATTGACATCAGGGCCCTCGCCACCGGAAGCAACGTCGAAGATCTCATCCGACAGGCCCTGGAATTCCGCCCCCGCGCCGTGGCCATCGCCGACGCTTCGGCGCTGCGCCGCGCGAAAGACTCCCTGCGATCGGAAGGCATCGAGGTCTACGGCGGACCGGCGGGAATTGAGGAAATGGTGCGAGGGGTGGAGGTGGACACCCTCGTCGCCGCAATATCGGGTTTCGCCGGACTGCGACCGACTCTCGCGGCGGCCGAAGCGGGAATCGATATCGCCCTGGCCAACAAAGAATCCCTGGTCTGTGCCGGACAAATCCTGCTCGAGTTGGTACGTGATTCCGGTGGATCCATCGTGCCCGTCGACAGCGAACACAGCGCTCTCTTTCAATGTCTCCTCGGAGAAGAACGGGTGCCCGATCGCCTCATACTTACGGCTTCGGGCGGACCCTTCTTGGGTCGCGATCCCGAGTCACTGGTCCGGGTGACGCCTCGAGAAGCCCTGGCTCACCCGCGCTGGAACATGGGACAGAAGATATCCATCGACTCCGCCACAATGGTCAATAAGGGCCTGGAAGTGATCGAGGCACACTGGCTTTTCGACGTGGACTACGATCACATCGACGTAATCGTCCACCCCCAGAGCGCGATACACTCCCTGGTCCAGTTTGTCGACGGCGCCGTAAAGGCCCACATGGGCCCTACCGACATGCGCTATGCGATAATGTACGGTTTGAGCTACCCCGAACGCTGGGAAGACCCCGGCTTCGCTTCCTTCGATCTATCGAAACAGACCTTCACCTTCGAACGACCGGACCCCGCCCTGTTTCCCTGCCTGGAGCTGGCCAGGAATGCGGGGCGTCGGGGAGGCTTGTTGCCCACCGTACTGGTTTCGGCCGACGAAATCGCGGTAGAATCTTTCCTGCAAGGTCGGATCCGCTTCGACCAGATCGCCACTGTGATCGATCGGACTCTTCGGACGGCAGAAGAGGCGGGAATGACCGGGGCTTACCCGGAGGAAGCCGATGCGATTTTCGAGGCCGATGCCTGGGCCCGCGAGAATGCCCGTTCATCCGTCAGGCGACTGCTTTAGACACCTCTCAACTCGGGATTTCGGTGGTGAATATATAGCGATGCTTACCGTGATAATTACCGTACTCATGTTGGGCCTATTGATCCTGGTGCACGAGGCGGGACACTTCCTGGTCGCCCGGCACAACGGAGTCCTGTGTCACGAATTCTCCATAGGCTTCGGGCCGCTGCTGCATTCGTGGGAAGGAGACGAAACCACATACTCCCTGAGAGCTATACCCCTGGGCGGCTACGTCCTCATGGCCGGGGAAACCGCCAGCGCTCTCGAGGGAGAACCGCCCCCCGGTGAAGAATTCGGACGCAGGATGAATGATAAATCTCTCGGGACGCGAGCGGCGATTATGGTTGCCGGCCCCCTGACGAATATCGTCGTCGCGGTACTGGTATTCTTCCTCATCTACGCCGCCGTAGGCGTTCCCTATCCCAGTTTGATCGTGAATGAAGTTCAGGAGGGATACCCAGCGGCATCCTCCGGCATCGAGGTCGGAGATAGAATCGTCGCCGCCGGGGGAGAGCCCGTCGAAGAATGGATGGACGTCGTCACGGTCGTGCGAGAACATCCCGGAGACACCCTCACCTTCACGGTGGAGCGCGAGGGAAGCACCCGGGAATTCCAGCTGACACCGGCGGAGACGGAGGAGGCGGGGGAAACCATCGGTTATGCCGGCATAGGCTCCGAAACGGAACACGTCCGTTTCCCCATAACGACCTCATTACTCCAGGCTCTGTCGTGGACCTTCACCGTAATAGTCCTCCTGGGACGAACCATCGGAGAAATCATCGTCGGAACTACCGGTACCGATCAGCTTATGGGCGTCGTCGGAATAGGTGCCGAGGTGGGCCGAGCGGCGCAAATGGGCCTGGCCAGCGTACTGGCGTTGGCCGGTTCCATCAGCGCGAGCGTGGGATTCATAAACCTGCTCCCATTACCCGTTCTCGACGGGGGACGTCTCCTTCTACTCGGCGTCGAGGCCGTAAGTGGCAATAAGCTGGATCCGCAAAAGGAAAGCCTAATCAACCTGGTGGGGGTGGCGCTATTAATCCTCCTCGCATTGTACGTCACCGTGCAGGACATTCTGCGGCTGACCGGCTGAAGGGAAGGGCCAGGGTGAGTCTCGAGCGAAGGAGCAGTCGCAAAGTGTACGTCGGCGCCGTCCCCATGGGCGGCGATGCCCCCATAGTCGTGCAGTCCATGACCAACACGGATACGCGCGATTCCAAGGCGACCCTCGAGCAAATCTCGCGTCTTCGCGATGCCGGTGCCGAGATCGTCCGCGTCGCCGTGCCCGATCGTGAGGCCGCCCGGGTTTTGGCGGAGATTTGTTCCGCCAGTCCCGTCCCCGTGGTGGCCGACATACACTTCGATCATCATCTGGCCCTGTTGAGTATGCGTGCCGGCGCCGCGAAGGTGAGGTTAAACCCCGGCAACCTTTCGGAGGCCGGGGCAAAGGCAGTGGTTACCGAGGCCGCCAGGAGGGGGATTCCCATCCGCGTCGGCGCCAACTCCGGCTCACTCCCGCGTCACATTCGAGAGGAGATGGGCCACGGTCCCGAGGCACTGGCGGAAGCGGCTTTGGGTCAGATCCGCATACTGGAAAACGCAGGTTTTGGCGACATCGTGGTGTCGGTGAAAGCCTCCGACGTTCCATCGACCGTTCGAGCCAACGAGATTCTGGCGGAGCGCACCGATTACCCTCTCCATCTCGGCGTAACGGAAGCGGGTACACCGCGACGGGGCATCGTACATTCGTCCGTCGGTATCGGGTATCTCCTGGGTCGCGGAATCGGCGACACGATTCGCGTTTCGTTGACGGCAGATCCGGTGATCGAGGTCGAGACGGCGCGAGAAATCCTGCGAGCGTGGGAGTTAGTTCCCTCGGGCATACGAGTTATCTCCTGTCCCACATGTGGGCGTTGTCGCGTAGACCTCGTCAAGGTGGCGGGGGAAGTGGAGAGCGCCCTTTCCGAACTCGAAGGCAACCTTACCGTCGCGGTGATGGGTTGCGAAGTGAACGGGCCCGGGGAGGCCCGCGCTGCCGACGTAGGGTTATGCTGCGGCCGGGGTGGAGGAGTGCTCGTCCATCACGGTAAGATCCTGCGAAGGGTGGAGGAGCGCAACATGGTCCGAGAGCTCCTCGAGTTGGTGCGCGAAACCCTCAACGAGGAGCGATGAACACACGTATCTTCCACATCCTCTGGCGGGTATTTCCCCACACCCCTCCCATCATCCATTACATCGATGCCGTTGCCGTCACTCTCTCGCATAGTTAAAATGGGGAAAGCCATCACGGGAGGTGAAACAGATTGCCCAATTTCTTGGTGACCAACGACGACGGAATAGAATCACCGTCCCTGTTGCAGCTCGTCCGCACCCTTCGGAGGCTTCCGGACGCGCGAGTATTCGTCGTCGCCCCGGAAGGTGAGTGGTCAGCTTCCGGTCACGGCATAACGATCGGCAAGCCGCTTTACGCCAACGCGGTGAAAGGCGATCGTTTCGACGTTCCAGCCTGGTCGGTCTCCGGTTCGCCCGCGGATTGCGTCAAACTGGCCGTAAACCATCTGATCGAGGGCCGCATAGACATGGTCTTTTCGGGAATCAACCTTGGGTACAATCTTGCCACCGATGTCCTCTATTCCGGCACCGTGGCGGCGGCCATAGAGGCGGTGCTGGCGGGCATACCGGCGCTGGCAATATCCAGCGGACGCAGGGATCAAGACCCCGAGAGTTACGCCCTACCGGCGCGAGTCGCCGCCGGGATGACGGAGATCGCGGCACATCTTCCGCGACATCCCTGGCTCCTCAACGTCAACGTGCCCGACAGGGCGGCCGAAGAAATCGCGGGTATCGCCTTCACCGAACTAGGACCCTCTCCCTATCGCGATCGCGTACTGGTGGATGAAGATGGTGAAGGGCGTCGCTGCTACCATCTCTCGGTCGATCGTCATTCAGGGGGAGCCGCCGAGGGCACCGATTTGGCGGCCATACGCTCTGGCAGGATATCCATAACTCCCCTCGAGGTGTTGCGCGTAACCGAAAATGATATCCTCCGCCGCCTGCTGTCCCTCGACGGGCGAGTGGAATCCGCACTGCGCGAGGCCCTCGAGATCTGAATCCAGCTCCGGTAGCATCTGCCGGAGGACTCCGCCTCACACGGGATTCGCCGCACCGTAGAATTGCCCGAACGCCCCGGTGAGTCGATTCCGCCCACGCTCCCCGATCCCCCCGTTACCGCGAGGCGGCGAGCATCACCAGTTCATGCATCAAGGCCGAATAACCCAGACCGTCGGCTTCGGCCATCCGGGGATATTCGCTGTAGTCGGGCTGCAGACCCGGAAGGGCGTTGACTTCCAGGAGATTAGGCCTTCCTTCCTCGTCCACCCGGATATCGATACGCGCCAGGTCTCGCAACCCGAGAGCGCGCACCGCGTCTTTACAGGTCTGTTCTATGGTATCGCGCAAATCGGGTTCGATCTCTGCCGGGCAGGCGCGGTCGGCCCATTCTCCCACCTTCGCCTCGAAGCTATATATCTCCGGTTCGTCGGCGGGCCAGTCCCCGTAAATGATTTCCTGGATGGGAAAAATCCGGGGAGGCTCATTACCGAGAAATCCCGCGGTGAACTCCCGGCCCGTCACCAGCTCCTCCAAAAGCATGTTCTGGCGGAATTCCGTCCGCAACCGGTTTCCGCGACGGCGGGCCTCTTCCGCGCTGTAAACCACACTCGAGGAGCGTATCCCGAGAGAGGAGCCCTCGCGGCAGGGTTTGATTATGGCGGGATATCTCACGGTGGTGTCGGGTTCCCATACTCCGTTGCGGGGAATGAGTTGAAATCTCGGCGTGGGAATTCCCGCGCGGCTCCAAAGTACCTTGGTGACGAACTTGTCCAGGGCGATGCTTTGAGCCAGCAAATCACTTCCCACGAAGGAAACCTTCGCCATCTCCAGAAGCGAAACCGCGTGAAGTTGCATGCGTTTTTCCACTATCCCGGTAGTGAGATTGAAAAACACCTCCGCACCGGAGCACGCGATGGCTTCCAGATCGGGGTAACGGGGTAGTACAACGCGTACCACGTCGTGTCCCGAATCCCGCAATCCGCCCTCCACGGCATCGACGGTTCGCTGAAGCTGTTCAATGCCGTGGGGATTCTCAGCCATCGCTCTTTGCTCGTCAATTTTCACGTCGTTGTAGACCAGGGCGAC
Source organism: Bacillota bacterium (assembly GCA_046483165.1). Lineage (GTDB taxonomy): Bacteria > Bacillota > Sulfobacillia > SLMV01 > SLMV01 > CSSED11-154. The sequence goes on along the minus strand of JAWODQ010000071.1, from coordinate 28,449 downwards.
CTTCATGTGCTTCCATCCTTCCCGCCAGAAATGTAGTAGCCGATAGGTCGAGGCACAACCGAGAGGGTACTTCAGATATCTATCTATTTCGCAATTGATGACGAGATCCTGCATCCCCGTGGCAGGAATGTAGGAGAGCTCGCCGAATTCTAAGATGGGGGATGAGCCGCCGCCGAGCGGGCATCGCCCCTTTTTCCGCACAATCGGCGATGCCTGCATCGCCGCGGAGGTGAAAGAATTGTCTCACGAAATGCGAATCACCGACCACCCCATCCTCGATTTCGAACGCGGCCGCAAGGTGAAATTCACCTTCGAGGATACTGAGATGGTCGGTTGCGAAGGCGAACCCGTAGCCGCGGCACTCCAGGCGTGTGGAGTCCGCGTCCTGCGGTACAGCCGCAGATTGCTTCACCCGCGGGGCTTCTTTTGCGCGATAGGCAATTGCAGCGAATGTCTCGTGGAAATAGACGGTGAACAAAACGTTCGGTCGTGCACGACCCCCTTGCGCGAGGGTATGCGAGTGCGCCGGCAACGAGGAGTGGGGGATACCCTTGATCGAATGTGAGGTCGCCGTCGTCGGTGGAGGTCCCGCGGGGCTCAGTGCCGCCGCGGCCGCCGGGCGTCGAGGTGCCGAGGTAGTTCTGCTGGACCGATCCCAGACCCTCGGTGGACAGCTGGTGAAACAGACCCACCGGTTCTTCGGCTCGCGAAGACAGCGCGCCGGAAGCCGGGGTATCCACATCGCCTCGGAGTTGATCGCCGAAGTGCGAGAATGCGACTACATATCCATACTCGAGGAGGCCGACGTGATCGGGCTTTATCCCGACGCAGTGGTGGGCATCGAACACCGCGGAAGGTGGGAGAAGTTGTGTCCCCGCCGGCTCGTACTGGCGACGGGCGCATACGAAAAAAACCTCGCGTTCCCGGGATCAGACCTGCCGGGAGTCTGCGGTGCGGGCGGCGTACAAACCCTCATGAACGTTCACGGCGTCCGCCCCGGGCGGCGAGTACTCATGGTCGGTGCCGGCAACATCGGGTTGATCGTCACCTACCAACTTCTTCAGGCCAAGGTGGACGTGGCAGGCGTCGTGGAAGCCTCCGGGACCGTCGGTGGATACTGGGTCCACGCCTCCAAGATCACCCGTCTAGGAGTACCGATTTTCACCGGGCACACCGTCCTAAAAGCCCGGGGAGATCAATTCGTCGAGGGCGCGGTGATCGCCGAAGTGGACGAAGATTGGCAGCCGATTCCCGGAAGCACCAAAGAGATCGACTGCGACGCAATATGTCTCGCCGTGGGTCTCGGTCCCCTCGCCGACCTCATGTGGCAGGCGGGGTGCGATATGGCCTGGATATCCGAGCTCGGTGGATACGTCCCGAAAAGAGATGAGTACATGGAGTCGACGGTACCTGGAATATTTGTAGCCGGAGATGCCGCCGGTATCGAGGAGGCTTCCTCGGCGATGGTGGAAGGTGAACTCGCCGGATTGGCCGCCGCTCGATCCCTAGGCTACCTATCTTCCGAAGAGTATTCCCTCGAGGCGGAGGGTTGTCGCAAACAACTCGACGCGCTCAGGGCGGGGCCCGTGGGAGAAAAGATCCGTTTGGGTCTTCGACGCCTGGACACGGCATCGCCCCGACGTCAGATTCTGGTGGAGAGGAGCCTTTGACCATGCTGCAAAGATCGGGCGTTCCCGAAACCAAGTTCATAGATCGCGCGAGGCCTTCGCCGACACTTCGCCAAAGTGGCCCCGTCGCGTGGGTCGAATGCTTCCAGCGGATACCATGTGATCCCTGCCACACGGCCTGTCCGAGCGGCGCCATCGCCGAATTCGCGGATATAAATGACCTCCCGCTGGTGGACCATTCATTATGTACGGGCTGCGGGCTGTGCATCGCGGCCTGCCCGGGTCTGGCGATTTTCGTAATAGACGAGAGTATTCCGGGCGATTATGCCCTGATATCTCTGCCGTACGAATTCACGCCCCTTCCGAAGGGCGGAGACACGGTGGATCTACTCGATAGAGCCGGGAACAAACTCGGAAAGGGCGAAGTGACGCGAACGCGCAATCCCAGGGCCTTCGACAAGACTGCCGTCGTCACGGTTAGGGTGCCCGATGCTTTGGTCGAGTCGGTTCGCGCCATCGCGGTGGAAGGGGACACGGATGAATAGGGAAGAGGATATCATCGTATGTCGCTGTGAGGATGTCACTTTGGCCCAGATCAGAGAATGCCTGCGTGATCCGCACGTGCGCACTTTCGAAGACGTCAAACGCGTACTCCGGGTTACCATGGGACCCTGCGGAGGTCGCTCATGCCGCGACATCGTTCTTCGCGAGATAGCCCGGGCCCGAGGAGCATCCGTCGCCGACGTGGCCCCTACGGTGTTCCGTCCCCCCACGACGCCGTTATCCCTGGAGACCATTCGGCGGCGACGCGAAGATCCTGGACCGATTTACCGAGGGGACGAAGACGACGATGCATGAATTACCCCGAACCGCTTCTGCGGTGATAGTCGGCGGCGGCATAACCGGCTGCGCCCTGGCCTACGAGCTGACACAACTCGGATTGCGCGACGTACTGGTTTGCGAAAAGACCTACCTGACCGCCGGATCCACGGGTCGATGTGGAGCGGGCATAAGACAACAGTGGGGTCTCGAAATGAATATCAAGCTGGCGCGGGCCAGTTGCCGCATTCTCGAAACCCTGCCGGAACAATTGGACTACGAGCCGGGCATAGAATTCAAACAGGGAGGTTATCTGATCCTCGGCTACGGACGAGATCAGATGAGCCAGTTCCGCAAGAATATCGGCCTTCAGAACCTGCTCGGCGTTCCCTCTCGGCTAATCACGGTCGAAGAGGCGTGCGAGATAGTACCACACCTCTCACCGGAGGGTCTCCTCGGTGCTACCTTTTGCCCCGAAGACGGACATGCCAATCCCTTTCATACCACGTACGCTTACGCACGGGCGGCGAGGCGGGGCGGGGCCCAATTTGCGCTGAACACGGAAGTCACCGGCATCCGTACGCGCGGAGACAGAGTGGTCGGAGTCGAAACGGATAGGGGCTACGTAGCGACGGGCACTGTTTTCAATGCCGCGGGCTCTCACGCCGCCAATATCGGCGCCATGGTGGGAATCGATCTGCCGGTGCATACGGAACGTCACCAGATTCTCGCCACCGAACCCGTGCGGCGGATGCAGGATCCCATGGTGGTTTCGTTCCGGCACGGCATCTACTGCCAGCAGGTTCCCCACGGCAGCTTCCTGATGGGACGGGGTGATCCCGACGAGCCGCGGGGAATCAACCTCGGAGTTAGCTGGCAATTCCTGGAGAGAATGGCGGCAGACATCGGCGACATCCTGCCACCGTTGACGCGGCTCAGAGTCGTTCGGCAGTGGTCGGGCGGGTACAACGTTAGCCCGGATTCGCAACCCATCCTGGGATCGGTGGACGGTCTCGAGGGCTATTGGATGGGGGTAGGCTTCAGCGGGCACGGTTTCATGGTCGCTCCCATGGCCACCCGGGTGCTCGCCCAAATGATGCTCGGGCTCAAGCCGGAAATGGATATCTCACCCCTCAGTTTGCAGAGGTTCGAACGCGGGGAATTGCTGCTGGAACCAAACGTCGTTTAGTCATCCCTTCGACGCGCTCGGCGGGTGGGAGTTTACCCACCCGCCGAGCGCGTTTCGCATCAGGCCTCGTCCATGAAGGGATAGCGATAATCCCCGGGCGGCACGAAGTTCTCCTTAATGGTGCGAGGAGAAACCCATCTCATCAGATTCCATCGGCTGCCGGCCTTATCGTTGGTCCCGGAAGCCCTGGCTCCACCGAAGGGCTGGCGGCCCACCACGGCTCCCGTGGGCTTGTCGTTGATGTAGAAGTTGCCGGCCGCACCCCGAAGTTCCGATAGCGCCAGCTCTATGGCGTCGCGATCTCGGGCCATCACCGAACCCGTCAGGGCGTAGGGCGAGGCCTCGTCGGCCACGCGGAGCGTCGCCTCGTAATCGTCACCGTCGTAGGGCATTATCGTCAATACTGGTCCGAAAATCTCTTCGCACATGGTCTTGAATTTCGGGTTTTCCGTCACTATTACGGTCGGCTCGATAAAATAGCCGGTCGAATCATCGTAATCGCCGCCGAATATGATCTCGGCGTCACTTGCCTCCCGCGCAAACTCGATGTATTCCGTGATACTTTCGAAGGCTTTCTCGTCGATTACGGCGTTTATGAAATTGCTGAAGTCCGTCGGTGGCCCCACGCTCATCGACTCCAGCTGTCGCGAGAGTTTTTCCCAAAGATCGGGCCAGATGGACTTCGGTACGTAGGCGCGTGAGGCGGCGGAACATTTCTGACCCTGGTACTCGAAGGCGCCCCGACTCAGGGCCGTAGCCGTAGCATCCAAATCGGCCGTCCTGTGGACCAATACGAAATCCTTTCCGCCCGTTTCGCCGACCAACCTCGGGTAACTCCGGTAGGTGGCTATGTTCTCGCCGACGGTGCGCCACATGTGACGAAACACTTCAGTACTACCCGTGAAATGCACACCGGCGAGATCCGGGTGTGTCAGGACCCTATCTCCTATCTCTCTTCCGCTCCCGTAAACGAGGTTGATGACTCCCGGGGGGAGGCCCGCCTCGCGCAATATCTGCATTATGTAATGGGCGGAGTAAACGGCCGAGGAGGCGGGTTTCCACACCACCGTGTTACCCATTATTGCCGGTGCCGACGGAAGATTACCCGCGATGGCGGTAAAATTGAAGGGGGTAACTGCGAATACGAACCCCTCCAGGGGGCGATAATCCATCCGGTTCCATTCGCCCGGAACCGAAGCGGGTTGTTCCGAGTAAATCTCCGATGCGAAATGGGCGTTGAAGCGCAGGAAGTCTATGAGTTCACATGCCGAGTCGATTTCCGCCTGAAAGGCATTCTTACCCTGACCGAGCATGGTCGCCGCGTTGAGCACATGGCGGTACTTGCCGGCCAGGAGATCCGCCGCCCTGAGGAAGACGGCAACCCTATCGTACCAGGGTTTTTGGGCCCAGTCTTTTTGGGCCGTGAGGGCCGCATCTATCGCGGAATCCACTTCTTTTGGGCCGGCGACGTGAAATCTGCCCAACACGTGCGAGTGGTCGTGGGGACAAACGGCATCTTTGGTCTCGACGCCGCGCACTTCTTCTCCGGCTATGAAACAGGGCATCTCTACGGATTCTTTCATCTGTCTTTCGAGTTCTGCCTTCAGGGTCTTCCGCTCCACTGAACCCGGTGCATAGGATAAAATGGGTTCGTTATCCGGTCTCGTCACGACAAATCGGCCGGTAGCCAAGGGATATCTCCCCTTTCAATTCTGTTCGGTATCGCAATACTTTTTCGGAATGTTCTTCGAGCATCTCGCCGGGTATACCTCCAAAGTGTGAGGAGCCCGACCGTTCAAAGACGAGCGAGTATCTTCAGCTCGCGTTCCCGCAGCTCCGAGTATCCCGGTGCCGCCGCTCGATCCAGTATCCATCGCAAAGTCGAGGTCATGCGGTACGAATACTCCTTCGGTTCGAAACCCAGCTGGGTTTTCGCCCGCGAGACATCCGCCACCTTCGGGCTGGGAACGGGAACGCGATAGTTGGCGCCGAGGGAGTCCCGGATTTGCGCGCGGGACAGGTAATGGATCGGCGGAGCATCCACGCCCAGGATCAGGGCCAGGCCGCCAAGATATCGCTCCATGGTAAAGATTTCTTCCCGGGCGACGTTATACGCTCCCTCGATCTGTTCCGGGCACTCTACCGCGTCCACGACCAGCTCTGCCAGGTCTTCGCTGAATACCTTCTGAAAGACACCACCGGCACCGTCCGCAGGCAGGATCACTCCACGACCATCCCGAACTCTCCTCGCGAAGAACTCGGTTCGACCGGTGGGGTCCCTGGGTCCCTCTATCTGCGGCGGTCGCAAAATGACCGGCGAGGTGCGATTTCCGCGAGTCATCTCGATCAGTACCCGTTCTGCCTCCAACTTTCCCCGTCGATATCCCGGCTCTTCGGCGGCTATCTCCCGCTCGAGCCATTTCGAATCCAGGGGCACTCTGTCCTCACGCAGGGGACGCAGGAAGTCGAAGGGATCGTATTCTTCGGGCCGTTCGGCGACACCAGGCAGTCGTTCCATGGGGGTCTCGTGGGGACGATGATAGACGGCGCCGGAGCTGGTCAGGATGTAGCGGACCGGCGGCCGGATACCCTCCAGCACCTCGCGAACCGCCGATTCGGTCATGGCCGAATTATCGAACACCACGTCGAAGGGAGGCTCTCCGGAGAGCAATTCCGCCGCGGCCCCCCTTTCGTTACGATCGCATCTCAGATGGCGGACGGCGTCCGGCGAAAAGGGGAGAGGTGTGACACCCCGGGAGAGCACGGTCACGCGATGACCGTGCTCGATCAGCCGTTCGACGGTGGCGCGCCCGAAGAACCTCGTTCCTCCCAGGACCAGGACTCTCATGGCGTCATCCTCAGACCACAAAGTTGATCAGCCTCCCCGGGACCACGATTACCCGCTTCACTCCGTCTTCGAGGTAGGAGGCCACCCGTTCGTCCTCGCGCGCGGCCATCTCGATGTCTTCTTCGCCGGCATCCGCCGGCACCTCGACCGTGCTTCGAAGTTTGCCGTTTACCTGAACGGCGATCTCGAGGACTTCCGTGACCATTTTAGCCGGGTCGGCCCGAGGCCAGCTCACATCAAAGATCGAGTATTCATTTCCGAGTCGCTCCCACATTTCTTCGGCGAAATGGGGCGTGAAGGGCGCCATCAACAGCAGCAACGTTTCCGTGCAATCGCGCAGCAGCTCCCCGTCCCTCTCGGAGGCCGTCAGGTCGCTTTCGTAACGATACAGCGCGTTGGTGAGTTCCATCATGCGCGCGACACAGGTATTGAAATGGAACTCCTCGGCATCGGCACTCACCCGGGCGATGGCCGTGTGTCGCACGAATTCGAGGGCCTCGTCGGCCTCGGGATCCCCCTCGCCCTGGCAGGAGATTTCGCCGGAGGACAGGCGGGCTACCCACCGGTTAACGCGTTGGATGAATCGCGCCGTCGCCCGTATGCCGTCGTCCTCCCAGGCACCACCTTCGATGTAGTTGAAACCGAAGGCCAGATACAGGCGGAAGACGTCGGATCCGTAATCGGAGATGTAGTCGTCGGGCGAGACTACGTTCCCTCGCGACTTGCTCATTCGCCTACCGTCCGGGCCGAGAATCATGCCCTGGTGCGTCAGGGAAGAGAAAGGTTCTTCGAAGCTCACGTGCCCCAGATCGTACAACACCCGGGTGATGAATCGGGCATACAGCAGGTGCATGACCGCGTGTTCGATGCCCCCGACGTATTTGTCGACGGGAAGCATCCGATCGATCCAGCCGGGCTCGAAGGCTCGCTCCTCGTTGTCGTTATCGGGATATCGCAGGAAATACCACGAGGAATCAACGAAGGTGTCCAAGGTGTCCACGTCCCTTTCGGCGGGTCCACCGCACCGAGGACAAGTGGTATTCACGAAGTCCGAGGCGCTCGCGAGGGGCGCTCGACCCTTCGGTGCATAATCGACCTCGTGGGGGAGTTCGACCGGTAGATCTTCGTCGGGCACGGGAACTACTCCGCAGTCGGGACAGTGAATCATGGGAACCGGAGCTCCCCAATATCTCTGCCTGGAAACCAGCCAATCCCGCAGGCGATATGATATGGCTTCCTCGCCCAGATTCCTCTCGGCGAGCGCCGCCGTTATGGCCTCACGCGCCGAAGCAGAATCCATGCCGTCGAACTCACCGCTATTCACCAACACGCCGTCCTCGGTGTAGGGCAGGGGATCGGGTGATCCGTCGGCCGAGCGGATGACGCGAGGAATTGGCAGCTCATGCTCCGTCGAAAACTCGTAGTCCCTCTCGTCGTGGGCGGGGACGGCCATCACCGCTCCGGTACCGTAGGACAAAATGACGTAATCCGCGACCCAAATGGGCAGACGGTCTCCGCTAAGGGGGTGGAGCGCGTAACCCCCGGTGAACACCCCGGTCTTCTCGCGCTCCAGCGAGGTTCGCTCCAGCTCGGATTTCCTTGCAGCCCGCTGCACGTACTGGGTGACGTCGACCCGCCGATCCTCGGCGGTCACGCGCTCCACGAGGGGGTTTTCCGGTGCCAGCACGAGATAATTGGCACCGAACAGTGTATCGGGGCGTGTGGTGAACACCTCGATGGTCTCTCGGGAGTCTTCGAGGGGAAATTGAATCCGGGCTCCCTCGGAACGACCTATCCAGTTTCTCTGCATTTCCTTGGTGCGTTCGGGCCAATCGAGTTCTTCCAACCCCTCCAGCAACTGGTCGGCGTAGGCCGTAATCCGGAAAAACCACTGCGTCATGTTGCGGTGGACGACGGCAGTGTCGCAGCGTTCGCACGCTCCCTCGACGACCTGCTCGTTGGCCAGGACGGTCTGGCAACCAGGACACCAGTTGACGGGCGCTTCGGCGCGATAGGCCAATCCGGCCCTGTAGAGCTCCAAAAACAGCCATTGAGTCCAGCGGTAGTAATCCGGATCGCACGTGACCACTTCGTAATCCCAATCGAACATGGCACCCATGGCCCTAAGCTGGGTTCGCATGGTTTCGATGTTGGCCCAGGTCGACTCTTGGGGATGAATTCCGGTCTTTATCGCGTAGTTTTCCGCCGGCAGACCGAAGGCATCGAAGCCCATGGGCTCAAAAATCTCGTATCCCTGCATGCGTTTTATGCGGGCCCAGCTGTCCGTCAACCCGAAATTGTACCAGTGACCCACGTGCAATCGGGCTCCCGACGGATAGGAGAACATCGACAGTACGTATAGCTTGTCGTCAACCCTTTGCGGATCGAACGAGTATAACCCGGTTTCCTCCCACCGTCGCTGCCACTTCTCGTCCACGTGTTCGCCGTAGCCGAAAGGATCGTTCAAATCTCAGCACCTCCAAAAAAATCGGGCTCACACCCGTAGAGACGGACGAAGGTCCGTGGTACCACTCTACTTGGGCGGAGCCCCACTCTGGGCCGTAACGAAGCCTGACGAAGGCGGCTGCCGATGAGCGTTCACCGCCTCGACTCCGGGGCGAGTTCGACACCGGATGCGCATCGTCTCTCAGCCGCGACGACTCTCTGTCCGCACTCCGGTTTCTACTGCTCCCCATCTCTGTCTTTCGATTTGACTTTTCCATTATGATACTAGAGGGTGGATGCATCGGCAACTGATCCCGTCGCGACCCGCGACCAACAACGAACATGGGCGCCAATTTCGTCGAGGAGGAGCATGTCAATTGATCAGAATCATGGCCATAGTTGCGCTCTCCGCAATGCTTTGTCTCGGTTGCGCCGCGGAGTCCGAAACTCCTCCCGAACCCGACGTTCCCGTCCCTCCGGAACACGGGGAGGCGCCGCCACCCTCCCCGGACGTCTCGGAGACGCAACCACCACCGGCTCCAGTCGACCCAAAAGAAGATGTAGAAGAAGAGCCAGCGCCACCCCAACCTCCGCAGGACTACGGCCCGGCCAGCGGTTTGGAACCAAACGAACTGGGCCAAATACCCATTCTCATGTACCACCATTTCGGCCACGAAGAAGATGCCTGGACGCGTACCTTCGAAAACTTCGCAGCGGATCTGTCCTACCTCTACAACAACGGATATCGCCCGATAACTTTGGATTCCTACGTGTCGGGTAGGATAGATCTTCCCGAGGGAATGACGCCGGTCGTTTTGACCTTCGACGACGGACTGTCTTCGCAACTGCGATGGGTGGACGGTACGGTAGGGAGTCCGGACCCCGAATCCGCCGTCGGGGTGATGCTCGATTTCGCGGAATCCAACCCCGGTTTCGAATCCCGCGGGATATTCTACATAAATTCCCCGAGACCGTTTTCACCCATGCCACCCGAGGATATGCCCGCGACGCTTTCCTGGCTGACGGAGCGCGGCTTCGAATTGGGCAATCACACCCACCATCACGCCAATCTCGGCGAGCTGGGTACCGTCGAAGACATCGAGCGCGCCATCGGAATGACGCATCGGATGGTCCTGGACGCCGCGCGGGGTTGCGAGATGGCCTCTCTGTCTCTGCCGTACGGGATTTGGCCCCCACAGCGGGAAGCGGTCCACGATGGAGAATTCGAGGGAACGAGCTACCGATACGACTCGATCATGCTCGTCGGAGCCGAGCCGGCACCGTCACCTTACTCGACGGATTTCTCGCCATTGGAAACACCGCGAATTCGAGCCAGTGGCGATCAATGGGACCTGTGGTTCGGCGAGTTCGAGAACAATCCTTCCCGCCGCTACGTAAGCGACGGCGACCCCGATACGGTCACCATCCCCGCTTCGCTCGCCCACAAATTGGACGAGGAGAACATTACGATAAAGTGGCAGGTGCTTCATCGGGATGACTGATCCCAATGCGCCACGCCGACGAGTTTCGGAAACGGAGGTAACTCATGTCAGCAGAATGCAACGGCCCGAGGCGCGACGATAGAGAGGAGGAAGGACTGAGCTGGTCAGTACATCTCGCCCGGATGAAACCCCGTAAAGCTCTGAAGGCCGGTATCATAGCGACCGTCTTTTTGGCCCTGCTCTACTGGGGTGACGGCCACGTAATCATGCTACTCGTGGCCACTTCGGCCCTGGTCATTGCCCTCAATTCCTTCATCTTCCCCCTGAGATATCGACTCGACCAACGCGGGGTAACCCTGAAGACGATCCTCGGGACTCAGGAATATCGCTGGCGCCGTTTCGATACCTACGGGTTTCACGATGACTGCCTGGAGCTTCCCTTCAAGGGTAGGGGAATTAGAAGCCGGATACTTCGCTCCGTCTACCTTTACTATCCCGAGGATGAGAAGACGAAGGAAGCCATCGTGGCGTTCGCCAAAAGACACGTGGGGGACGATCGGGATGCTCCCGAAGAATCCCGGTCCCAAACTTGAGGACCAACGACCTAGGAGGGTCAAAATGAATGCTAAACTCGCGATAACTCCCGAGGAGTATGCACTACGGAGAAAGACTCTGCTCGAACGATTGCAGGATGAGGAAATCGAGGGATTCGTCAGCTTCACTCATCCGGCCGCCTTTTATCTCACCGGATTCAGCTTCGCACCCACCGAAAGACCCACGGCTTTGGTAGTATTACCCGATGATGCGCCCATACTGTTCTTGCCCCATCTGGAAATCGAACATGCGCGTTCCGCCTGCCCCGAGGCCGAGGTGGTGACCTATCCCGAATACCCCGGAGAGGTCCATCCCATGAACCAGTTCGCCGAGATTCTTCGAGAACGGGGCCTGGAAAGGGTTCGCCTGGGGACGGACGCGAAGGGCTACGGAAGCTCCCAGGGTTATCAAGGGCCGGATCTCGAAGCGGTATTGCCCGATGTGACACTGATCACGAGACCGCGAGAGATTGAGAAGATGCGGATGGTAAAATCTGAGCGCGAGATCGAACTAATCCGCGAAAGCGCGAGATGGGGAAATCTGGCTCACACGCTCCTGCAGGAATACTGTGCGCCGGGACGTACGGAAAATGAGGTCTCCATGAGAGCCTCCTCCGAGGCGACCCAGGCTATGATGGAGACGCTGGGAACCGCCTATGTACCCCAGGGCGGCTCCGGAGCTAATACCGGATTCCGGGGACAAATCGGTGCTCACTCGGCGTTGCCCCACGCCTTGAATATTGACGCCGTGATGCGAGAGGGGGACAATCTCGTGACGGGGGCCGGCTCCAACGTGGGCGGCTACGGTAGCGAATTGGAACGAACCATGTTCCTGGGAGAACCTTCCCGGACGCAGCGCCGCCATTTCGAATACATGCTGGAAATGGGGGAGGCCGCCCTGGACGCGATCGTCCCCGGAGAACCGTGTTCCACCGTGGACCGCGCCGTAAATAGGGTTTTCGATAGGTACGACCTCTGGGATAAGTGGCGTCACCACACCGGACACGCCCTCGGTCTGCTGGGTCACGAAGCGCCCTTTTTCGACGTCGGCGACGATACGATCATGGAGCCCGGCATGGTCTTCAGCGTGGAACCTGGCGTCTATGTGCCCGGGCTGGGCGGTTTCCGCCACTCCGACACCGTATTGGTCACCGAGAATGGGGTCGAGATGATTACCTATTATCCGCGAGATATCGACAGCCTCACCATCGCGGTTCACTAAAACAAATGTGCTGGGGGACACCGGGGAAATTCGACCCCGGTCGCCCCGGATCACCCTCGCACGATATCATCGGTCACCATCGGAGATTTCGCCCAACTCCTCCAGAACCTCGACGGCACGCCTGATGTGCGGGATGGTGATGGATCCTCCGACCACCAAAGCGATGGCAAAGATCTCGAAAAACTCGGACAAATCGACCCCGAGACCGTGACATTGCAGTAGGTGATAGGTGATGCAGTCGTCGCATCGCAAGACCATGGACGACACCAAACCCAGCATTTCCTTGGTCTTTTCGTCGAGCCGTCCCTCATCGTAGGCCCTGGAGTCCAGGGCGAAGAAGCGATCGACGGTCCGGTTTCCCGCACCGAGGATTAGCTCGTTCATCCGCTCGCGGAACCGCTCAAATTCCGCCACTCTGCTCATATCGTCGCCCCCCTTTTCTCATCTCAAGTCTAGCCTAAGGATCCGTCCGTCGCCACGATTCCCGCCGACGTGCTAGACAGCCGCGAATGCTTTTGGAGAGAATGGGTACGGATGTAGGCGAAGGGAGGGGTGTGGATGCTGATAGAAGCCAAGGTACACGGACACGTCGTGTCACTTATGCCCGACGGAAAGAATCAATACCGTATCTCACTCGAAGAACCCGTCACCATCCGCCAGTTCCTGAGGGACCACATTGGAGTAAATCCCCTCATCTTCGCGGCCGTTGTCGTCGACGGCAAGACACGCCATCTCGACTTCGTACTCGAAGACGATTCGGAGCTAATATTGATCTCGCCCGCGGCCGGGGGATGATAAGGATGCCGCGCGGCAAAACCAGATGAAAGGTGTTGTTCCCCATGGACAATACAGGTAACTTCCTTTTGGGCTTGTGGCCCTGGCTGCTGTTGCTCGGTCTGATCTATTTCATGATGATCCGACCGCAACAAAAACGTGAGAAGGAACGCCAGGAGATGCTTTCTTCGCTACGCGTCGGAGACGAGGTAGTAACTATCGGCGGTCTACACGGTACCATCACCGCCCTCAGAGAAAACATCATCCATCTCGAAATCGCCGAAGACCTCGAGGTAACCTTCAGCAAGATGGCCGTGGCCTCGAAGCTCGAAGACGAGTTCTCCGAATCCGCGACCGAGCCCGAGCCCGCGGAGGACATCGAGGACCCGGACAGATCCTAGGATGTGGCCTTTACCCCGGCCCGTGCGATGGCTATAATGGACTCGGTTTAGGTTCCATGAGTCCAATTTGGATCTGACGCGCGATGTAGGGAGGAGGGAACACTTTGACGCTCAGGATCGACCGGCAAAATGGTGTTCCCCTTTACGTACAATTGCGCGATCAGATGGCGGAACTGATCGACTCCGGATTGTGGCGCCGCGGTTTCAAGCTTCCGCCCGAAAGGCACCTCGCCGAGGTCCTGGGAGTGAGCCGCAACACAGTGAGCCTCGCGTATAAGGGATTGGCCGACCGCGGCCTGGTCGTTTCACAACAGGGCCGCGGTACTTTTGTGCAAAGGAGCGGTCTCGGGGGCACCGGCGCCGATTCGGAAGACCCGGAACGCCACCTGAACGTCCTGATTGACCGCCTGCTCGACGAAGTCACCGAACAGGGTTTCGATCTGGTGGCCGTGGAACGCATATTCCGCCGTCGGGTCGAAGCGAGGCGGAGCCTCCTGGCCGGGATCGACGTGGCCTTCGTGGAATGTAATTCGGAGCAGCTCGACTTCTTCACTCGCTCTTTAGAGCTAGGAGCCGGGGTCCGGGTACTGCCGATCCTCATCGACGACCTGTTGTCCGAGGACAGCGATCTCGCACAACGTTTGCGTGAGATGGACCTAGTGGTGACGACGTTCTTCCACCTCGACGAAGTTCAGGAGGTCCTCGGAGGCGACGTCAAAGTACTCGGTATCGCTTTGGATCCGGAGATGGAAACCATGGTGAGACTGGCGCAGGTCCCGGCGGATAGGCCCGTCGCCCTGGTATGCCTTTCCCGGGTATTTGCCGAACGAGTGCGCAAGTCTTTAGAACAATCCGGATTGGCTCACCTGGATACCCGCATCGAACTGTCCCGGGATCCCGAGGTGCTTGGTAAGGCCCTCATGGGAGTCGGAGCGGCGATAGTCTCCCCGGGACGCAGAAAGGACGTCGAACGACTCTGCTCCGGGGATTTACCCATAATCGAATTCATCTACAAACCCGACGCGGGATCCGTCAATGTCCTGCAACGCAAACTCATAGAACGGCACCGAAACCGAGGGGGGGATAGTGTTGGCGTCGAGTGATGTCGAGACGCGAGACCCGGTGGTAATTGAAAGAGAGCTTTGCAAAGCCTGTGGCATTTGCATCGCCTTCTGTCCCACGAGCGTCCTGGAAGCGGACGAAAACGGTATCGCCGTCGTGGCTCGCCCCGATGATTGTATACTGTGTCAGATGTGCGAATTCAGATGTCCTGATTTCGCCATAACCGTTAGGAGTGAAGAGGATGAGTGAGGGCAACAGGCGCCTCATGCAGGGAAACGAAGCCGTCGTCGAGGCGGCGCTGGTGGCCGGATGCAGATTCTTCGCCGGATATCCCATCACTCCTTCTACTGAAATAGCGGAACTGCTTTCCGCGCGTTTGCCGCGGGTCGGCGGCCGATTCATCCAAATGGAGGACGAAATCGCCAGTATGGGGGCCGCGATCGGATCTTCGCTCACCGGAACTAAGGCGATGACCGCGACGTCCGGACCGGGCTTTTCCCTGAAACAGGAGAATCTCGGTTTCGCCTCCCTGACGGAAGTTCCGGTGGTCGTCGTCAACGTTCAGCGGATGGGGCCGAGTACCGGCATGCCGACATCCCCGTCGCAGGGCGACGTAATGCAGGCACGCTGGGGCACCCACGGGGACCACCCCATCGTAACCCTGGCACCCGCCTCGGTCGACGAGACCTATCGGGCGACGGTACACGCCTTCAACGTATCCGAAGGCCTACGCGTTCCGGTCGTTCTGCTTTTGGACGAGGTTATCGGACACATGCGTGAGGGTGTAAATGTACCGCGCGCAGAGGACCTGGAAATAGTCGACCGCAAAGGTCCCTCCAAACCCCCAAAAGAGCATCTACCGTACGAAGATGACGGCACGGGTATACCGGAGATGGCGGCGTTCGGCCGGGGATACCGTTATCACGTGACTGGCCTTTTCCACGACGAAACCGGGTTCCCCGACATGACACCCGCGACCGCCGACAAGTTGATGCGCAGACTTATGGGGAAGATGGATAGGCATCGCGATGTCTACGAATGGGTCGAACCGTGGAAGACGGAGGATGCCGAGATACTGGTCCTCACCTACGGTTCACCCGCCCAGGCCGCCCGCAGCGCAGTTCGCCGGGCGAGAGAGGAAGGGATGAAGGTGGGCGAGTTTCGCCTCGTAACCATCTGGCCCTTCCCCGAAGAGCTACTCGAGGAATCCCTCGAAGGGGTACGGGCCGTCGTCGTTCCGGAGATGAACCTCGGGCAGCTGCGCCTGGAAGTGGAACGGGTGGTCGCCGGCAGGACTCCCGTCGTGGGCATAAACCGTACCGACGGAGAGCTGTTTAAACCGGACGAGATATACGAGAAGATCCGGGAGGTGTACGCCGGTGAATAAGCATCTGGAGTATTATTTCCGCACTGAGCACCTACCTCACATATGGTGTCCCGGCTGCGGAAACGGCATAGTGACGGCGTCTATAATCCGGGCGGTCGACAGCCTGGGATGGAGTAAGGATGACACCGTGTTCGTCTCCGGGATCGGATGTTCCAGTCGGGCCTCGGGGTATTTGGATTTCAATACTTTGCACACGACGCACGGCCGCGCTCTGGTCTTCGCCACCGGCATCAAGATGTCTCGCCCCGACCTCAACGTCGTGGTCATAACCGGGGATGGAGACGCCTCAGCCATAGGCGGAAATCACCTGATACACGCAGCCCGCCGCAATATCGACATAACCACCATATGCTTCAACAACAGCATCTACGGAATGACGGGCGGTCAGTATTCACCTCTGACGCCCACGGATAGTATGGCGAGTACGGCGCCCTACGGTAACACCGATCGCTCCTTCGACCTTTGCCGCCTGACGGAGGCCGCAGGTGCCTCATACGTCGCCCGCGGAACGACATATCACATAACGCAGCTGGATAAGGTCATCGAGCGAGGCCTTCAGAAAAGTGGCTTCTCGTTCATCGAAGCCGTTGTCGGTTGTCCGGTATATTACGGACGCCGCAACGACATGCGCACCGGTGTTGACATTTTGAACTGGCAGAAGGAAGCCGCGGTTACGGTCCGTCGTGCCGAGAAGATGGAGCCAGAAGAACTCGAGGGCAAAATCGTGATCGGCACGTTCATCGACGAAGACATGCCGGAGTATACCGAGTCCTATCAGCGGTTGATCGAAGAACACACGTCAGATCGGAGTGGGACCTAGTGCAGATGCAACTTAGACTGGCAGGAACCGGAGGGCAGGGACAGATTCTGGCGGGCATCATCCTCGCCGAGGCTGCCGTGGCCCATGATGGTAAGTTCGCAACCCAGTCCCAATCCTACGGTCCCGAATCCCGCGGCGGCGCGAGCCGCGCGGAAGTGGTGATATCAGACGAACCCGTGGACTACCCCAAAGTCGTACAACCCGACTTATTGCTTTGCATGAGCCAGGAGGCCTACGATAAGTACGCCGCCGACACCGCCGAAGACGGGATCATTCTCATCGATTCCGGTCTGGTACAGGTCGACGATAATTCCGATCCGCGAGTCGTATCGCGTCCCATAACCCAAATAGCGCGGGACGAATTGGGCCGGGTAATCGTCGCGAACGTGATCGCCCTCGGGCTCATCGTGGAACTTAGCGGCGTGGTATCGGCCGAAGCGACCAGCAAAGCCATTTCCGACCGGGTACCATCCGGGACCCAGGAAATAAACCTCAAAGCCTTCGAGCGGGGCAGAAGGCTCGCCGAGGAAGGTCGCGGCGAAGAATAGCCCCGCATGCGGTGAACATATTGCCCGTGAAACCATATTCAATACTAGGAGGATGAAAATGACCGAAGAACTTAACCCTCTGCGAATCGTAGCCGGCCAGATCAAAGATGCCTGTCAACAACTGGGGCTTAGCGAATCCGTTTACGAAATCTTAAAAGAGCCCCAACAGTTTTACGATGTGAGCATTCCGGTCCGAATGGACGATGGCTCCGTGAAGACCTTCAAGGGATACCGGTCGCAACACAACAACGCCCTCGGTCAGTACAAGGGCGGACTCCGCTTCCATCCCGACGTATACCCGGATGAAGTCAAGGCGCTTTCCACCTGGATGACCATCAAGTGCGCCATCGTGAACGTACCCTACGGCGGTGGCAAGGGTGCGGTAGCCGTCGACCCTCGCGACCTCTCTGAAGGGGAGCTGGAGCGTCTCTCGCGCGGTTTCATTCGCGCCATCGGGCACGTAATCGGCCCCGAGGTCGACATCCCCGCTCCGGACGTAAACACCAACCCGCAGATTATGGCCTGGATGGCGGACGAGTTCAGCAAGATGCGCGGATATGCCGCCCTCGGCGTCGTCACCGGTAAGCCCGTCGGATTCGGCGGGTCTCTGGGTCGCAGTACCGCGACCTCCCGCGGCGTATCGGTCTGCGTGGAGGAAGCCGCCAAGCGCATCGACCTGGACCTCGAAGATGCCACCGTTGCCATCCAGGGATACGGTAACGTCGGTAGCTATTCGGGCGTCTACATGCAGGAACTGGGCGCCAAGTTGGTCGCGGTCACCGACATGTACGGCGGAGTGTACAATGCCGACGGTATCGACGCCATGGGTCTCGTGAAGCACGTCGAAGAGACCGGCAGCGTAGTCGATTTCCCCGGCACCGACTCCTTCTCCAATGAAGATCTCTTCTCCATTGAGGTCGACATCCTGATTCCGGCCGCCCTGGAGAACGTCATAACCTCCGAGAACGCCAAGGACGTAAAGGCTCGCATCATCGCCGAAGGTGCCAACGGCCCGACGACTCCCGAGGCGGACCGAATTCTGGCGGAACAGGGCACTCTGGTGATTCCGGACATCCTCGCCAACGCCGGTGGTGTCACGGTCAGTTACTTCGAATGGGTACAAAACAACTACGGATACTATTGGACGGCCGAGGAAGTCGACGAGAAACTCCGCCTCCTGATGGTGCAGGCCTTCGCCAATATCTATGACATGCACGAGGAGCAGGGCGTGAAGATGAGAGACGCCGCATACCTCTTCGCTATTAGGCGTATCGCAGAAGCCATGGAAATGCGAGGCTGGGTCTGATAGCAGCGAGGTTTCCGTCTCGCCGGAATCCATGACCTAAGCGTGCACGGGCGGGGGCTCCTCGGGCGAGGCAGTTCCCGCCTTATTTTTAGTGATATTGGGGCGAAATTGGGGGGATGGGATTTGGACAGAGAGAGAATAGAAGAACTCTACCGCCGTCGCGAAAAGATCGCCGCGGGTGGGGGAGAGAAGCGAATAGAGCGACAACATGCCGGCGGCAAGTTCACCGCGAGGGAACGTCTGGGGATGCTCTTCGATGAGGGGAGTTTCCGCGAGATAGGCCGCTTTGTCGACACCAGAGGTATAGATTTCGGAATGGCCGACCGTGAAGTCCCCGCTGACGCCGTGGTAACCGGATATGGCCTGGTGGATGGAAGACAGGTATACGCATTCTCCCAGGATTTCACCACCATGGGAGGAAGTCTCGGGGAAATGCATGCGGAAAAGATATGTCGGGCGATGGATCTCGCTTTACAAAACGGATGTCCGTTCGTCGGCATCAATGACTCCGGGGGGGCCCGCATCCAGGAAGGCGTCGACGCGCTTAACGGCTACGGAGAGATATTCCGGCGCAATACGAAGGCATCGGGAGTCATACCGCAAATCTCCGTCATCGCCGGACCCTGCGCCGGAGGTGCTTCGTACTCACCGGCTTTGACCGACCTGGTACTGATGGTAGAGGGCAGTGCCCGCATGTTCATCACCGGTCCCCAGGTGATCAAGGCGGTGACGGGAGAAGAGGTGGATGGCGAGGACCTCGGGGGTGCGGTGGCACATGCCAGAAAGAGCGGAGTCGCTCACATGGTATACCCCGACGAAGAATCGCTCTTCGGTGAATTGCGTTGGCTCCTGGGTCTCCTGCCGGGCAATAATCGTCAGGAACCTCCCCGGGTCGCCGAGCTACCGCCGGCGGCGGACGCCGAAGATCTCGTCGATATCATGCCCGAGATGCCCAATAAGGGGTACAACGTAGAAGACATCATCGAGCGACTGGTCGACGAGGGGTCTTTTTTGCAGATCCATCCCGAATTCGCCAGCAACGCGGTGGTCGGTCTCGCACGGCTGGAGGGTCGTACCATCGGCATAGTGGCCAACCAACCTCGCTTCCTGGCCGGGTGCCTGGACATCGATTCCTCCGACAAGATCGCCCGACACGTGCGTTTTTGCGACACGTTCAACATTCCTCTACTTACTCTCGTCGACACTCCCGGCTACCTTCCCGGAGTCGGACAGGAACACGGCGGCATTATTCGCCACGGAGCCAAGGTCTTATACGCCTACGCGGAAGCCGACGTTCCCAAGGTCTCCGTCGTCCTGCGCAAGGCGTACGGAGGCGCCTATTTGGCCATGTGTAGTCGCTCTCTCGGGGCCGACATTGCCCTGGCCTGGCCTACGGCCGAAATCGCCGTCATGGGTCCGGAGGGAGCCTGCAACATCGTATTCCGTCGCGAGATTGCCGACGCGGAAGATCCCGAGAGCGTCAGACAGGAGAAGATCGCCGAGTATCGCGAAAAGTTCGCCAATCCCTACGTGGCGGCCGCGCGGGGTTACATCGACGAGGTCATAGACCCAGTGAAAACCCGGTTCGAAATCGCTGCCGCCCTCGACTCCCTGGAGGGCAAACTTCCCGACAGTGGTACCCGGACGGAGCGTCGCCACGGAAACATCCCCATGTAACGACCGAAACGAGTGCGGGATCGCCTCTGAGAAGGCGATCCCGCACCTATGTGACTGGAGGCATAAAGAACATGAGCGAGGGCGGCGAAAAATTCGGCGAAATCGGAATCCAGGGGGA
Source organism: Bacillota bacterium (assembly GCA_046483165.1). Taxonomy (GTDB): domain Bacteria; phylum Bacillota; class Sulfobacillia; order SLMV01; family SLMV01; genus CSSED11-154. The sequence goes on along the minus strand of JAWODQ010000071.1, from coordinate 8,170 downwards.
CAAGGAAGACCTGCGCCGACACATGAAGAAGTGCCGCTCCGAGTTAACGTCGGCCGACCGAGTCTCGCGGGAGCGTCGCATGGGGAGTGTCCTCGCCGTTTGGCCGAAATATCGCGACGCTGAAAAGATCGCCTTTTTCGCTTCCTTCGGAAGTGAGATCGACACCTGGCAGTTGATGCGCTCCGCCCGGGCTAGCAAAAAAGAGATCTACCTTCCGCGCGTCTCCGACTCATCGCTGCAAATTTGTCCGGTTTATTGGTCGGGGATCACTCCGATGAATTTGATCGCCGGGTACCGAGGAATTCGAGAACCCGATTCATTACCGCGGGATCCGTCGGCGATGGACATCATCATGGTCCCCGGTCTGGCTTTCGACCGCCGGGGTTTTCGGGTGGGTTATGGCGGTGGCTACTACGACCGTCTCCTCACCTCGCCGAGCCCCTCAACGACTACGGTGGGACTGTGCTATCGATTCCAGATGGTAGATGATGATTTGCCGACGCAGGAACACGATAGACCGGTGGACTACGTGGTAACAGAGGACGGCCTCCAGCCGGCCGGCATACTTTCATGATCGACGAATATCATTCAATCCCGCCGCGGCTCCGTCACGGGCCGACCGAGGAGATCCTACCGTATATCCTCCCTTTGCACCGGGCCTACGAAGCGATCCGTCATCGGGATCGGGATACCCACATCCTCGTCAGTTCTCGGGAGGCATTGGCGGTTCGCGTTTCCGATTCCTCCCTGGCGCGCACCCCGGAGATCCACACATGGTGGGATAGCGATAGTTCGGGAGAAGCCCTTCTCGCGCAGATAGCGGTCCGCGCCGAACGTCCCTTTCTGATTTCCATCCCCGAGAGCTTACCCCGCGTTTCGGCCATTCCGGGTAAGAAAATCCCGGAGATCGGGGAAATGCTCATGTTCGGAGAGATGGAAGAACGCCCGATCCCTTCATCGCCACTGCTGCGTTCAGATGAGAATCCCGGCGCAATCGCCCGATCGGGAGCCTTCCCTCGAGGTGCGATCGAGTATGCGGTGGAGGTGGGGATGGAATTGTTCGTACTGGTCAATGAAAGCCACGACGGATGGCTGGCTCGCTGTCACGTGGAACCCAGGCCTCGGGATCTGGGCGAAGTGGCGGGAGTGGAAACTCACCCTCGCCACCGAGGGAGGGGACACGCAAAGGGAATGCTACTAACCCTGGCGACCATGTTGCGGCGGCAATTTTGCGGTCTTATTTACCTTTCCCTTCTGCAAAACTGCCCCTCCAGGGCCCTGGCATCCAGTGCCGGTTTCTCGCCCGTGACCACATATCGAAAGCACCTATTCACCTGAGCCGCCGGGAAGTGACCTCGCGAAACCTTGTGAAAGCTATTCCCGCGAAATCTCATCGCGATGCGCGACGACGGGAACTATTCCCTTTCGCCCGGAACCGTCGCGAAGGCCATACCGTCAGGATGGATACCCGCATCGTATCTCGCGACCTCCCGCAGGCTTTCGACGTCAATTACCGATATGTCGTTGGTCTTGTTGTTGGCCACAAAGGCGCTCTCGCCCGAGGGAGCGAACACCGTACCACCCGGCCAGATACCGACCGGGATGCGCTTGATTTCCCACGGCCTGCTCGTATCTATGATCGACAGGTCGTTCGATTCCCTGTTGGGGATGAAGGCGTACTTACCGTCGGGGCTGAAGGCCATCCTTATGGGGCAAGTCCCCAGTTTCCGGTCGAAAACCGTTTCGAACGAATCGAGGTCCACGATGTGAAGAGAGTTGTCGTGCTGGTTGGCAACGTACAGACTCTCCCCATCGGGATGTACCCCTACGCCCTCCGGGCCGCGCCCCACCGGTAGGTGAGTAATGACCTCACGGGTTGCGGCGTTCATGATGGTTACGTTGTCGGAACCGATGTTGGGTATGTAGACGCGCTCCTTCGGCGGATCGAAATAGATCATGTGCGTACTGCGTTGGTGGGTCTCGATGACTTCCCTGGGCTCTCGTCCCTCCACGTCGAACACGAATACTCGATTCGACCGCGTGGCCGCGATGAATAGTTGCTTCTCATCGCGCGAGAGGCCTATCCCGTGGGGAAAATGGAACAGCGGATGCTGGATTCGATCCACCTCGGTGGGACCTCGATTATCGATTATCGACACGGAGTTGCCACCAGAGTTGGTTACGAAAGATGTGGTGCCATCCTCCGTCACGGCTATTTCGTGGGGATTGACGTCGACCGGGATCTTCGCCTCGGTGACTCCGCTGGCCGCATTTACGAACGACACACTGTTTTCGTCTTTGTTGAGTACTATCAAGAGATCCGTCAAGGTATCTTCTCTCCAATCGTCTCGTTCACCACGGCGACGTTGAATTCCACCTGATCCATATCCCGCATACCGATGTTGCACGCGTGAACGAAAGGTTGTCGCAGCGCGAAGTCGATGGCTCCCGGCACATCGTCGCTCAATTCTCCGACGCCGAGCACTTTGATGACGTAGACACCTTTACCGGCCGAACGGCAGGCGCGCAATGCTTCTCCCATTTGATCGCGGTCGCCGCCATCGGTGTGGGATCCGGCGAGATTGAACGGAGCGCACACTATTTGCAGCCGATCCTCCGCCGCGGCGGTGGCTATGACGTCGGGTACGTGCGACGAGAGTCCGACGTACCTTACGACCCCGGCATCCCTGGCGTCGCAAAGCAATTCCAAAGCCGGGATGTGCTCGCGATACGCTCCGGGTTTGACGTTGTGCAAAAAGCAGATGTCGAGATAGTCGCTTCGCAGTTCCTCAAGGATTCCCACCAGGTCATCTCGGGCCGATTCGTAGGATTTGGATGCGATCTTACTGGTGACGACCACCTTCTCCCGCCCGGCGAGTTTCAGACCCTCGGCGACGTGCGGCTGACTCCCGTACGGTGGGGCGGTATCCCAATGGAATAGACCGAACCTTCGCCTGGATTCATCGAGCAGTCGGCCTCCGTCTTTCGCACTAAGGTGGATGATGTGTTCGGTTCCGAAGATCAAAGCCGGTATTATGGGCCCCCGCCTTCCCAGGTTAACGGTCGGACACCTCATCCTGAACCCTCCTCCCGAAGGTGGACATGAATCGTCTCCCTACGGTTTTTGGTATACCTCCCGCATTATCCTGCTAAACTGATGGCCCGGCCCCCTTGAAGCTGCTCGGGCAAGGATCGAGGCCCATCGGCGACGAATTGATGCAAAGGAGATCTCCGAGGAGGTGCCGCACTTGCTCGCTTTGAACGCCGTCGACCTGAGATCGGCCATATCCATGAAAGAAGCCATAGATACCGTAGAAGAGGCCTACGCTGCTTTCAGCGCCGGTCGCACCCTGGCACCGCTTAGGACTCCCATGGAACTCCCGCAGGGGGTAACGTTAACTATGCCCTCCTTTTCCGCCTCCCACGATACGGCGGGAGTGAAAGTGGTTTCCGTCTTTCCCGACAATCCGGGCGTCGATCTGCCCACCATCCTGGGGGTGATGCTGCTGATCGACGGTAGTACCGGAAGCCCCCTCGCGATTTTGGACGGTGCCTCGCTCACCGCCCTCCGCACCGGAGCGTCGGGGGGAGTAGCCGCCAAGTATCTCGCCAGGTCCCACTCGCGGGTTGCCGCAGTAATTGGCGCGGGTGTACAGGGACGCAGTCAGCTCGAAGCGCTATTCCAGGTGCGAAACCTGAGCGAAGTACGGGTATTTGACATCGATCGCGATCGTGCCGAGAGGTTCGTAGACGAGATGAAAGACGACGGCGAAGTGGAGTTCGCCGTTTGTGATAACTCGGCCGAGGCGATGAGCGGCGCCGACGTGATCGTATGCGCCACCACCTCAACGAATCCCGTCTTCGAGTACGCGGAGGTATCCCGGGGCGCACACATCACCGGCATCGGATCTTACCGTCCGGATATGGCAGAAATCGGAGCGGATACCATAAGAGGTGCCGACCGGGTCGTCGTCGATAGTCGCGAGGCCTGCTGGGAGGAAGCGGGCGATTTCATTCAACCGTTCTCCCGAGGCGACATCCCACGCGCGATAATCGGGGCCGAGCTGGGAGAAATCGTGGCGGGAAAGGTGCCCGGGAGAAGTCATGAGGACGAGCTGACATTGTTCAAGGCCGTGGGATTGGCACCGTTGGACGTAGCCGTCGCGCGCAAGGCCTACGATCGGGCACGGGATCTCGGTATTGGGACGCCGATAGATATGGCCTAAATCCTTCCTGCGTGCGATCATTGACCCGGACTCGAGACTCCGGTACAATGATCGTTGCTGTAACAGGAACAGAAACGCTTCGGGCGTGTAGCTCAGCTGGGAGAGCGCCAGAATCGCACTCTGGAGGCCAGGGGTTCAAATCCCCTCACGTCCACATCGAGAATCCCCCGTCCTGGTAAGGGCGGGGGATTTCACTTGTCTCCGTCCCAAGGGCCAAGTGTCGTCGCTCCCTCCGTCGGGATCAAATGAAGGACCTCTCGAAAGAAACCGCGCGTGCAACATGCCCGATATCATCCGTTCTCGGTAACCGTCCCGGGAGTTCGTCGCTAATCCGAAAACGATGCAGGAATCTAGAAGAGAGTGCCGGAACCAATATCAGTAGATCGGTGCCGGATCGCTGAAAATCCCGATAATCAGATTTGCCGGTTCATTTTCGATCTGTTACTGTCCGCACGCGGTGGTCTAACTCCGTGTGCCCCTTCATCGTCACCGATACCGAATCGCGAGAATAGCCCGAGGCGACCGGACGGCGCAGGCAAACCTACCTCAACAACGCACCTACGACATGTCGCGATGAAGTCTTCTATCTGTTTACTCTGCAACCTCGTGTCGTCTGGATTTGTGCTTCATCTTTGCCGCCGCATCGGCCTGCGTGAGCGCACCATCGAGACCTGGCAGCCACAATGGACTACCTACTGAACTGCCGGACGGCGGAAAAGACGAAAGGAGAAAGTTATGAGAAATCGAATCATAGCCATTTTTGTGGCGCTTACACTGATCGCCGGATTGAGTGGCGTAGTCTTCGCGAGTGATCCCGGTGAGTTCTTCAATGATGCTCAACAATGGGACGCCGAATTCTTTGCCGAACCCGCCTACTGGCTCGGCCGCACTGGAATCTTCATCGGCGACGAAGGTGCGAATCTTAACCCGAACGAACCCTTAACACGGGCGCAGATGGCCACCATATTGAGCCGCATGACCGGCCAAACTGCCGCGGCCACAAGCCTCAGTTCTTCACCCACTTCCTGGACCGATGACGACGAAATTCCGGGCTGGGCCAGAGGCTATATGGCATTGGCCGAAGCCCAGGGCTGGTTCATTGGTCACCAGGACGGCTCTGTGGGACCCAACGACAATCTCACTTTCGCCCAAATTGCGATACTTCTGGCCCGGATAACCGGCAACGAAGATCTCGCCACCGGATCGTGGCCCGCCAGCGCAATGATCGCAGCCACCTCGATGGACCTCTTCGAGGATGTGGGCGCGGTAGATCCGAACTCCGCTATTCTCCGAGGCGAGATGGTCGCGGTGTCTTTCAGGGCGATGCTGGTGGATACCCACATGAACCGTCCCGCCGCCGAAGGAGGCCCCGAGGCGCCCCTGATGGAACAGCAGTTCCCCGACGAATACGAAGAATACCTCGAGGTAGAACCGACCACCGTCACGGGTGAGTGGACCAACTACCTCTCCAGTTCGCAGCGGATAGTGGTCGGAGATGAAACCTACGATCTGCGTCTGTCCGAGACCAACAACGTATCGGTTCACGTTATCTTGAACGAAAGAACCTGGCTATACATGGGGTTCTCGGGAGTCTTCAATTATTTTGAAGATGAAGTCGTCACCATTACTCTCAACGATGACGATGAAGTAGAAGAGATCGAGGCGACGCTCGATACCTATCCGGACGAATTCCTCGAAGATGTGGCCACGATCGAGGACGAAGAGGACTTCGGAACGGTCACGGTAGACGGGGATACCCTCGAGGTGGATGACGATACCGAAGTATACCTCGACGGAACGCCAATCACCCTCGCGGAGCTCGAGCAGGCCTTCGAAGATTTCACCGCAGAGTGGGAGACCAACAAAATGCTGGCCACGGTCCGCACCGTCGGTAATGAAAGAGCCGACGGAAAAGACGCCATCTGGATAGCCGCCATCACCGAGAACACGCTCGAGGGTACCGTCACCGGAAAAGGTACCGACACCGATGGCGAATTCGTGCGGATTGACGACACAAAGTATCACTATCTCGCCCCGGTCACCTCTTCCGATTTCACGGTCGGAGAGAACTACACGGTTCTTTTGGACAGTGCGGACGACATCCGCCTGGTCCTGGACACCACTCCGGAAGAATCCGAATTCTTCGGCATGCTCAAGACCTTCGAGGTAGACTCAGAAGACGTGGGTACGGCGATCTTCGAGCTCGCGGACGGGTCCGAGGTTGAGGTGGAGTACGATGCCACCAGCTGGTCGATAGGCTCCTCTAACCTCGATTGGGTGTGGTACGTGGTACACGATGGGGAGGATCTCGTCACCTTCGACAATCCGACCGACGCGACAAAGGAGGTAGACAACGAGGAACTCCTGTCCGTAACCGAAACCTATCTGCGCACCTCGGACGGGGTGGATACGACTACCGTCATTTTGGGACCAAGCGTGTTCGGTTGGGATGACGCCATATCGGAACACGTGGATCCCGAAGATCTAATAGGAAGAATGGTCGACGTCCACGTAGATAGCGAAGGAAACGCTGGTTTCGTGATATCTTCCTGACGTTGGCTTGGGACCGGTGCTCCACGGCGCACTATCGCCGGTTGCACCGGTCCCGCATACCCCACTTTTGGTTTGCGACTGTGCCCACGAGGCCATGGGAATGTAACGGCGATGAGAAATCATCTTTGCCCAACTCCTTCCACTCACCTTCTCGAGAACACGGGACTGACAGCCATCGACGCGAAAGCCGCGAAGGATAACTCTTCCCGGTGCAGAAACCTCCAGAAAACGAGCTGCCAACACCCACTTTTTGCCCGAGGACTCGCACGGGCTATCGAGCGCAATAAGTTCGGTAATATTGATCCGGTGCAGCATTTCGGATAACGACCGCCGGCCGTATTATGACGGCATCGAGCGACGTGGCCAATTCGTGGCCGCCACCAACCGAGGCCGGGGGAGGGGAGAAACTTGGAGTTGGGTGCCGATGAAGGCGAAGGCAACGGAGCCGCGAGCGCCGTCCGCAACCTGATCCGCGGCAGCGTACATCACTTTCTCAACGACGGCTATACGTGGAGTCTCTACCCCCTCCTTCCCCTGATCGCGAGGGACTTCGGCCTATCTTATGCCGGCTCGGGTGCGGTGAAGACCGTTCTCAACTCACTCCTGTCGGCTACCAGCATTCCCTTCGGAATCCTGGCGGAACGTACCGGAGAGCTGCTGGTGTTGACCCTCGGAACGACGGCTTTCACGGTCGGTATCGCACTCATGGCCCTGGCTCCATCGTTTGCGATCTTTTTGGGCATAACGCTCGCCGCCGGAGCCGGCGGGGGAGCGTCCCACCCGGTGGGTAGTTCCCTCGTTTCGCGCACTTCCCCCCGCGGTAGGATCAATTCCTACATCGCCATGTTGAACGTTTCCGGAGACTTGGGGAAGGCGATAATCCCCGCCCTGGCAGGCTTGCTGGCGGCTACCTTTGGCTGGCGGGTGACCTTTTTGGTCCTGGGCACGTGTGGGGCGGCGGTGGCCTTGTACGTGGGAAGGTCCAGCCTGAAGCCGGGTAGTCGTCGCGATCGATATCGCATCGACGGAACGGACGAAGCATCCGAAAACCGCGATGGCAAAAAGAACGATGCAACCCGCAGCGGGTTGCTCGGGATCGACAATTGGGCGAGATTTGGATCCCTGAATGCCGTCGGGATGATTGACTCCGTAGCGCGATCCGGAGCCGTCGTCTTCCTCGCCTTCATCCTCGCGGAGAAAGGGTTTTCCATCGGCGCCACCGGGGCTATGCTCAGCCTCACCGCCATCGGAGGGGCCTTCGGGAAGTTCGGCTGCGGCCCCCTCGGGGACAGGATAGGGCAGCGAGCCGCGGTCATTTGGACCGAGATCCTCACCGCCATTTTCCTCGTGCTGGTGGTTTCGGCCGGTTACTACTGGATGTTTCCCGTAGT
>JAWODQ010000108.1:0-11765 GCA_046483165.1 Bacillota bacterium | reverse complement strand
CCTCACGAATCGGGCAGGGCTTTTGCGGGACCCCGAAGACGATGCCACCGTTATAGGCGAAATAGGTACGGAATCCCGGCTGGAACAAGTCCGTCCCTACGCTCGAGGGCGCATGGCGATCAAACTCCTGGCCGCCGAGGAAGCCGTCAGGGGTGGCGTAGGTAGAGCCATAATTGCCGACGCGAGAATACCTTCGCCGGTGTCCTCGGCCATAAATGGCGACGGCACCGTCATATCGGGGATACCTCGAAAGGAGGAAGGTTGATGGTGGATGAGATTTCAGTCCCGGTGGAAGAGAGTTTTGAACCCGGGATATATGCGAAGAGGGGCGTGACACTCGTCGAGGGTAACGGGGCCAGGGTGTGGGATGATCGCGGCCGGGAATACATCGATTGCGTCGGAGGTCACGGTGTGGCTTCGGTGGGACATGCCAACCCGGAAGTTGCGGACGCTTTGCACCGACAGGCCCGCCGCCTGATCACCTGTCCCGAATCCTTCTCCAACGACGTTAGAACCCGCTACCTGCAAAGTCTCGCCGAAATCACCCCGCGAGGAATGGATAGGTTCTTCCTCTGCAACTCGGGTACCGAGGCCGTCGAGGCCGCCATAAAGTTCGCGCGGATAGATACGGGGCGCTCGCGCATCGTAGCCACCCGCCGCGGCTTTCACGGTCGCACCATGGGAGCCCTGGCGGCGACCTGGGGGAAAAACCATCGTCGCGGGGTGGAGCATTTGATCGAGGGTTGCGATCACGTGTCTTACGGTGACGCCCGCGCCCTCGAGGAGATGGTGGATGACGATACCGCCGGGGTCATATTGGAACTGGTCCAGGGCGAGGGGGGAGTATACCCGGCCGATCCCGACTTCGTATCGGAGGTGGCGCGGATTTGTCGTGAACGCGGCATCCGGTTGATCGTGGACGAGATACAGACGGGCTTTGGCCGCACGGGAGCCTGGTTTGCTTCCGATCATTTCGATCTGGCCCCCGACTTCATGTGCATGGCCAAAGCCATGGCCGGCGGAGTTCCGATGGGAGCGGTGGGAGTCGGTTCCGGAGTGGAGGACCTGCCGTCAATGTCTCACGGAAGTACCTTCGGGGGTAACCCGCTGGCCTGTGCCGCGGCCCAGGCCACGTTGAATTTCATGCTGAGAGAGGATCTTCCGTCGCGAGCCGCCCGACTGGGTCGAAGTCTCTCGGCGGCTCTTGGGAAACTGGATTCTCCACTTATCAGAGAGCTTCGCGGAATGGGTTTGATGGTGGGAGTGCAGATGCGAGTCCGGGTGACCCCGATCCTCAAAGCGCTACAGGAGGAGGGAGTCCTCGCGTTGCCGGCCGGATCTACCGTGTTGCGGTTTCTCCCTCCCCTCGTCATATCAGAAGAAGACCTGGATATCGTGGTGGGCACGCTATCGGGAATCCTGGACGGCTTGGGTGACGATGTCTGAGGCAGAAATCGCTTTACTCTCGGATCTGGTGAACATCCCCTCCGTCTCCGGAGATGAATCCCGGGCAGCGAATTACCTGGTCCGGTGGCTTCGGAAAGCCGGGTTGAGATCCTACCTCGATGAAGCCGGCAATCCGTGTGCAGAGTGGGGTCGAGGAGATCGGACGATCCTTCTTTTGGGACACATCGATACGGTCCCGGGCCGACTCGAAGTGAAGATCGACGGCGATAACCTGACCGGAAGGGGCAGCGTCGATGCCAAAGGTCCGCTTTGTGCCTTCGCTTCGGCCTTGAAACGTGTCGCCGCAGACTCCGTCGAACCCCGGGACTTTCGAGTATTGCTGGTCGGGGCCGTGGAGGAGGAGGCGGACACCTCCAGGGGAGCGAGGCATATCGTACGACGCTTTGCCACCGAAATACCGCCCGAGTTGGTCATAATCGGTGAGCCCAGTCGCTGGGAGAAAGTGACTTTGGGCTATCGAGGAGCCCTGCGTGGTCACGGTATCCATCGAACGAAGAGTTCGCACACGGGAGGGCCGGAACCCACATCGGCGGAGCTCGCGTTTTTCGGCTGGAGGGGCGTACTGGATGCGGCCGATGAATTGAATCGAGGGGGAAGAGAAGGGCTTTTTTGGCGAATTAGTCCTCGATTGCTCGCTACGAGTTCTTCATCGGACGGACTCGGTGAATGCGCCCGGCTCGACTTCGGTATTCGGATTCCTCCGGGCAGGACGGTGGGGGGAATCCGCGACCTGGTGACGGAGAATTTGGGCGGCGACATAGTGTTCAACGGCGGTGAAGAGCCGTATCTGGCTCCCCGCAATTCCGCAGTCGTTCGCGGTTTGCTTCGCGGCATCCGACAAAACGGAGGCAAACCCGGTTTCACCGTCAAGACGGGCACCTCGGATATGAACGTCGTCGGGCCGGCGTGGAATCCCGCGGTGGCCGCATACGGGCCCGGAGATCCGCTCCTCGGTCATACTCCGGAAGAAAGGATATCTCTCGCCGAGTATTTGAAAGCCATAGACGTACTCGAGGATACCCTGACCTATCTCCTTGCGTCAGAAGAGGTCTGATCGCTTCCGAACGGGGTTTTCGCTGCACCGGGCGATGGGGTATGTTAACATCGGATCGTGCGGGAGGAAGGTGAGGCCCTATTGTCAGGTGATCAGCCGCAAATGCGACTCGGCCCATGTCTAGTCTCGGAGGGGGAAGTCCGGGAGACGGTCGCCCGGCTCGCCCGAGAGATATCTGACGATTACCGCGACCTAGTTACCGAAGAACAGCCGCTCCTTTTGGTGGGGATCCTGAAGGGAGCCGTGGTCTTTATGTCCGATCTAATCCGAGCCCTGAGCGTACCGGTATCCCTGGACTTCATGGCCGTTTCCAGCTACGGCGACAGCACTTCATCGTCCGGCGTGGTACGGATACTCCACGACCTGGACACCCCCCTCGAAGATCGTCACGTCCTTCTGGTGGAAGATATCGTGGACACCGGACTCACTTTGAAGTACCTGCGAGAACATTTCTCCGCGCGTTCTCCCGCCAGTTTGGGAGTGGTGGCGTTACTCGACAAGCCGGAGCGAAGGACGGTCGATGTACCCGTGGAATATGTGGGAAGGGCCATTCCCGACAGGTTCGTGGTCGGCTATGGACTGGACTGGAATCAGAGACATCGCGGTTTGCCCTGTGTCAAAATGGTGGAAGAGGTCGCAGATGAGGAGGTCGATGCGTGAGCGCAATCGAGAGAAAGTCGCGCGAGAAGGTCATAATTTTGGATTTCGGAGCCCAGTACGCCCAACTGATCGCCAGGCGGGTTCGAGAGTGTGGCGTGTTTAGCGAAATATTGCCCGGCGACTCCCCGATGAGCGAGATCTTGAAGCGAGAGCCGAACGCCCTAATATTGACCGGCGGTCCCGGCAGTGCCTACGAAGAGGGTGCCGTCGCGCCGGATCCCGGAATCTTCGACTCGGGCCTGCCCATCCTTGGGATATGTTACGGCCATCACCTCATCGCCGCCCATTTCGGCGGTCGCGAGGCGGTGGGTCCGGCTCGGCGCCGAGAGTACGGACGTACCGCGCTCACCGTAAACGTGGACGACCCGCTGTTTTTTGAGCTACCCCGGCGACTCGATGTGTGGATGAGCCACGGGGATCTGGTCTCCGATCCTCCCCCGCATTTTCGCGTGTTGGCGGAGACTGAGCAGACTCCCGTAGCATCGATAGTCCACGAAGAACTACCAATATACGGTGTGCAATTTCATCCCGAGGTAGGGCATACGGAACGCGGCCAGGATATGCTGGATAACTGGCTACGGAAGGTGGCGGGGTTTTCCGGTAATTGGAGCATGCGTTCTTTCATAGAGACGACCGTCGAGAAGATTCGGGATCAAATCGGAGATGGTAGCGCTCTGTGCGGCCTGAGCGGCGGCGTGGATTCGGCTGTTTCGGCCGTCCTGGTTCACCGCGCCATCGGCGATCGTTTGACCTGTGTCTTTGTCGATCACGGTTTGTTGCGCAAGGGTGAGGCCCGGGCCGTCACCGAGCTGTTCGCCGAGGAGATGGATCTCAACGTCGTGGCCGTAGATGCCACCGATCGCTTCCTTGAAGCCCTGTCCGGAGTGCGTGATCCGGAAGAGAAGCGCAAGATAGTGGGGCGTGAGTTCATCGAAGTGTTCGACCGGCAGGCCCGCGAGCTCGGGGAGTTTGATTTCCTCGTGCAGGGTACAATTTATCCCGATGTCGTCGAAAGCGGGGTGGGAGGCTCGGCCGTAATAAAGAGCCACCACAACGTCGGAGGTCTGCCGGAGGAAATGCGCATGGAGCTGGTGGAACCCCTCCGGGAGTTGTTCAAAGACGAGGTGCGCCGGGTCGGATCCGAGCTCGGTATCCCCTCCCAAATCATCAAACGCCATCCCTTCCCCGGCCCCGGTTTGGCCGTTCGGGTGCTCGGGGAGATCACCCGCGACAAGCTGGGCACCGTTAGGGATGCCGATGCCATCTTCGAAGAGGAACTCCGTTCCGCCGATCTCTACGGGGACATCTGGCAATCCTTCGTGGTTCTTCCAAACATGAGAAGCGTCGGGGTAATGGGTGATCAGCGGACCTATGCCTTCACCGCCGTACTGCGAGCGGTAACCAGCGAAGATGCGATGACGGCGGATTGGGCGAGAATACCGCCCGAGGTACTGGATATTACCGCCCGGAGGATAATTAACGAGGTCGAGGGCATAAATCGCGTGGTATACGATGTGACATCGAAACCGCCCGCCACGATCGAGTGGGAATAGCGTAGAATCCAGTCCCAGTGAGGGCGGATGGTTGAGAACTCGCGTGGGGTCGCCGGCTCGAGGTAACTAATCTCGGGTGTGCGACCCCACTTTTGCTTTGGGCTATCTCGTCACTTTGAGGTGGGCAAACAGAGGCATCTTCTCCGCGGCCGTAACCACCAGGGGAACTACCACGAGTTGGATCAGGATGCCGGGCCAGCTGGTTCCGAGGGTGGCGGTTATCCATGCGAGTATCGGAGTTCCCTGGATCCCGAACAGCGGAACCACATACGCTAACAAAATGCCGTAGATGATTCTTCCTCCAAGCATTGCGCCGATCAGAGAGGTCACCAAAGACCAGCGGGCGTTGCCATAGAACAGACCCGCGAGTGTACCGTAGACGCCCAGCTCGATGGTCATGAGGACGGCCATCGGCATCAGGGGAGGCATTCCGGTCAGCACGCTGCTCAAAGCCGGCGTTATCAGGCCGGTAATCATGCCCACTCCCGGGCCGGCGAGGAAACCGGCGAGAAGTACCGGTATGTGCATCGGGAGAAAGACCGGGCCGGCGCCGATCATGTGAAAGGCCATGGGTAGAAGTAATCCGAGGGCGATGAAAAGCGCACTGAACGTTATCTTCTGAGTTGTGGTCATGGGTCTCCCTTTCCGTGGGAATTTCAAATTGCCGCAATCTTCGGCCAAAAAAGATTAGCACAAAATGCCCTTCCTTACCACCGTATTCACCGCTTCAGAGGGTCTCGAATCGCAGCGCTCGAAACGATATATCGTCGGTTAGATGGATATACCTCGTACCCGCGGTAACAATTGACTGAGGTGTATCCGAACATTTAGACTGAAAGCACAAGTAATGTTCGGATACACGTCTGTTCAAGTATCGGAGAGGCAGGGGAGAAACACCATGCCGAGAGTAGGAATAGTAATGGGGAGCGATTCGGACATCCCGGTGATGCGCCGGGCCGGGGAAGCTCTCGAAGAGTTGAACATTTCTTACGAAGCGCGCGTACTGTCGGCACATCGTACGCCGGAGGAGACTGCCGAATGGGCGCGTAGCGCCCGGGACCGAGGTCTCGAGGTTCTCATCGCCGGAGCCGGGGGCAGCGCCGCTCTGCCGGGAGTGGTAGCGGCCCATACCACGTTACCCGTGATCGGGGTGCCCCTGAAAGCCTGGGCGACCGACGGTATGGACGCACTCCTGGCCGTGTCCCAGATGCCTAAGGGGATCCCGGTGGCGTGCGTGGCCATAAACGGTGCCCAGAATGCCGGCCTTTTGGCCGCAGAGATTCTGGCCGTGGCGGATAGCGACGTTCGATCGGCCCTGGACGAGTATCGGAGCCGGCGCGCGGACGAGGTGGGTGCCAAGGATCGTGCCCTCGTGGAACGCGGGCTGACCGGAGGAGATGGCGAATGATCTCCCGTTACACTCTGCCGGAGATGGGAGAGATTTGGAGTCAGCGCAACAAGTACGAGTGCTGGAAGAGGGTCGAAGTAGCGTGCATGCGTGCCTGGGCCCGTAGAGGCGTTGGCACTTCCGAAGCCGCGGACCTACTGGAGCGGGACGCCGAAATCCGACCGGAGAGAATAAGGGAAATCGAAGATTTGGTACGCCACGACGTCATCGCCTTCGTTACTTCCCTCACGGAACAGGTCGAAGAAGCCGCGGGGTATTTACACTACGGACTGACTTCCTCTGATGTACTGGATACCGCCCTGGGACTTCAGTTGCGAGCGGCGGGGGAGGAGATCCTGGAGGAGCTAGCTGCGTTGATCGAAGCCGTCGCCCGGCGAGCCCGACAGCACCGAGATACCGTCATGATGGGTAGAACTCACGGCGTGCATGCGGAACCGACGACGCTGGGTCTCAAGCTGGCACTGTGGTACGAGGAACTGCTGCGAGGACGCGATCGATTGGAGGCTGCCCTCGAGGAGGTCGCCACCGGAAAGATATCGGGTGCCACCGGGACGTACGCCCAGGTACCGCCGGATATCGAGATCGAGGTTTGCGAGGAACTCGGACTCACGCCGGCACCGGTCAGCTCCCAGATCGTGGGCCGCGACAGGCATGCGGCTTTCCTTTCCGCCCTGGCGCAAATCGGAGGGCTGCTGGAGAAGTTCGCCGTGGAGATTCGCGGACTCCAGCGAACCGAAATCAGAGAACTGGAGGAACCTTTCCGCACCGGCCAGAAGGGATCCTCCGCCATGCCGCACAAGCGGAATCCGATCGTCACCGAGAGAATCAGCGGGATGGCGCGTCTTCTGCGGGGCAACCTGTTGGCCGGATTGGAAAACGTCGCCTTGTGGCACGAACGGGACATATCCCACTCTTCGGTGGAACGGGTGATACTACCGGATTCCACCACCATAATCCACTACATGCTGCGACGCATGACCGCCGTGATTTCGGACATGGTAGTGAACGCCAATCGCATGCTTGAGAACATGGACATCACCGGAGGGGCGATCTATTCGCAAAGGGTTCTCCTGGCTTTGGTCGATGCGGGAATGGCCCGCGACGACGCGTACGCCCTGGTCCAGGCGGCGGCCATGGAAAGCCTCGAGGGCGAAGAGAGTTTTCGTGATTTGATCCGTGCCCGCGAAGAGGTCCGAGAGATTCTCGGCGAGGAAGAAATCGAGCGCTGTTTCGATCCCACAGAACAGCTGGGACACGTGGACGAAGTTTTCGAGAGATTGGGGTTGATTTGAAGATGAAACTTGAACAGCTACTTCAATCTGCACCGGATGACATTCGAGGTGAGAAGCTTTACGAAGGCAAGGCGAAGGCCCTCTACACCACACCGAACCCGTCGATACTGTTGATGGAATTCAAAGACGACGCCACCGCCTTCGACGGCAAGAAGAAAGGTACCATCGTAGAGAAGGGGTACTTCAACGCCCACATTTCCGCGATGCTCAACTCATACTTGGAAGATGAGGGTGTTCCCACGCACTTCCTGGGGTTGCTCGAGGACAGGTATCATCTCGTTCGCCACATGGATATGTTCGGGCTCGAGGTGGTCGTGCGCAACGTGGCGGCCGGTAGCCTGGCGCGGAGACTGGGGTTGGACGAGGGCACCGAGTTGACGAAACCGGTTTTGGAACTTTACTTGAAGGAGGATGCCCTGGGTGATCCCTGGATCAATTCCTACCATGTGGCTTCCATGGGACTCAGCACCGCGGAACAACTGGAACACATGGAAGATACCGCCTGGCGCATCAATATGCTTTTGTCCCGCAGGATGGAGGAAGTCGGGCTCAAGCTAATCGACTACAAACTGGAGTTTGGGATCGACGACGAAGGTATGGTGCGACTGGGAGACGAGATCACCCCGGATACCTGCCGCTTTTGGGACATCGTCAGTGGCGACAAGATGGATAAGGACCGCTTCCGCCAGGATTTGGGTGGAGTGGAGGAGGCCTATCGCGATGTCCTGGACCGCCTGACGGGCAGTGGAGCCTGATGTTGCGAGCCCGGATCTGCGTCACCCTGCGGGCGGGAGTGCTGGACCCGCAGGGTGAGACGATCGCCTCTTCTCTCAATCGATTGGGATTCGACGAGGTCACGGGAGTTCGTGCCGGGAAGTACTTGGAGCTGACTGTGGATGGGGACGATCCCGAAGTGGCGCGTTCTCGCGTGGATGAAATGTGTCGCA
This sequence comes from Bacillota bacterium, assembly GCA_046483165.1. Classification (GTDB taxonomy): domain Bacteria; phylum Bacillota; class Sulfobacillia; order SLMV01; family SLMV01; genus CSSED11-154. The sequence continues at coordinate 3,384 of JAWODQ010000108.1, read as the reverse complement.
GACTCCTGGCCAACCCGGTGATAGAGGACTACAGCATAGAGATAGAAGAGGATCGATCATGAGATTCGGAGTAGTCAGATTCTTCGGGTCGAATTGCGATAGGGACTGTCGCCACGTCGTGGGGAGTGTACTGGCGCAACCGGTGCGTTTCGTCTCTCATCTGGAGGAGAGCCTCGAGGATTTGGATTGCGTGATCCTGCCCGGAGGTTTCTCCTACGGTGATTACCTGCGAGGTGGAGCCATAGCGGCTCGCACGCCGGTGATGGACGCCGTCGCCCGATTTGCCCGCGACGGAGGAGCAGTTATCGGGATATGCAATGGTTTTCAGATCCTGTGTGAGGCCGGTTTGCTTCCCGGTGCCCTGATAACCAATTCCGGATCGAGATTCATCTGCCGATCGACGACCGTACGACTCGAAGACAACGAGACGGCCTTCACCGTCGATTTCCAGCCCGGGGAAGTACTATCCATGCCGGTAGCTCACCATCAGGGGAACTATCGCCCGCCCTCCGAAGGGTTTTTCGGGCGGGTGGTGCTCCGTTACTGTGATCGAGACGGCCACACGGGTCCTTCGTCGAATCCGAACGGATCCTGGGATGACGTGGCCGGAGTCGCAAACGCCGAGGGAAACGTTTTCGGGCTCATGCCGCACCCGGAGCGGGCGAGCGAAGATATTCTCGACGGCACCGACGGCGTGAAGATGTTCACTTCGGCGCTTACCTGGTGGCAGGGAGGTAGTTCTTATGTCTGAGAGCATCTGGGAAGAGGTAGGATTGACGGAAGGCGAATACTCCCGCCTGTGCGAGGATCTGGGCCGGGAACCGAACCATCTGGAGCTCGGCATATACGGCCTCATGTGGTCCGAGCATTGCAGTTACAAAAGCTCCAAGAAATACCTTGCACAACTACCGACTTCCGGTCCGGCGGTTCTCCAGGGACCCGGGGAGAACGCGGGAGTCGTGGACATCGGCGAGGACGTCGCCGTGGCTTTCCGCATAGAGTCGCACAATCATCCCAGCGCGGTCGAGCCGGTGCAGGGCGCCGCAACCGGCATCGGAGGTATACTGCGAGACATTTTCGCCATGGGGGCGCGCCCCATCGCCCTGCTGGATTCCCTGCGCTTCGGAAATCTCGAAGACCCCCGGGTACGTTTTCTTTTCGAGGGCGTGGTATCGGGTATCAGCCAGTACGGGAACTGCGTCGGCGTCCCGACCGTAGGAGGGGAAGTGTACTTCGAGGAGGCCTATCGCGACAATCCACTGGTGAACGTGATGTGCGTCGGCCTGGTGGACGGGGATAGCTTGGTGCGAGGGTTGGCGGCCGGAGAAGACAATGCGGTGATCCTGGTCGGTGCCCCCACCGGACGGGATGGCATTCACGGAGCCAGTCTTTTGGCCTCCCGCCAGTTCCGGGAGTCTCCCGAGGATATGCGCCCCGCAGTCCAGGTTGGAGATCCCTTCCGTGAGAAGCTGCTGATAGAGGCGTGTCTCCAGGCCATGAAGGGAGATGCGGTGGTCGGGGTCAACGACCTCGGCGCCGCGGGCCTGGCCTCCGCGTGTTCCGAGACCGCCTCCCGGGCGGAGTCGGGAATGTGGGTGGACGTCGCCCGGGTTCCGCGGCGGGAAGAAGGCATGACCCCCTACGAAGTCATGTTGAGCGAGTCCCAGGAGCGCATGCTGGTTATCGCCCGTTCCGGTCGCGAGGAAGAAGTAGTGGAAATCTTCGCTCGCTGGGATCTGGATGCGGTAGTGATCGGACGGGTTACCGAGGATGGTCTCCTGCGCATTCGCGATGGAGACGGGGAGATCGGGGCCATACCCGTAGACAGTCTTACCGAAGGTGGTCCCACCTACGACCGTCCGCGAACCCTAAGCGATTATTCCGCGGCGGGAGAGATGCCTTCGAACCTCGAACACGTTGATCCCTCCGAGGCTTTGCTGGAGATGATCGCGCATCCAAATCTCGCCTCGCGACGGTCCATTTTTGAACAGTACGACCACATGGTAGGAACCAATACGGTGGTGCCTCCGGGAGCCGGTGAGGCCGCCGTGTTGAGAGTCAAAGGGACAGAAAAGGCGATCGCCTGCGTGACTGACGGGAACGGTTTCGCCTGCAGTATCGACCCGCGCAGGGGAGCGGCCCTAACCGTGGCGGAGTCCTACCGAAACCTCTGTAGCGTCGGCGCCCGCCCGCTGGCGATCACCAACTGCCTGAACTTCGGTAATCCGGAAGTGGAAGAGGTAATGGGGGACTTCGCCGAAGTAATCACCGGGATGGGAGAGGCGTGCCGCGAATTGGATACCCCCGTCACCGGAGGTAACGTCAGTTTCTACAATGAGACCAATGGGCGGCAGATATTCCCCACGCCCGTGGTGGGAATGGTCGGTGTCTTGGAGGACGCTCGTCGCTTCGCTACCAAGGGATTCAAGGAGGAAGGCGATGTCGTAATTCTGCTCGGTAAGGGTGGACAACGCACGGGAGCGAGCGAATACCTCAGGATCGTACACGGAATTGAGACCGGTCCCGTCGCGGAAGTCGATTATTCCCTGGAAAGAGCCGTGGGTTCCGCGTGTCGCGGGGCCGTGGCGGAAGGCCTGGTACGAAGTGCCGCCGACATTTCCGGAGGAGGATTGGCCCTGGCTTTGGCCGAGGGAGCCCTATCGTCAGAGTTTCATCTCGGGGCGAAAGTCGACTTGGAGTCCGATGGCGAGGAGGATCTGCGATCCGAGGTCTTCGGCGAGGATGGGTCGCGCATCTTGCTCACCCTTCCGGAGGAAAACGTGAAGCGAGTTTTGGAGCTGGCGGTCGAATCCGGATGTCCCGCGCGACAGATCGGTTGGGTCGGCGGGGACGAAATAGAGATCCTCGCGAGGAATGAGAGTTACCTGCGTATACCCGTATCGGAGCTCCGTAGTGGTTGGGAAAGGGGATTGGAATGAACACGATCGTACCCGATGATTCCCCGAAAGAAGAGTGTGGCGTTTTTGGCGTGTGGGGTCGTCCCCGCGCCCAGGTCCTGACCCATTTCGGGCTTTACGCCCTGCAGCATAGAGGCCAGGAATCCGCCGGGATCGCGGCCCGCGTATCCCCGAAGAGACTCGCGCTAAAACGCGACATGGGATTGGTATCCGAGGTCTTCAGCGCCGACGATATTGCGGGACTGGAATCCGATGCCGCCCTGGGACACGTGCGCTATTCCACCGCCGGGGATAGCACCCCGGAGAACGCCCAACCTCTGGTGGTTAGGATGAAATCGACGTCGGTCGCCCTCGCGCACAACGGTAATTTGATCAACGCGACGCGCATGCGTCGACGCCTCGAAACCGGAGGGAGCATCTTTCAGACCAATGCCGACACGGAGGTCATCGCTCACCTGGCGGCCCG
>JAWODQ010000090.1:0-46523 GCA_046483165.1 Bacillota bacterium | reverse complement strand
CGGCCTCGATGGCGCGCTTGATTTGTGCGAGTTCCCTGTTGGGCTCAGCCATGCTCCTGCGCAAAAGTTCTAGATCCACCAGTGCCGCCCGGACGCGCAGGGCTTCTCCCCTCTCCGCGTCCTCTACATCCTGTCGTTCCCGCAATTCCCCTCGCATGGATCGCAGCTCGTCGTCCTCCATGTTCGCCATCTCGCGGATCCAATCTTCTACCCGGAGGGAGCGTATGCGTTCCATGCCACCACCACCCTGCCAGCGGTGAACCTGGTTTTCCAGCTGGCGCTGGCGAAACAATTCCTCGTCGTGATCTCTTTCCAGGGTCTTCTTCTTGGCGTTCAACGCGCTGATCTCTTCGGTGATCGTCTCGTATTCTCCCTGCAGATCCTCCAGCTTCCGCTGAAGATCCTCGACGTCCGGGGAATCCTGGCCCCCGGGAAGGACGCGGCGCCACATCTCGACCGTGGCTACCACCAGGGCGGAGTAGGCCAAAAGACCCATGGCCAAACCTATGGAGGTGCTAAAATACCACGGGAGACCGGGCAGGCTGGAACCGAGGAATAAACCCAAAATCGCGCATACTACTGCCTCGACGGCCAGGACTACCCTGGATCTCTTGGTATGCTTGTATTGGGTGAAGACGTAGTCCAGGGCCAGATATGATACCACCAGGATCCCCGCCACGCCTACCACGACGAAAAGCATCTATCTTAACCTCCAGGATTTCCGCGTTTTCTCCTTGTAGTCCTCATTATATCATCTCGTCGCCCGTCCCGAAGATCCCTCCGGGTCCCCTCTTCGGTTATTACCCAAATGTGGGAACCTAACTCCTCTCGTATCTCGAAGTCCCGTCGGGTCAAAGTTCAAAATGTGGCATCACGAGGATGCGAGCAGTTTCTTCGCGGCGAAACGAACCCGGTGGTCCCGATCCCGCAGGAGTCTCGTCGCGTATCCCGGTATCCTCATCCCGTGGCGGGTGGTCGCGGCACCGATCGATCTAAGCGAGGCGGCCCTCAGGGCCGGGCTGGGATGATCCAGGAACTCGCAAAGGAGCCCCACATCACCGGGAACTCCCGCCCATCCGAGGGCATTTATGCAATTTCGTTCCAGGACGCGCCGGCCGCGCCACGAGCCCGCTTTGCCTCTCCATCTACCGCCATATGTGGATTCTGAGGAGGTCAGTACGGCGCGCGGATCCGGATTCCTGTCTCGCTCCGTGCCACCAAAGGGTGTGACCAGGCCCTCATCTATGTCGTTCAGCGGACAGGCTTCGGTGCATTCGTCGCAACCGTAAAGGCGTCCGCCCAGCCGGCGAGCGAGATCGTCGGGCAAAAAACCCCGTTTCTGACTCACGTAGGAAAGACAGCGCAGGCCATTGACCGTCCCGGGAGAGCCCAAAGCTCCACTCGGACAGGCCGTCAGGCACAACTCGCATCCCTCGCAGGCGGGGTGGAATCCATCGGCATCGTCGACGAGACGGCGGACGCTCGGTACCTCCGTGGTCAGGGCTACACCCAAAAAGACCTTGGAACCCAAACCCGGCACTATCAGGGAGGCATTCTTCCCGAGTCGCCCGAGCCCCATCGCCAAACCCAGTGCCCTCTCTTCCAGGGGGCCGGAGTCCACCTGAATCGATGCCTGGCGCGCGGCGCGTTCTCCGAGATCGCGCGCCACCAAAGCTCGCAACAGCGGCGGAATGATCCGATGATAATCGGGACCCCAGCTGCTCTGCGAGAGTAGGAAAGGCCCCGGACGATAATCCGGGGAACCAAAGGGGATCGCTATCATGAAGATCCCGCGGCATCCAGGCAGAGCCGTCCGCACGTCCCATCTTCGGGGACCGTCTCCCGGTACGAAGGGCGTCAGCCCACCGGCGCGAGACGGCCCGCGACGGGCTTTCGCGGCCACAACCTCCGGCGCGGGAGCGCGACCCGACACCCACGCCATATCCCAGCTCGGTTGCAGCAAACTCAGCTGCGTCAAATCAACTTCCCCCGGGTTCCACGATCGAAACCAGCTCTACACTGTTGGTCTGGGGAAACATATCTATCGGGGTTACCCGTCTGGGTTCCCAATCGAAACGCTCCAGGTAACGGAGATCCCGGGCCCAGGTGCCATAATGGCAGGATACGTAAACCAAACGCCGGGCCCCGGAGGTAGCCACGAGATCCAAGAGATCCCTGGAACAGCCCGAACGAGGCGGATCTACCACAACTACGTCCGGTCGCGTGCCGGCGGAAAGGGTTTCGCGAAGGCCCTCCTCGGCATCCGCGTTGACGTGAATCACGGAATCGAAACCGTTCATCGCCGCGTTATTGCGGGCGTCCGCGACGGCGTTCCCATCCAATTCTACACCGATGACGAAAGCCCCGCGTTGCGCCAGCCGCAAAGTCAGCACTCCTATGCCGCTGAATAACTCCAGGACGGTATCTCCCGGGCCCACGTCCGCCGCCTCCACGGCCCTATCGTATACTACCGATGCGGCCGCGGGATTTACCTGAGAAAACACCCCCGCCGAGGCACGCAGGCGCAGTTCTCCATCGCGAAACTCCAGGTGATCGCGACCCGCCAAAGGCAGACTGAGCACTCCCGGCCGATGCCGGTGGGCATCGTCCATGAGTGCCACCTGACGTACCGCACCGACCAGATCGGGCACCTCTTCCATCGCCGTTCGCGCCACCCGCCCCCCGGCATCCCACGATCCGGTACCGGTGGCGAAAAGGAGAAGTGACTTTCCTTCCGCGACGTCGATGGAAACACCTTCCCAGGAGGTTCCTCGCGCGCTGCCCGGCTCGGAGAAGACATCGCCCAGTGCGCCCAGCAAGCGATTGGCCGATTCCGTTTGGACCTCGCAGCGCCCTACGGCCACCAGGCCATCCCCGTCGCGCCGGTGAAAACAGGGGGTCAACGTACCGCGACCGTCCACTCTGGCGGCGAAACGGGTGCGGTGGCGGTAACCGTATACCTCGCCGGGAGTCAGGATCGGCTCCACCGTCGCACCGTCTCCCTGGGCTATCCGCCGCAGTGCCGCCTCCACCCAATGGCGCTTGAATTCCGCCTCGGCCGGATGGGAGATGTGTTGCAGCTGACACCCGCCGCAGGTGCCGTAAAGGGCGCAGGGCGGCTCGGTGCGAAGCAGTGAAGATTCCCGCATCTCCCGGATACGCGCGCGTCCGAAGGAGGACCCTACGGAGGTGACTTCGACCGAAACTCGATCGCCGGGCACTCCATCCTCGACGAAGATTACGTAGTCGTCGTATCGCGCCACGCCATCTCCGGAAGTGCCCAGATCGCCGATTTCGACCTCGATCATCTCCCCCACATCCACCGGCGGCCTCAAGGTCTTTGAATCCTCTCGCGGGGATCGATGCGAATTCGCCACAAAAAGAAGATGGGCAGGGCCAGCAAAAACGGTGTGGCGAGATGAGTCATGGTGAAAAACCCGAATCCGAGGTATTCATTTACGTATCCCCAGGCGTAGAGCGGATTCGTCCTCACCGTCTCCTCCACGACGGCCCGCAACACGGAATACCAGAAAAACCACGACCAAAACTGGTAGCCGGCCGGGGGTTTGTGTCGCTCCAGGACGAAATAGCGTACGAGCAGTGCGAGACCTATCAGCGAACCGTAAATCTGGGCGGGGTGGCGCGTTCCCAGGAGGGCGGAATATCGCCCCAGGACTTCCTGGTTGGTAATATTGGCCAATCTCACCAACACGTAGCCGACGTTTAGCCCCACCACTGCGAGGTCCGCCGCACGCGAGAACATGAGCCCCCGGATCCGGAAGAATATCCACGCCGAGAGCACGCCACCCAAGAGTGCGCCGTGCCACGCCAATCCGTCACCTCGAAATATGTGGGCGGGATTCTCAAGGAAATACCCTAGGTTGGTCAGCACGAAGACGGCGCGAGCCCCCACGACGCCGAATATCAAAATCAGCAACGAGACCGTGTACAGGTCGTCTTCATCCCAGCCCCGCCGCTTTCCCTCGGTCACGATGTACCATATTCCGATGGCCATGGATACAGCCACTGCGAGCCCGTACCAGCGAACTCCGAAGTCACCGATTTGGAATACGAAGGGATTGGGGTTTTCGATGTACAAGATCAACTACCTCCCGAGGGAACGGTGCCGCGGGGACCCGAAGACTTCATTCTCCGTCTCCCACTCGCGCCTTGGCCTTGATGGCCCAGTACGGATCCATAAGCAAAGGGCGTCCGATCCCGACGAAGTCCACTACTTCCCGCTTCACGAATTCGTCGGCGGTACAGGCGTTGACCACACCGCCCGCTACCATAACCGGCGTCGGAGAGGCGGCATCTCTGACCGCGCTTCCCGCATCCATAAAATATCCTTCGTGCTTCATGCCCTCGGGTCGGGAACCCCCCATACTGCCAGATACGTCGATGAGATGCACTCCCGCCCGGGTGAGCCACTCTCCGAAGGTAGCCCCTTCCTCCAGGGTCAAGCCTCCGTCTATGGCATCCTGAGCGCCGAGTCGGTAGAACACCAGCATCTCGTCCCCGACTTCCTCGAGCACGGCCTGGACCACTTCCAGGGGGAACTTCGCCCGTCCCACCAAGTCGCCACCGTAGGAGTCCCCTCTATCGTTGGACAGCGGCGAGAGGAACTGGTTGAGCAGGTAGGCGTGGGCCCCGTGGAGCTCCACTCCGTCGAAGCCGGCCCGCAGTGCCCGGCGCGCGGCTTTCGCGAAATCTTGCGCAAGCCGGGGCAATTCCTCCGCGGTAAACGGTTTGGGGGCGGGGTAATTCCTTTGGGGCACGGGGACGGATCCCGCACCGCGCAACTGCATCCCGTCGCCGATTCCGGTGCCGCCGGCGTGGGTAATCTGAAGTATGGCCAGGGCTCCGCCCTCGCGTATGACCTCGGCCAACCGCGAAAGGCCCTCTATCATCGAGTCGTCGTGGATGGCCAGCTGCCTCTCGCTGGCACGCCCGTCGGGACGGACGAAGGTGTGCTCCACTATGATCGTTCCCACCTCAGAGCCGGCGCGTTCCCCGTAGTGCTCCAGGTGTTCCTCGGTGACTTCGCCTTCCTCCGTGGCCTTTTCGGTGGCCATCGGTGGCATAACGATTCTGTTGCGAACCCGGCGATCTCTCAATTCCATCGGGGTGAATAAACTCGGCATGCATAATCATCCTTTCAGTCGTCGCTTCATTCGGGATCTCCATGAATCCTCGCGGATATGGCACGACCGGTGGGCGTCGCGGCGACGCCACCGCGCCCAGTCTCCCGCAGTTCCTCCGGCAGCGCTCGACCCACGCGCCCCATGGCATCGATCACTTCATCGACGGGTATGGCGCTGGCGACACCGGCCAGGGCCATGTCCGCCGCGGTCAGGGCGTGCACCGCGGCCATGGCGTTGCGCTTGATGCACGGTACTTCCACCAGCCCCGCCACCGGATCACACACCAGGCCCATGAACCCCTTCAGGGCCAGGGCGGCCGCGTGGCCCGCCTCGTCGGGAGTACCACCCTCGAGTTCAACCAGGGCGGCGGCCCCCATGGCCGCCGCGGAACCACATTCCGCCTGGCAACCCCCTTCAGCACCGGAGAGGCTGGCGCGGGCCGCTATGACCGAGCCCACGAGACCGGCGGTCACCAAAGCGGCCGCGATCTCGGCGTCGGAGAATCCTCGTTCCTCCGAGATCGCCAAAAAGATACCGGGGAGCACTCCGCACGCTCCGGCCGTCGGGGCGGCGCAAACCCGGCCCATGCACGCGTTGCACTCCGACGCCGCCAGGGCGTAGGCGGCGGCCTTACCCGGAAGGGTCGACAAGAGCCCTTCTCCCGAGCGAACGTATTCCAGATAGCGTCGGCCGTCGCGGGCCACCATGCCCCCGGCGGATTCCTCGACTCCCTCCAAACCGTCCTCCACGGACTCGCGCATTACGCGCCAGCGCCGTTGCATCTCGCCCAGGAGCGCCTCGCCCTCGGGACCTTCCAGGGCGACGCCCGATAGCCTCCCGACGCCCGAGGCCTCTTCGATCAAATCGGCGACGGAGGGCGCCTCATCGCCCATCACCGTCGCGAAAGTCGCATCGGTATCCAATAGCTACACCTCCCGGCAAACGTCTACAGGGTGTCGGGTATGACCCTGACTCCCGCCACGCCTTCGACGGCACGAACATCTTCCACGAGGTTCTCGTCGGGCTGTTGGTCCAGTTCTATGCTCATCAGCGCATCCTGTCCCCGTCTCTTGCGCGACACCGACATGAAGGCGATGTTCATTCCGCGACCTCCTATCGCCCGCGTGACCGCAGCTATCAGGCCGGGACGGTCGGCCATGAAGACCACCAGGGTGGGATAATGACCGTCGATGGACACCTCGAACCCCTCGATGGCCGTCAACAATATTTCTCCTCCACCCAGGCTGGCTCCCTGGACCGTCAAGCTACCTCCGTCGGCTCCCCGCAGCTGGAAGGCGATTTCGTTGGCGTAGGAGCCGGTTATGTCCGAATACACGATCTCGCATTCCAACCCGCGGTCTCCCGCCAATTCCAGGGCCCGCGGTACCCGCCGGTCGTCGGAGTTCATATCCAATAGGCCCGCAACGGCTGCCTGGGGAGTACCGTGGCCGCGACCGGTGGCGGCCAGTGAGCCCATGAGGATAATCCGGGCCGAAGCGAGTTCCTCGCCGAGCAGGGCAAGCGCAGCCCGCCCGAGGCGCAGGGGACCCGCGGTGTGGGAGCTGGAAGGTCCGATCATCACCGGCCCGATGACCTTGAGTATCTCGGCCGAAAGTTCCCCGTTACCCCTCTTCATCGCGACTCACCGTCCGCGCTCATCCTGGCGGTCGCGCGGGCGAGGAACGGTTCGGACTCGACACAATACCTCTGGTGCGTTCCCTCGCCTATCTTTCCGGCATCGTCTTCCGCGCTCACGTCGAAAATCAGCCTGAGGCCCTTCATCTCGCGCAGTTTCGCCCGGGCCGTAATGTGCGACCCGGGAGCGCTCGGCTCCAGGTGACGAACGTCCAGCGATATGCCCACGGTAGTCCACCCGTCGGGCAATGCATCCGCCACGGCGTCCACGGCGGCACCTTCCATCAGGGCCACCATCGCGGGCGTCGAGTAAACGCCCAGTGCCCCGCTCCCGTACCTGCTCGCCAGCGTCTCTTCTTCGGCAATCTCCTCGGCCGATCCGTCGGTACCCGGTTGCAGGTATTCTCGTGCGTCTTCCACTGTCGTCACCTCCACCACACATCTATCTATACCCGGAGATGGCCCATCCTATCACGCTTTTAGAAATCCGCCAGATATTCTTCCAGCCGGTCGAGGGCCGTCTCGATTATCTCGCGGCCGAAATCCCAGCTGGCCTTGGAAGCATCGCCCAGGGCACCGTTCGCGGTAATCTCGTCGAACTTCAGGGCCTCCGAAATGCTTCCCCGCAGGGCCTCGTCCGGTGATTCCAACACTATCTCACCGGGAACTCGATTCTCCTTAACCGTCCAGGGGGCCAGATACATCGCCTGGGACATCTCTCCCTCGCAGGAATGACCGTGGGTCTCAGATTGCACCCCTGCATTCACCACGTCGGAGGCCACCGAGGTGAAGGACGCCCACGCGGCTTTGACGTCGGGGTAATCCTCGCGAAGCTGTCCCATCAACAGGGTGAGGGCCGGCCGGTTACCACCGTGCCCATTGGCGAAGAAGAATTTCCGGAAACCGTGCCGATAGAGACTGTGTACTATCTCCCGCATCATCGTCAAAAACGTCTCCGGGGTCAACGTAACGGTACCCGGGAAGTTCATGTGGTGAGGAGAAATGGTGTAGGGTACGGCCGGTACGGCCAGCGCCTTCGGATACATGCGGGCGGCGAGGCGATTGACGAATCCCTGGGCCCGTCCGGTGTCCACGGCAAAACTCCCGTTGGGTCCGTGCTGCTCCGTCGAGCCCACCGGGATGAGCACCAGATCCGTCCCCGCGGCCATGTGATCCCTCAGTTCGGGCCAGCTGAGCCTCTCCAGGGTGAGATACTCCTCTTCCAGACCTTTGCAGCCTTCTTCCGGTGTCACTTATGATCAGTCCTCCCATTCTTTGGTTCGCGGCTGGGCGTCACAACCTATCCACAACACTTCCGAAATCCCCGCGAGATTCCTCCCCGCAGCAGATGACGAATTGCCCTAACAAACTCTTTACCGCTGGGATATGGGGAAGGTAGTTAAGCGGACCGTGCAGAAATCTCGGAGGGTGGAACCGAAACTTTTTCGAGACGTCAAAGCTTCGGTGTGTCGCGTGATCGCAACATTCGCCGGTGTCCGCCGGCGCGAGGCAACAATTAAGGAGGTAAGTACATGCCCTATTGGTTAAAGACCTGTGCCGCATCACTTCTGGCGTTCGCTCTCCTCGTGATCCCCTCCGCCACTCCGATGGCCCGGGCGCAGCAGCTGGACTTAGAACCCGCCTTCAGCGATATCGAGGATCACTGGGCCGAGGACACCATACAGGTAATGCAGCGCTCCGGGGTGATTTCCGCCCTGGAAGGAGATCGCTTCGGACCGGACGAACCCATTACCCGCTTGGATTTCACCCGCTGGATCCTCAGGCTCCTCGGCGAACCGCCGAAAGAGACGGCAGAGGTCGATTTCATCGACTCGGATCAGATTCCCGAAGAGTCCCGGGGAGACGTGAAGAGGGCCGTGGAGCTGGGCTTGATCCAGGGATTCCCCGACGACACCTTTCGCCCCGAGGAAACCGTAAACCGGGTGCAGATGGCCACCATCCTGGGACGCAGCCTGATGGAACTCGGGGTGAGGGCGCACCGGCGAGACCTGGATATGTTCCGCGATTCCGACGAAATTCCGGAGTGGGCCCTGCCGGCGGCCGCCGCGGTCAGCCCCGAGACCCAGCTGGTCTACGGAAGAGTTGCCTATGAGATCTTCGCTCCCGACGATCCCACCACCCGCGCCGAGGCCGTCACCATGCTTTCGCGTTTCATTCGCAAATTCCGGGAGCTGGGCGGCAGCACGGCACCGGATCCCGACGCCACGCCTCCCGATCACTTCGTGGTGGCGGGTTGGTACCTGGGTCGCGACGAGGCCCGGGGAGATTCCTATCGTACCGTTCGGGACCACGGTTCCCGGATCAATCTCGCAATAATGTCCAGCTACGCCCTCGAGATGCACGAGGACGGCTACATAGTCGGGAGTGGATACGACAGTCCCTTCCTCTCCTCCTGGGCCTCCGAGAGCAGAAATCGGGGTACCCTGGTGCGCATAACCAACGGAAGCTTCTGTCCCGACCTGGCGAGCAAGATTTTGAACGACCCCGTCCACACCGAAAGGGCACTGGAAGTGATAGGGATGATTCTCGAGCGGGGCTATGACGGCGTGGACTTGAACTTCGAGAGCGTTCGCCCCTCGGATAGGGAAGCCCTCAACAATTTCGTCGCCGAATTGCGAGCCCGCTACGGGGAAGACTACCTCATAACCATGCCCGTACACGCCAAGCTCTGGGACGGACCCAACCACTGGTACTACGCCTACGATTACGAAACGCTGGGCCGCCTGGTGGATTACCTCATCCCCATGGCCTACGATCAGCACTGGAGTACGGCGTCGCCGGGCCCCGTGGCCGCCGCGTGGTGGGTGGAGAACGTAATCAGGTATACCCTGAGTCAGGTACCCGCCGAAAAGGTACTATTGGGAGCCCCCTTCTACGGTTACGACTGGGAGGACGTCGACGATCCCCATCGCGCCCGGGCGTATACCTGGACGACGGCGCTGGATCGGGCGACCCGTTTCGGCGCGAACATCCAGTGGTCCGACGGCGACAGTGTGCCGTATTATCGCTACGTGGACGAAGATGGCAGCAAACGCATCGTCTATTTCGAAAACGAAGACAGCCTGGCGGCAAAACTGGAGCTGGTTAGAGACTACGGCCTGGCCGGCGTATCTTTTTGGCGCCTGGGTCAGGAGCATTCCGAGGCCTGGCGGGTAATAAACGAGATGCTACCGTAGCCGAAATGCAGCCGGGATGTTTCTGAGACGAGAAACGGGGGATCCGATCGGATCCCCCGTTTCCTCCTTCGAAGCTCCCCAGGGGCGACCGCCCCTCAGCGGACGCCTCAGGTAAACGCCCCGGCGATGTGATCTCCCAGCTTGCGGAGGGCCGCGGCGAAATCGAATTTCGAACTCCCGTCCCCCGCTCGATCCCCGCGACCCGCGCCACTCTTCGGGGTCACCTCGGGAGAGTCGAACCCTTCCTCCTCGCTCATGCGAACCGCCCCTTTCCGACACACTCCGATATATCTCCCCCGCCGGCGTCCGGCATAAACGCGTCCCGGCAGTATTTGCCGCCGGTGCGTGGCGGCCAGGTCGGGGCAATTGGCCGACTCAGCTCCTATATGGTCGCCGCCCGGAGGATGCGCGGACATTCGAGAGCAAACCACTCCGTTCCCGCGTCGAGGGTCCCGGGCCGCATGAGCATGAGAAATCGGCTCGGCCGATCCGGCGGTGGAAAGGGTGAGGCGTGCCAGGTTCCCGCCTCCAGGCGGAATCCGCCGCCCGGGGGGATGGAGAATGGGCTCAGGTTGTCCATATCGGGTCGATCTCCGGCATCGGGAGCCACGACGAGGAGACTTCGTCCCCGAGATAGACTTACGAAAGTCTGTCCTCCGTGGGGGTGTCGCTCCATCTTTTCGATGACAGGGTTTCGCGGATGATATCTGATTATGCCCACCTGCGCCTCTCGCGGATCCAGGGGAATGACGCGTTCCCAGAAGAGCCCGGTCCCGATATCTTCGCCGGGAATATCCGGGTCCGGATCGATCACCTGGCCGAAAGCCAAAAAATCCCGCGAGGCCAGCGCGGAGATTTCGATTCTTTCGGGCGATTGCTCGGAATTCCTCGCCATCGATACTGTGACCGCCCGCATCTGCCTCCACTGCATCGGCGTGATTGTCGCCGCTTTTCCTCTCATAGCGGGATGGTCATTTAGCATTAACTTTCACGTCTCCCTCCGGTCGAAGCCTTTTATTCGGTGCGGGTGATCTCCTGTATTGTCGAAATCGCCGCGACAATCGGGTCGTGGCCGGCGGTGCGCGGGGTTTTCCATTTGGTATAATCGAAGCAGATCTGGATCAGATTGGGAGGCGAACGAAATGACCGTCGGAATAGTGGTTTATTCCCATACCGGCAACACCCTGGGCGTCGCAAAGAGGCTGGAGGATAGACTACGGCAGATGGGTGAAGATGCCAAATTGATGCGGGTAGAAACGCCCGACCAATACCAACCCGGGAGGGGCAGCGTACCCCCGATGGAACTCCCCGACATCTCCGGGTGCGATACACTGGTGTTTGCCTCGCCCGTCCACGCCTTCTCACTGTCGCAGGTTATGGCTCACTGCCTCCGCGAAATCGACATTCCCGAAGGGACACCCTCCGCGGGCCTCGTCACGCAACATCTACCCTACACCTGGCTCGGCGGCAACCGGGCATTGCGGGGAATCAGGGAAGTCTGTACCGCCCGCGGCTCTCGCTTCTTGGGCGGCGCCGTCGTGAACTGGTCGCGCCGGGATCGCGAGGCCCGAATCGAGGAGGCGATCGACGATCTCGCCCGAACCCTGACTTCGTCGCCATCCTAAAACCTCGGGCGGTCCGGCGGAGCCTCCCGTATTGCCCCGCCGATACGCCCGGTCTATGGGAGTACCACGTCGCGATTTACTTCCTTGGAGTAAAGATAGCTGGCACCTTCTCGGTCGGTACACACGAAGGCCTGCGGTACGAAGGGACCCATCCAAATGTAATCTCCCGCGCGAACCTCGTGCCAGCGATCGCCCAATAGATATCGCCCCGATCCCGCGAGCATGAGCAGCCCGTGCATCTCGTGGTGGTTTTCCACGAAGGGATGGGAATCCCCGGGGTCGAAGCGCAGGACGTTGACCATCAGGTCGAAGGCCGCATCGTCCGGCAATAACTTCGTCTGCAGATAGCGCCCGGGCTCGCGGGCGTCGGGTTCCACCTGGTCGAGGTCTCCCGCGACCATCCAGGGATATTCTTCCCCCGCGCAACGATATCTATGGCGGAACACCACCATGCGCAGTTCTTCTTTCACGATGTTTCCCATCTCCAGGGCGGCGCCGGGCGGGGCATAGACGTAACCACCCTCCACCAGTCCCCAGCTGTTATCGTGGGCCCGCGCCGAGGCTTCCCCGGCGAGAACGTAGGCGAAAATCTGGGCTCGGGGTCCGGGACTCAGGTCGGCACTCTGACCGGGGGGGATGCTCACCATATAGTGGGCGAAATCCGCTCCCAGGCCGGGGCTCGCCATTACGTACACCTCACAGCCCTCGTAACCGGGAACCGCTGTCTCGCAAAAACCGTCGGGATCAATTATGGCGTAGTTTCTCGTCAATACCGTCCGCGTGCTAAGCCTCTCGGTGGGATCCATGACCCGCTCCTCTCCCGTGCGAGATGTCTCCTGCTCACCGAGACATTTCGACGCGGGGGATTCATTCCCTATCGGATAAAGAAAAGGGGTGGAGTACGGGACTCCACCCCAGGAGGGCATTTCTGAAGGCCCCTCGCTCAACCGAGAAGTGACAGCAAGACCCCCGCCGCAACAGCGGAACCGATCACCCCGGCCACGTTGGGACCCATGGCGTGCATGAGGAGGAAGTTGGTGGGGTCCGCCTCGCGTCCGAGCCCCTGTGCGACCCGGGCCGCCTGGGGGACCGCGGAAACCCCGGCCCCACCGATGAGGGGATTGATCCTTCCGCCACTGAGTTTGTTGAAGAGTTTCGCCAGCAGGATTCCCGCCGCGGTGCTAACCGCGAAGGCGGCGAGGCCCAAAAACAGGATCGAGAGGAATTCGAAGCTGAAGAAGCGGCTGGCGCTGGCACTTGCGCCGACGGCGAGCGCCAGGAAGATCGTGACCACGTTGGCGACTTCGTTGGCCGCGGCCTCGGCGAGTCTCTTCACCACTCCCGACTCCCGCATCAGGTTACCGAGCATGAGCATACCCACCAGGGGAAGGGCCTGGGGAATGATGAGGCCCACCAGGATGGTTATGATCAAGGGGAAAAGGATCTTTTCTGTCTGGGAAACCTGGCGCATCTCGGGCATGCGAATTCGGCGTTCCTCCTTGGAGGTGAGCAGTTTCGCCACCGGCGGCTGAATGACCGGTACCAGCGCCATATACGAGTGAGCCGCCACGGCCACGGGACCCAGGATCTCCGGGGCCAGCTGACTGGTCAGATAAACGGCGGTGGGGCCGTCGGCACCTCCGATGATGCCGATGGATCCCGCCTGGGCGGGAGTGAAGCCCAACCACATGGCCCCCAGGAAACTGGTGAAAATCCCGGCCTGCGCCCCGGCCCCGAGGAGTATGGTCACCGGATTCGCTATTAGGGGACCGAAGTCCGTCATGGCACCTATCCCAAGGAAGATGAGGGGCGGGAATATCGCCAGATCGACGCCCTGATATATGTACCACATGAGACCGGCCGGTGTACCGTCACCGGGGGGAGCCATCAGGGTGTTGAGGGGCATGTTGCCTATTACCATTCCAAAGCCTATGGGGAGAAGTAGGAGGGGTTCAACCCTCTTGGCGATAGCCAGATATATGAGGATGGAACCGAGGATCAACATCCCGGCTTCTTCCCAGGTGATACTCAACAAACCGACGCCACTTGCGAAGTTGGATAGCTGAGCGAGCAAGTCGTCCCTCCTTTGGCAAACAATTCTTACGTATTATAACACCCCCGATCGGGGGTGTGAACGACCCGGAAGCGCCACCGTGCCCGCAAAGCGCGGACCGAAAATCGACCGGATGTCCCTAGGTGATGGTACTGCGCTCAAACCGCGAAGGCAATACCCTCAGCGGGCCGAAAGCGTCTCCCCCACCCTTCCTTCGGGCACTCCGCCTCGAAGTCGGATCAGCAACCCGAGGGGCAGATGCAAGAGCACCGCCAGCGGGGCTCCCAGGAGGAACAAGGCCTTGCGAAGCGGTGGCATCGCATCCCAAAAGGCCTCACGAAAGATCCGCCAAATCTGTCGGGTGTCCTCTCGAGGAATCTGCAGGCGCGAACCCTCCTCTCCCCGAACCAACCATGCGTTGGAAGCCGTCTCCAGAGCCGTCTCCCCCTTCCCCTCGTAGGTCAACCAGAAATGGCTCACCGAAAAGGTCTGAATGTAGTTCACTTCGAGGGCCTCGAACAGCGAGGCGAGGATGACGAATCGAGTCTTGCAATCACCGGCACCGCGCTCCAACGCCTCCCCGACGGTCGGGAAGTACCAGGGAACGCGGTATGTCGCCCAGTCGTGCCGGTAGGGATACTCCGCCAGCACGTGGGCTTCGAGCTCCGCGGGATCGCGGGGAACCCCGGGCAAAAGGTGTTCCACGGCCTCTTCATCCAGCGGGGGTTCAAACACCCGGTAGACACTCTGTACCAGGCGCAAGGGATTGGGATATAGCACGAACAGCGTCCAAAGGAGCAGAAATGCCAGGCGATGCCGGGTCCCGATTTTGACGTTCATCTCCCGCGCCCCCTTCGATGAATCGACGGCATTATCAGTCCAAATGATAGCACAACTAATCCTAGCCGACGACGATCGGGTGAAAACCACTTGCCGATGGCGCGGGTTAGTCATTTTCGCTGGAGCGGAGAGCGATGGAGGAATGACAAAATCCCGCGATCTCGCGAGAGAAAAACGCTACCACTCAAGTGAACTCCCGGCCAAAGGGGCCGGGCAGCGTATCCCTGGTCTTCATTCGTCTCCGAAGGTTTTGGCGCCCCCTACCCGTCGCAAGGGCGGACGATACCCGCGCAAAAGCCACATGGCTCCGGCCAAACCGAGAACACTTATGGCCGCCGCGAGAATGTGGGCGTTGATCGCGCCGAACAGATCCATGGCCACCCCACCTATGACCGATCCAACTCCCATCGCGAGGCTGCGGGACATCTCGTTTAGTCCCATCATCCTGCCCATGCCGTGTTCCCGACCCCGTTCCACTGCCATGGCTTCTGCCGAGGGAACGGATATCCCGAAGCCGAGGCCGATGAGGACGCCGACGAAAATCATGTGGGTAAAGGTTTCGCTGCGGGTCACCACGAGAAATCCCAGGGGAATTAGGAGAGAACTTACGAAGCCTATCCACCGACGGTTGTATCTGTCCGCCAGCCTGCCGCCGATCGGCTGCAATAGGGCGGCCAAAAGCGATCGCGAAGTCACGATAAACCCCACCTGCGCCGCCGAAAGCCCCATGGCCAGCTGCCCCACCAGCGGCAACAGCGTGGAGAATATCCCGTGACCCACTCCTACGGAACTGCGAAGCGACACGGCCCCGGCCACCAGCCGATATCTGAGCAGTCCCAGTGACTCCATGAGGACCGGGATGGAAAGGACGTTCCTGCGCTCCTGGGAGACGGATTGCTCGGGCAAGAAAAGGTACACCAAGAGCAGGGATATGGCGGTCAGCACCGCCATGGCGTAAAAGGGCACGTTGAAGCCAAATTGATCCGCGAAAAGCCCGCCGATCAGTGGCCCGGCGGAAAAACCGGCGAAAAACCCCATGTTGAGCATACCCATCACCTTGCCCTCGCGGTGCGGCGGGCTGATCTCGCCGGCATAGGCCCTCGCCACCGGAGCTATCATGGCCGAGCACACCCCCTGAAGCATGCGCAAGACGAACAGATGATATACCTCGGTGACGAACACGAACCCCAGGGCCAGGACGACGTAGCCGGCCAGGCCGAAACTCATGATCTTCTTCTTCCCGCGCTGATCGGCGAGGGCTCCGAATACCACCATAAACACGGCCCGAAACAGCGGGTTGGCCGCGAAGATGAGGCCGATCCAGGCGCCGGAGGCGCCCAGGGATTCCGCATACACCGGAAGTAAGGGCACGATGAACCCCACGCCCGTGGCCAGGCTGAACATGGCGAAGACCAGGGCTATGAGACTGCTGCGATAGGAGGTGCTGGGTTTATTCAAACGGAACACTCCCGGTCGGTTGCGCGTATCGGATCATCGATCAATCCACTCGCTCCCCTACCTAACATTCCTTTCTCGTCGCCTACCTCCTGCCCGGATCTCGCCGAAATTGCTCGGCTCGGCCGGGGATAACTGGGGATGGGGTATCCGAAGGAGACTCCTCCCGACTTCGAGAAATCCTTCCGTACTCGGTGGCGTGGCGATTTCCCCGCGGTTTCGGAGTAGCGAGGAACACCGATATAACCGAAGAGAGGGAGGTAGCAGATGGCGGCGAAATTCGATAGAGAACAGATGCTTGAGTTAGATCCGACGTTTTTGCGGATGCACCTCAGAGAACGCCTTCATCACACCGTGGAGCATCAGCTATACTCGGCCATTTACGGAGAAAGGGAGCTCGGTCCCGCGTTCGGTCGGCTGGCCTCGGAGATATTGGAGGTCTGGGACGAGCGAGGTCTTTCTCCCGATCTCCCCGATATTCACTGGGCCAGGACGCTGCTGGATTTGGCCGAGAGGGTTAAGCGGGGTGAAGAGGTCGAACCGCCGGGCGGATATCTACCTCGCGCCCTGCCAGAAGAAGATATGGCCATATGGAAGAATCTCTTGTTCGGGCGCAGGTCCTATCGGCAGTGGACAGATGATCCCGTATCGCCGGAGCTGGTGGAGAAGGTCCTCGAGGCCGGCATGTGGGCGGCCAGCGGGTGCAACCTGGAAATATGGAGGTTCCTGGTCATCCAGGACCCCGAGCTCCTGGATCGCTGGCACAACCTGGAGTTCGAGGTAGAGAGGGTAAAGGTAATCTGCTGCATGGACGTGCGCGGTTACGATCACGTCGAGTACCCGCCGCCGGAGAAGAACAAACTCCTGGACGTCGGTGCCTGCATGCAAAACATGGCCCTAATGGCGCACGCCCTGGGCCTGGGCGGGTGCTGGTCCACCTTCTCTCCCCGACAAATCGAAGATATCCACGATTACTTCGACCTGCCCGACTACGTTGAAGTCGTGACCTACCTGTCGTTGGGATGGGCCCGAGAGAAGGTCATTCCCCCGGCCCGAATGTCCCGCCGGGATGCGATACTCGCCTGGCCCGGACGGGAGGCCGGCGGGGAAAGGTAGTAGATCCGGCACCCAACGGCGGCCAGCGGAACCGAATCTCAATACGAAGACCGGCCGATCCCCGGAAGTAGCATTCGCGGGAGGTCGGCCGGTCATGATGCAATCCGTCGGGCACTACATTCGATCAGTAGGGAAAGTTTCGCACCAGCACTATGGGAGTGGCGGCGTCGGCGGAACCCGCGGCGAGATCCGCCAGGGTACCGAGGATACTTGTGACGCTCCGCGGTGTCGTACCCAGGGTCTCCCGGGAGACTTCGCTGTCGTCGCTTTTGACCAATTCCTCGATTTCCTCGCGCGTATATCCCTGCCGGAACCACGTCTCCACCTTCAATTTTAGTTTGGTCCCCTGCCGCAGGGCGGCCCGGCGAAGCCCCAAGCTGCAACCGATCGCCGGGTGGGGATCCGCCAACTCGAATATGCCGGTATCGGGATCCTTGTAAGCGCCGTCACCGAAGATTAGAACCTCCACGTCTTTGCCCGTGCGTTCCCGAAGGCATCGTTTGATCTCGTCCGCCGTTTCGTCGGCGTTGTCCGGGAGGAGTTTCAATACTCCGCGCTCCACATCCGAGGCGTTGGAGCCGATTACGCCCCAGGGCTTCGGCCCGATTTCCTGTATGGTCAAGAGGGTCGTCCTCGTGCCGAAGGAGGTAAAGAGATCCTTGAGCCGCCCACTGGTGTGCACTGCCCCGATGATTACCCCGTCTATCAGGCCATGCTCGAATACTTTGAGTGGATTATTGGTCAGCAGGATCTCCCCGCTGGCCCCCTCCGCTTCGATCAAATCCAGGTACATGCGGGGATAGTCCATGCCGGTTATAGGATGCGAGAACTTCCTTTCCATGACCTCCTCGGAGTAAATGCAGCTGGGATCGCGGTAATAGGGAAGCTGATCGAGATAGGGGAACTCTCTCAGCGCAGCTTTCTCGGGCCCAGCACTTACCATGACCTCGGCGTCGGCCATCCTGATGCGATCTCTCTCCAGATCCACCGTTATCGCCAGTGCGGCGTCGGCGCCAACATCCCGCATGATGGTCTCGGCCCGCGCGGCGGTCTTGACCAGATCCTGAAAGCTGACCTCGGCGACGACCACCTTACCCTCGGGATCGCGCAGGGTAAGATCCGCCGTCCCCTCTCCGGTGATCTTCCTAAGGGCCGTGACGTCGTAGCCTATCTCCTGCAGTTTCAGCGCCGCCAGTACCTCCCGGATCAATACGTTCATGTGCGGGGTGTCTCCCCGGAGATCGAGAAGGGAATTATATATGTTCTTAAGCCGCAGTCTGCGCGTGGAGAACTCCTCATCGACGACCTTGTTGCCCACTTCGTCGTCGGGAATGGACAGCTGTACCACCACGTGACCCCGGGAGGTGGCGCGGGCGATGGCGCTAAGGATCAGCGCGAAGCGATTCCTGCTCACTATTGGGCTTATGACCGCCAGCCGATCACCTCCCGACAAATCGAACTTCTCCCGTATGTCCTCGGCCAGTTCGTCACAGGTTAGGTACCGATTTTGACTCCGCGCGACCACCGACTCCGTTATGCAGATGACGTCGCCGTCCTCGACGACGTCGCCGGTCGCATCCACCGCTATGTCTCGTATATCATCACTCGGCAGAATCAACGGAGTTCTCAGACTGACTACTACCACACCGGCATCCGGCGGCAATTGCATCGACAATGTGATCACCTTCGATTCCTTTGATCTCCCGGCGCCTAAAATGGCCGGGTTAGGGGTGTCTTCCCGCACGATCATCTTTCGCTACGCGAACCTATTAAGCCTTTGGCCTCAGCGGTGCCCCCCGACCTCTTCAATCCGCCCCGTGGTCCTGCAATCCGAAAAGGGTCGCGGCATTTCCGCCCAGTATTTCGTCTCGCTCCACCTCGGAGAGATCCATATCGTTCACGGATGCGATGGCCAGATCCATATCCCCTATTTGGTGGGGATAATCACTGCCCAGTAGCATCTGAGATGCCCCCACGGTATCGCGCACGTGCCGCAACGCCGAGACGTCGAACGCCACGGTATCGTAATAGAGTTTCGCCAGATAGGTCGAGGGTTTTTCGGGGATGAGGTCCGATATCTCCGGATAGACCCGATAACCCCGGTCCAGTCTCTCGGCGACGAAGGGCAGCGTCCCTCCCAGATGAGAGACTATAAGTTTCAACTGCGGATATCTCGTCAGGACCCCGGAGAAAAGTATTCGCGAAACGGCGGTGGTGGTATCGAACAAAAACCCGAGCAGCGGCACCAGCCGGTAATCGGTGAGAGGCCCGACGTTTTGCGGTGTGGTCGGATGGATGAAGAGCGGAACCCCGAGATCCGTAGCCGTCTCGAAAACCGGGTGTAGCGAAGGATCTTCGGGGGTCTTGTCCGAGAAGTTGGTGAACAGGGTACCGCCGACCAACCCCAGATTCTGCACCGAGTGGCGCAATTCTTCCGCGGCCGCATCCGGATCCTGCAGCGGAAGGGCGGCGAAGGCGCGAAAACGCTCCGGGTGAGACGAGCCGATGTTGGAAAACTCCTCGTTTACGGCCCGGGCCAACTCGATGGCGGCCCCACGCTCTTCTATATGCACTCCCGGCGTGGTGAGACTCAGGATGTGGGTCTGCATGTTGGATTCTTCCATGTCGCGAATCCGGGCGCCGAGATCTCGATGACCCGGCACCAAAATGTTGTAGTCTCCCGCGTAGTGAAGTACCGGGTCGGTACCTTTCCCGCTTTCAAGTCTGGCCCGGAATCGACCCGTACGCAGGGCGTCGAGATATGCCTGCGGATAGAAGTGGTTGTGTACGTCCACGTTCAAGATCTTCCACCCTCCTTCCATCTCGGTCGAAGAAGAAACCACGCGCAAACGTCCACTGGACGTCTTCGGGCATCGCGCATCATATCCTACCGAGATGGGAATTCGGATCTCAGGTAACCCCGTGGCCTGCACATGTTTCCTTTCCACAGGTGCAGGGGAAGGAATCCATGTGCGACAATGGAGCTCGCCGGCCGCGAGGTCGAAGGGCATGTTCAACGCACCCGGGCGGACTAGCATCGACCGCCTCGGCAAGGAGGGTAGGGTGGCCCGACGCCACGCAATGCAATTATGAATTTCGAGGAGTTCACCGAATACGCGGATTACATCCTAATTAAGGAGGTTCCCGAACCCCTTTTTAGAGATCTCAACCTGGGCGTCATCGTCCTCCCCGAGACCAAGAGGGATGAGGATCGTTACGTCCTCGGCCACTACTCCGTCAGCCGAATAGGTCGTCACATTGCGCTGTTTTACGGATCGTTCCGCGCCGTCCTCGGTAACGCAAGGCGATCCGTTTGGGAGGAGCACATTCGCCGCACGATAAAGCACGAACTGCGCCACCATGCGGAAGCGCTCGCCGGAGACGAGGCCCTGGCCAAAGATGAACGCCGGGAGAAGGCGAGACGCGAGGCGGCAAAGCGCCGCGGGCAAAAGAGAACGAAGTCACCGACCTCGCGGTTGGTGGAGGCCTTCCTTCGCCTCTTTCGCGGAAGGTAAGATCTAGGGACCTCACGCCGCCGGCACGTGGCCTCAATTAACCTTAGAAACGTCCCACGACCTCTCCAGATCATAATCGAGATTCACTACATGTAGCGCGCCAGCGTTTCGAACCCTATGTTACCGCCGCTCAACATGAGTCCCACGCGCATATCCGCGAGCTCGGAGCGCATGCGTAGCGCCGCCGCGGTGGAGGCTGCTCCCGCCCCCTCCGCCACCTGATGCGTCATATCCATCAGGAATTTGATCGCCTCTATCATCTCTTCATCTGATACCAAGACGAAATCGTCCAAAAGTCCCCGAAGCATCCTGAAGGGTAACTCGAAGGCAACGCGGGTAGCCAATCCTCCGGCGAAAGTATTCACCTCCGGGATAGTCTGGAGTCGGCCACTGTGCCAGGAACGGTACACTGCATCCGCGCCCTCCGCCTGCACCCCTACCAGCCGTATGTCCGGGTTCACGGTCTTGGCCACCAGCCCGGCGCCACACGCCGCGCTTCCCCCGCCGATAGGGACGATCAATACATCGAGATCCGGGACCACCTCGAGCAGTTCCAAGGTGGCCGTCGCCACCCCGGCGATCAGGTGGGGTTGGTCGGAGGTGTGCACGAAGTATTTCTCATCGCGAAGCCCCGCCTCCTCGGCTGCCTCCCGGGCCTCGTCGTAATCCCGACCCTCGACGATCACCTCGGCACCCATACATTCCATCGATCGGATCTTCAGCGGTTCGGATCCGGCGGGAACGTAGACAGTAACGGGGACTCCAAATAGGCTCCCGGCGTAGGCGATCGACTGGCCGTGGTTGCCCGAAGAGGCGGTAACCACGCCGCGTCTCCTGGTGGCATCGGACAACACCGACATCAAGTTTATGCCTCCGCGAACCTTGAAGGCCCCGATCGGCTGAAGGTTTTCGCACTTGACGTAGGCGAAAAAGCCCAGCGTCTCGTCGAGAAGTGGAGAGTTAAAGACGGGCGTCGCGCGCAGATAGGGGGCTATGCGTTTTCGAGCCATCAATACGTCGTGGAAGGTCGGTGGGTTGAGGTTATCTTTCGGATCGGTCACGGTGGTGCCCCTCCCTCGAGGTTCAATTCGGATGAAATCGGATACCAGGTCAGCTAATTCGGGTCGTGAGGGCCTCCAGGAAACTCATGCTCCATATGCGGACCCTGACCGCCATCATGGTCAGCGTTACGAAAAACAGTGTAAAGGCAGTAGTTACTACGACCGCAGTGCGGCTGATCACCAGGGGCATAAGGAAGAGTTCCGAGCTAAAGGAATGAACGACCAGGGCTATGAGACCGTAACCCATCGGAAGACCGAGGAGTAGCCCGAAGACTACGGCTAAACCGTTCTCGCGAACCAGGAGTCCGAAGACTTCCGCCTTGGAGTATCCCAGGACCCGCAGAGAGGCGATCTCGCGGCGGCGCTCGGTGACGCTGGCGGATATGGTATTGAAAAGGATAGCGAAACCGAGGACTCCTCCCACTATCACGTAGAACCCCAAGCCGACGACCAACAGATCCAGATACTGCATGAAACCCGCGGTCAAATCTTCCACCGATTGTACCGAAGATATACCGTGGGTCCCGGCCAGAGCGGCGGATACGTCGTCCGGGGACGTAACCAGGAGCCCACTGTATCCGGCACCCCTACCCGTGAGGGCGTGCATCTGCTCCACCGACATGTAGACCCCGGATCCGAGATATTGCACCACGACGGCCGCGACCTCCACCTCGACCTCCCGATTCGGGAGAAGGGGCGATTTGAGATCCACGACATCCCCGGGCTCGACTCCCAGCTGACCCGCCATGTACTCGGAGATGAGGATGCCCCGAGCGGGCATCTCAACCCAACCTCCATCCACGCTCTCGAAGCGTTGTAGTTGCGCCCGCACCGGTAGACCTCGCCCCAGCATACTCTCTTCTCGCCATCCCCGGGTAATCGTCAGTGGGTATTCGATGAAGGGTTCCGCGAGGGACACCCGGACATCGTTGAGCAATTCCCGCGCCTCACGGTATTCCAGGGGATCTTCCAGGGTCACCGCGTAGTCGTAGAGATCCATGCGTTCATATTGATCCACGAATAGTTCCATCATCATCGTGTATGAGTAAAGGGGAATCAGGATCACGGTAAAGGTCAGAGCCACCCCCATCAATCCCAAGAAGAATCGCTTCTTGCCGCGAAAAATGTACCGCAGTACCGTTCTCCAGGGAAACGATATTTGCCGCCAAAACCTCGGGGCCAAAATCTCGATCATATTCTTCGACCCGGGCGTAGGTGCCGGGGGACGCAGCGCCTGCGCGGGTTCGATCTGCAAAACGCCTCGGGCGGCCAACAGACCGGTAACGCCGCAAAAACCCATAGTGAGAACGACCCCGACGAGGTAGAAAGTAGGATCGACGGTATCGCGAATGTCTGGTATGTGAAAGAACGTGGAGAACACGCTAGAGAAGGGACCCGCGAGCACGCCACCCATGATCAGTCCCACTATGGCGCCGACACCCCCAAGTAGGAGGGCGTGTTTGAGGTAATGGAGAAGGATCTCCCCGTCGCGATATCCGGTGGCCTTCAGGATACCGATGGCCGTACGATCTTCCTGGATCATGCGCGAGAGCATCATGTATATCACGACGGCGGCGATTCCCAAGAATACTACCGGGATCACACCGGATACTTGTTGCAGTCCCTCGAGTTCCATGGTGACCATCTGATGGCTGAGTTGTTCATCTCTCGTGATCACCGAGCGCAGTCCGCGACTTCCGAGACGGTCCTCTATCCTTTCCTTCACGTCGTCCGGGTCGGCCTCCGGTTCGAGCAATATCGTGGCGGAGTTCATGCGCCCGTACCCTCCAACGTACTCACTCAACTCGGAGAGGCGCATGAAACCGACCCCGAAACCGCGATCGTCGGGGAGGAATGAGCGCATATCTCGGATCACGTAGGCATATTCGGGAGTCTTGGCCAGTCCCACCACCGAGAACTCGGTGATCTCCCCGCCGAAGACCAGCGGTATGGTGTCGCCCGGGGAAATGCCGTTCGCATTGGCGAAGGAATCGAGTAGCAAAACTTCTCCGTCCACGGACGGCATGCGGCCCGCGACCAGATAGGGAATGTTTATGGAGGATTGTTCCCGATTCCCTATCAATCTGATTATCGGTTCGTGGTCATCCCCCAGGGGCGAATGCGTCTCCACGACCACACGGCCCTCGACCTCGTCGACGCCCGATATCCCGCGCAGTTCCTGGACCGCCTCCATGCTCGTCCACGAGAAATCGAGGTGCAGGTCCGCGAAGGATTGAGACTGGTAATATCGGTCGAGCGAGTCGGCCATGTTGACCGCTATGGTGGAGAGAACCGTGAAGGCCACGAGTCCCATTACGATCACGGCCATCGTGGCGAGCATCTGGGCTCGCGATGCCTGTATGTTCCTGATCAATCTCCTGTCGAGAATTCTCAAAGGCATCATCTCTCCGTATCCCGAAGGCATCTGCCGGCGCAAAAAGCCGGGTTGGACTGCCGGGCGAACCGATTCAATTCCCCGACCCATTTCGCCCAGAACTCGTCGCGGACGCATCCGGCCCGCCGCGTGAAGCCGTGCCCGCGGGATCATTTCCCTCAGGGTCTCACGGGATACCCCGAAGGCGGGTATCGTCACCTCACGTCCCAGGGCGTCTTACTTCCATACTTACTGGCACTTCAGCTCACGGTCTTTCGTTTCCTTTCTCGGCGGACGAGAGACCGCAGCTTACCCCGAGGGGAGTCGTGATCAGGGCGGCGAGTATTGCCCCGATATAGGCAGAAATCTCGTAACCCTCCATTCCAATGTACGACCGAACATCCAGTCCCCCAAGGAAGGTTCCCCCGATCACCAGGCCGAGATATCCGCCGGACAAAATGCCGACCACGAAACCCACGAGCCCACCGACCAAACCCGCTATCAGCCTTCTCGTCAACATTACTCAACTCCCGGTAACTGCGACGCCTGGACGCTTTGCGCTGCCCCAGCCCGTTCGAAAGCATCGCTGGAAATCACGTGCCATCTATTTCGCCTCGGAACAAGGCGTTCCCTTGGCAGCCGGGATCTCCAAGCGCTGATGGGCGATTTATGCGGGTCGATTTCCCTCTCGCCAAGGAGTTCGGGACTCAAGAATCTTGTAAGACCCCTCTCCGTGCAGCCCGCATGGAGAAAGGGAGCAGGGCGGGAGATCGGGTATCTCGAGGGGATCGATTCCCGGCTTGCTCGATCTGGACGGCAGCGATCCGTTGTCCAGCCCGCTTCGCAGGGGATAATTCCATCTTCGTTCGATGGATCACACACTACCTGCGACTAACGACGTATCCGGAGGCAGAAGTGTCGATGCCGACGGTGCGGGATGTAGGTCTCGAATCACCGGGGAAAACAGGGCTGATCTTCAGGGCTTTTCGATCACTGCCTGAACCGGCATATGGGTTGGATGGTACGAGAAATTCACGATACTCGCAGCGCGGATGATGATAGAGGGCCTGAATTGGCTGGTCTTATAAGGCTTCGGGCCCCACGTGATGGACCACTCCGTATCCACGCCACTACCCGTACAATGGAGAACCGGGAACAGCGGGGAAACGATCACCGGATGGGCATTTACCAGTCGTCCTATTCCGGTGATCGGCGATCTCGTTCAGGTATCGCGATCCATCCTTACCCCCATTCCGGATTTCTACCAGGCCGGGCGATGGACCTTCAGTCTCTGCGGGCTTCGCATATCTGTCCCCGCCGGCGAGCTGGTAGGCAACTGCGCGAACGAACGTTACTGCAGTGATCTACCGGGACAAGCCCGTCATCCGCATGCTGAGCCGGTATACCCGGGAGCCGATTTCGCGATCCGGGACGTATGTTGCGGGCTTTTCCTCGGCGGTTAATTGGAAGCGCTTGCCGTTGCCCCCCAGATCTCGGGATCGGCAGTCAGGTAGTATCTGGCCTCGATGGATGTGGGCGGATCGCGCAGGAAGAAACCCAGGTGACTCAACGTTTGAAGAACAGATATGGTGGGCCTTTGTTTTTTCCCGCGGTGGTCTTCACATCTCCGGGATGCATGGCATTAACGGTGACAGCGGTGCCCACCAGGCGCTCGACGAGCTCCCAAACCGTCGGAATTTGCGCCGGTTTCGAGCTCCCACGACTCCCGCAAACCGGTGTAGCGGCGTCGACTTCAGTCCAGACCCTTCGGATCCGATCCACCGAAGGGCTGTCGTCTCGAGTTCACCTGGATGATCCGATCGGGCGCGCTCTCCCCCAGTCGTTCCAGGAGCAGATGAGTCAGGAGACACGATGTCAGGTTATCGACACAAACATCGTCTCGAAGCCCTGTGCCGTCTGCGTAAGCCGCGTCGAATACAGTCCGACACAGTCTATGAGGATGTCAATTCTGGCCTATTCTTCGAGGGCTTTTTTCGACGCACAATGCCCCTCCGATAGGCAAGATAAACCTGCGACCACGGCGTCGATCAGCACGCCCCATTTCTTGATTGCGGAATCGCGGACGAGCCCGGCCCTTCAGGATTGCGAGTAACCACGACCATGTGAAGCCGCCCCCGGGCCAGTCTCCGCAGGGCCTCGAGATCAACGCCGGAGGTGCGCGGGTGATGACGCACCTCCCCGGCCACGGAAGCATCACCACGCTTTTGAGGTCCATTCCTGTTCCCCGGGGAGGCCAATTTATCCGGAAGTCGGAATGGGCTCATTCGTCGTCCCCCTCAGCCGAACAGTTTGGCCATGAAGAACCTGTACATCCTGCAAAAACCCGGTACGTTGTCGAAGATGTCTCCCCAGAGGTCGTAGTAATCTCTCTGTTCGATGATACGGCCATCCTCATGTAGAGTCAGGCGGGTGCAGCCGTGGATCGCCGTGCTGGGTGATCTGCGAAAAGACATTGTCATCTTCCACTCCATTATGATGAAGTTTGAATGCCCGCTAATGTTCGCGATGTCCATGTGTAATTGGCTACACCGGCGGGTTAGACGATCGCACATGGCCGTAAAATCTGCGATTCCCTCCAGCTTCTGTACGGAGTCGCGGAAGACTATGTTCGGATGGTAGTAGGGAAAGATATGGGACCAGTCGGGTTTACCTTCCGTGTTGTAGGTTTGCGACCAGATTTCCTTTACGGAATCGACGGTCAGTTCTCGATCCGGAAGGGTAGTCGAGCTCGTTGATGAATCTTCACCGGGCACGCCATTACACCACCTTTGACTGGTAAAGCGACACACACCCTAATGCCCTATTCTACCATATGCGTTCCATGTCACACGCCCGAGTTCCAATTAACATCTGGTGTACCCATATTCGCCCGAGCTCAGGAGTGGATCTCCCACGAAACCTACACCTCGTCCCCGCAGGAGATTGGTTCTTCGGAGGCCTCAAGCCCGACCAGCTGTTCTCATGAAGTGAACCGCCCCGGGTGAGCCATCTATGTGAAAGTGCCTAGCAACGATCGAACCCCGGCTGGATTACCCAGGGGGGATGGTATGTAGTGGCGGATGGAACGTGCGCGGAAAGGGGATGCGAGAACTGCCCTCGCATCCCCTTGGTCGTTAGGGAGGTCTCCATCATCGATCGCTGAGGCCGTAGGCTACCTTCACCGTTGCCCTGTATTCGATGATCTCTCCATCTGCTGCCTTGACGGTTGCGCCGATGACCTGGACCCCGTGGTATTCTTGATAGTCTTGGAGGCGTGCTCCACGGCTTGCTTAGCCGCGTCCTCCCAACTAATCGTTGAAACCCCGATTAGTTCCACTACCTTGACTACTGACACGGTGCATCTCTCCGTTCCGCCGATACGTGGAATCTCGGACTTTCGAGCCTGCTGCGCAACCCGGTTTCCTGTTTCCCTTGCCGTCGGCTTGTCTCGGCTCTTCATCCGTAAGGTCCCTGCCGCAGATGGGACAGTTCCAGGCAACCTGTCTGTAGATGAGTAAGAAAGTCGGCTACAATCCGGGTAAGTCTTCTGTAATATTCACCTCACCTACTCCTCCCTCAGGTAGACGACGTCGCCGGGCCTCACTCGGCACACAACCTTGATGGCTATCTCCTGGCCCGGGTGCCCCTCTTCAACCTCTGCGTGGTCCACCTGCATGGACGTGACCCTCTGCTGGAAATCCGTATGCTTGCCGACAATACGAATCGATTCATCACGATGCAACGAGTGGCTTAGATCCAGCACAGCCACGGATATCTTCGAAAAATGATGGGTAACTTCTCCTATCTTCGTATCGGGCATCATCGTGCCTCCCTACTGCCGAGAGGAAGCGGGGAGACCGCCCTACTGAACGGTCTCCCCGGAGGTCATTCGTCTCAGTCGTTAGTCGTTTTGCCTACTGGATATCGTTCTCCGGGCACTCGACCGGATACCAGACGACTGAGTGGGCGGCGATGTAGATCTCGCCCTCGAAGCCACATCCCTCCCATGTCCAGGTGCTCTCCGTCGGATCCGGGTCATCTTTATCGATTTCGAAGTCCTCGCCGTAGGGGAACTGACCCGGCGCGTTGGTGAAATTGTCGCGGCGATCGCGCGGCAGCTCCTCGTTACCGACCCAGAGGTGTGTCTCGCCGAGGAAGAAGCCCTCGTCCATCTCGTAGGTGACGGTGACACAGCCACCCGAGTATGTCACGTAGAGCATGCCAACCTCAGTGCCCTTCTCGATGTCATTCTGAGCGGCACCAGCGTAGATTACCCACTCATACGATCCTTCGGGGAGCGGTCCGTTGGTCCATCCCCAGAAGCGGTTTTTGACGTAGTTCATGTTGGGGTTGGCGAAGTCTCCACCGAACGCCCAGGCGGTGTCGTCGCCCCAGCAGAGTTCTTCCTCTTCCCAGTTGATGACGAGAGTGGCATCGGCGTACTGACCGGTCTCCAAGATTGTTGCCGTATTCTCATAGACATGCGGGCCAGGAGCATCGTAGTCAGTCCAGGCGAAGGGCTTGTCATAGGTGAAACAGGTGACTTCGTCCGGGTCAAGGTCGGCCGCATCGAGGGTTCCCAAAGCAACGGTGTCGAAGAGATCACTGACGTCTTCGATGTTGACGACGGCATCGCTCTCCTCGTCAGGGTCGTCCATATCCCAGACGATTGGCTCGGTGACGCCATACGTGTCAACCTCGGTCGTGAGGGTAACCACGTTATCTCCCTCGAGGAAGTCGCTTTCGTTGTAGGTGCCGACGAGGCTGTCGTCAGGTGCTAGCGTGTACGGGAGGAGGATCCCAAAATCGACGGTGATCGCCGTACCACCGAGCATGTCCGTAACACCGGTGATTACCGCATCAGAAGTCCCGGTGTTGGTGATGGTCACGGTACCCGACACGTTGAAGTTAGAGTCCTCGAAGCCGAGATACGTGACGCAGACCTTCCACGTGGCGGTCTCGTCACCACTGCCATCCTGGTAGAGCCAAATCTTGGGATATTCTTCGTCCCAAATCACATGGCCGAACTCGGTGGTTACTTCCTTGTCGATATCCCAGAAGTGCTGGCGGCTGAAGGAGGTCACAACCGTTTTCTCGACCAAGAGGTTTTCTTCGAGCCAGTTGATCTTCAACTTGGCAGATGCAGATTGATCGGTTTCCAGGATCGTTGCCGTATTGTTAATCTCCCAGGAGGGCGGCTCAGGATCATCATAGTCGGCCCAAGCGAAGTCAAAATCGTACTCGAAGGTGGTAACCTGACCCGGAGTTAGAGTCGAGGCATCCAGCGTGCCCAAGGACACAGCCGGTGGGTCGAGCAGGTCACTGAGATCCTCGATATTCACTACGTCCAGATATTCCTCATAGGGCTCATCTTCATATACAATGGCGACCGATGCTTCATATTCGTCCCTTTCGGTCGTGACTGTTACTTCGTTTGTTCCCGTGAACTCGCCATTCTCGGCGTAACTACCAACCAGAGTCTGGCCTACGGGAAGCGTGTACGGGAACGTCACAACACCGAAGTCAACGCCAGTGGGTGTGCCGCCGAGAAGATCAGCAACACCGGTAATGACGGCGTCCAGTTCTCCGTTATTGGTGATGGTGACGTTGCCAAAGACGTTGAAGCCGTGGTCCTCAAAACCCACGTAGGTGACGTCAATGACCCAGGTGGCCATCTCGTCACCGCTACCGTCCTCGTAGAGCCAGATCTTCGGGATTTCCTCTTGCCCGATTGTGTGGCCAAGTTCTGTCTCAACGCGCTTGTCGATATCCCACTCGTGGGTGCGCAAAAAGCGTCCAGTAGCGGTCTTTGAAACAACCAGGTTCTCGAACAACTGGAACATTCCGGCGTCTATCGTCAGATCGTCCGCCGTCAGGTTGATCAGGTCCGTGATGCCTGTGGCGGGATTGGAGTTGCTGTCAATCGCCGCATCCGTTCCCGCATATTGGGGGCTGAAGAACCAGTCACCGACTGGCAGCACGAACTGGACGAAGTACTCGTCGGCCTTGAGGCCCGAGAATAGGTACATGCCGTCGGGATCAGTATCAGTGGTCGCAAGCACAGTGCCCGGAGATCCACCGACGGCTGACCAGAGATTCACTTCTACGTCCGGTATACCCGGCTCGCCCGCATCCTGGATGCCGTCCTTGTCAAGGTCGCTCCAGACGAAATCGCCGAGCTCCAGGAAGGGTAGAATCGGCGTGGCGATAAGCACATCGGCGCTAGACGGAGCTGGAGTCGTAAGCTGTGCTGTACCGAAACACTCGGCTTCTGCTACGACTTGTCCTACATAGCCGTCTTCGCCGATGTCCGCTTCCATGACAGTGTACGCTTGGATGTCCGAGGTCCAGGTTTCTCCCGGATTAATCTCGGGTACTGTCGCTATCTGAACGAAACTCCCTCCGGGCTTTTTAAGGAACACGTTCACATCTGTTTGTTGGGCTGGGTAGATCTCCTCAACATCATCTGCAGCTGGCACACTGACACGGACCCGATAGTTGATAACGTCACCAGGATAGTAGTAGCCAGCAGGCACGGATATGCCAATCCCTACCTCGTTTGTGTTAGCATTTGATGGTGTCTGCGCCACAGCCACACCCGGCAGGAAGCCGATCAGCATGAACATTGACACTGCGATTGCCAGTAGCATCTTGCGCCGTTTCACTTGTGATTCCTCCTCAATTCCTTGTTGAAACCAGCGCCGACACTGCAGATAGGCGGCCATCCCGTCTCGCACCATTTGCCGGCCTTCCAGACGCTCGTCGGTCAGGGATCTGACCCTGATCCACCGAATTACCACCCGCATGAAAAGGCGGAGATGATTCGCGGGCAATCTTGTTTCTAGTTGCCCGTTAAGCACATATCGATGTAATCTTCGAGCCTGTAGGTGAAGGCGAATCCGAACCCGTTCAGATAACCCAATACAGCATCCCAGTAGGCCGCATTACAGACCTCTACCTGTCCTTCCATGATCGATTTTTCTGTACCATCGAACAGGGTTTGGGGCCCCATGTGATGAGCCACTTCAGTGATCAGATTGAGGGGGGCCTTGTTCTTTCCATTACCGGTCGACTGGTTGGGGTCCACCTCCTCTGCTTCGAGGATTATCTCCGCGATATTGGGTGCAGCCATCGGGTATACGGTGATCGTCGGGGAGACCAATTCTACAGTGAATTCTTCCACTGCGTCTGGCTCTCCGGCCGGGGTGAATACAGCATGGGCGTAAACCCGGTATTCACCGGTATCATGGATTTCCCACGTGCTAATATTGAAAGCATCATCGGTGAACTCGCGACCCTGCTTCGAATCACGGATATCGGTCGATTTCAGTGCCGTCGAACTCCAACCGATGAGGGCGTCGTCTTCAACCCAATCGCCCAGGCCTCCATTGGCCATCTCGTCGTAAACCTGGCCCATGACCAGCAACTCAGCCAATGCGGGGTTTCCCTCGGTGAAATCCGAGATGTACTGTACGAAGCCGCCGACGGGAATGACCAATCCATCCGTTTGCATCTCCTCCAGTTCAACTGGATTCAACGTGATATCATCGATTGGATCGATGAATACGCCGGCAACTCCGGGACTGGTATAGCCGGGTCCGGTTGGGCCCTCGGCGAGCACCCACACGCCCGAGTCGTAAACCACCTGGGTGTCTGCACGGAGGTTAACGGCGGGGCGGACGTAAAAGCCGGTGTGGGTGAGCCAGTCAGTCGTGACAAGATACCCCATTGAGGAAACGCCCCAAGGTTCACCCGGATAATAGTCATCTGTCGTCCTGAGCCAGTACTGCTTTGTGGTGCCATCGAAAGTCGCGACCCTATCTGTGTTGTAAAAGAAGAAACCGACGCTACTCCCATCGCCGGCAAGATCCGGCGGCCCGACCCAGCCCACTTCTGTTGCAGATAAGGCAAACACGGTATCACTGTTCTGCACGCCGCTCGTCATCGTTGGCACTTCGACGATGGCGCTTTGAAACAACGTCGACAGGTTGCCGTAGAAATCATCTACTCCGTCACCCTGAAGCCAGGCCCTCAAGTCGCTATCCGCCCATATGGCACTGCTTTCATCAAAATG
Source organism: Bacillota bacterium (assembly GCA_046483165.1). Classification (GTDB taxonomy): domain Bacteria; phylum Bacillota; class Sulfobacillia; order SLMV01; family SLMV01; genus CSSED11-154. The sequence continues at coordinate 14,434 of JAWODQ010000090.1, read as the reverse complement.
ATATCTGCCGACCAACTCTTCAGTGAGCAGGAGGGTCGTATCACTGGCGAAGTGGTCCTGCTTCACCACGATCCACCGTAACGGTTTCTCCGTTCCCGTACCGGTATAGTTCTCACCCTCCCGAAACTCCCAGTTAACACTTGTATCGACGACAATATCTCCCGGCTCCAAAGCCCACAGGGACACCACGTCCCCATCAACCCAGGACAATGCCTCGGTGCTCGAAGGCACCAAACCAAGCACCATGCCAATCACCACCAGTACAGCTAACCACTTGTGCGTCATCTGGTTGCTCCTTTCATTGCATAAGAGCTATCACCACTGCTATCTTGAGTAGTCTCACTTCGATCTCTCCAAAACAGTTGCTAGTCTCGACAAAACCGATATCCCACGCTCCCCGGACTCCCCCTCTCTAGTAGAAACGAAAACCACCGGCGGTACGCTTAACAGTCGGTTGCGTCACTGGTTTCGGCAGGCCCCAGTCATCCATTTGTTGACCGGCCTTCACCCCTCGAAGCTTCTGTCATACGCGCTCCGCCTAGCCTTCTCGAGTCGTCCCGGCTGGGAACCTATTGATCGGGACGATCGGAAACTCGTACTACCACAAACCCTGGCCCGCTTCAGTGATTCGGGAGCGAATATGCCGTACTATCGAACAAGGCACCCGGCTGCCGTACTTCTCGCGGCTATCTCGAAAGCCAAACGGCCAAAAGAAAAACCGGCCGGGATAATCCCCGACCGGTCAGCAAATGACGAAATCACTCGCGTCAAGATAGACCTCTATATGTATATTCGCAGTCTCGGCCCACCACGCACATTCCCGCACCGGGATGATACCTCCCGAAGAAATCATCTGACCCGCAATGCAACGATTGCAGAAATGCAGACGTATTCAGATGGATACAAGGAGTATGCGGCGATAGTGGAGAGTCATACTTTCCTGAAAACAGAAATCCGAGCCGTCTCGATGGACAACCCGGCAACCCGGCGACCATAGTCCCTAGCGAACCACAGGCCCGTGGCTTTGCGACCTCCTCTTTCGAGGAGAGAGCTCTTATCAGGTGGATGAATCATACTATCTGAGCCGCGGGAGGGGCAAATCGCCAATTCATACTTTTTGGGCATTTATCCGGCAATATCTCGCCCGGATACTCGTTATCAAAGCCCTACGTATATTTGAATACTTAAGCATACCCGCGCCATATAATTGTATATTCTTGGAGATTGCGGTGTATGGTCGCATACATACTCAGTCAGCTACGAATTCTCATCAACTCGCGCATTCAGTTATTCTCCTTCGACTCTCAAATTTTGTTCCACGCTAATGTTGTATCTTATCGAATCGACCTGAAAACGCGCCCACGGGCCCGAATCTCCGTACCACGTAAGTTGCGAGTCGATGGCGACCGGGAATCCATCCACCTCGGCCCATTCCAACACCTCGTTTATCCAGAGGGTCCTGTCGGTATCCCCGGCTTCTCGATACCGCATGGACTCCAGCATATGTAGTAGCCCGGTTTCGGGATGGAAACGAGCCACGAGACGTTCGCTCTCCTCGCCGAAGGGAACGACCAGGACCGCGGTGACCTCGTCCACCTCTTCCCATCTCACCCGAGGATCCGTAACGAGAAGTGCCGGCAGCCAGGCCGCGGATTCGGCCCAAAGGCCCAGGTTGGCGGCCTGATCGATGTTGGGCTCCCCCTCTATCTTGCCGAAGGGAAGATCCATCACTCCGCGCCCGTCTACGTATCGCTCGTCGATTTCCAGTGTGGGAAACCCGAATATAGTCGCTTCGATGTAGTGTCTGTAATCTCGGCCCGCCGAGTGGATGAAACGAAATCTCGCTCGCAGGGGTATCCCCGCGACACGAAGCTTCGCCGTGCCGCTTATGACCGCGGAGTCCAGCTCGGGAACTCGCTCCCCGTAAATCTTCGAGTAGAAGCGCGCGACCGGCGCCGGCAAATCTTCTGGAAGACTAGTCCGGGCAATACCGGACATTTCGCTCTCCGGGGGTGGAAACGGTGAGGGGCGCACCCGCATTCCCGCCGCGACCACCAAAATGAATGCGAGTAGTAAGAGCCCGAGTTTCGCCAGAAGACTCAACTTGCCCCTCCTTTTGCGTCCGGATGCGACAATCAATTCCGAGTCCAACCTACCCCTTCTCCCGTCGGGTCGGCGAAACGCCTTTCCATTTCCCTCACACGTTCGGGATCAAAGACTTCCTCGCCAGACGATAACCGAGGAACATCGCCAACACCAGGCACACTCCCCATGCCGTCGAGGCCAGTATAAGCCGGTCGGCATTCGCAGCCCCCACCCCGGCCAGGGCCCAGATTATGACCAAAGCATAGGCGAAGTTCCCGTTGCGCAAGACGGCGAGTGCTCCGAGAATTCCCGCGACCACGATCATCGCGACAGTCCAGGCGAGGTCGCTCATGCCCCAGCCATTCCAACCTGCCGCGGTGAGGAATACGGACACGTTGGCGATGGTCGCGACGCTGATCCATCCTAGGTATACGGAGAATGGAATGTCCACCATCCACCGTTGTCTCCCCGAAGGTGCCGGAGCGCTCTGGAGGCGGGAGACGATCAGGATCAGAGAGGTCAACAACGCGAGCATGATAATGATCGATACGGTTAGCATCTCCCAGTGCCACGCGATGATCCACGATCCGTTAAGTACCGAGGATATGGCGAAAAGGTACCCTATGCGTTCCACGCGTTGGTTGTCCCGGAAGAAACTACCCACTACAAATACTCCGAGCAACAGATAGATGAGTCCCCATATCGAAAAGACATAACCCGCCGGAGTGAAAAGAGTGGGGTATTTGGCGGACACTTCCGCCGTGGACTGTCCGTTAAGTGGAAGGAGAGTTGCCATCGCATTCAGCGCTATCATGAATATGTATGAACCCAGGTTGACGTACTTCATCTTCGTTACCACTTCCAATCTCTGAGAGTCCGTCCCGCCTCGCCGGTGCCCCACATTCGATCGCATTTCTTGGCCCACCGGCTACGCCCCGTCACCCAAAGCGCGAACTACCTCGTATATCACCCATTTAAAGGTCGCCGGAACTCTCGTACGGAGTACCCGCGGCCTCACGCGTCCATCCGGTGACGTTCCTCCTTCAGCTCCTTGAGCTGATAGGCCTTCATTATATCCGAACGCGTTAGGATACCCACCAGCACTCCCTCTTTGACGACCATAAGTCTGCCTATCTCGGCCTCGGAAAGCTTGCTGAAGGCGGAGTAGAGATCTTCTCCGGGTGATACCGTGATCAGATCCCGCGACATAATATCCTCGACGAAGACGTCATCGGGATCCCCGGAGGAACGCTCACGAATATCCCCGAGAGTGACGCAGCCGACCAGATCCCCCGACTCGTCCACGACGGGATAACCGGAGTGCCGCTCCTGGACCATCCGATTCATCAGCTCGGTTATGCTGTCGGTGGGATTGACGGTGTTCACATCGCGCGTCATGAGATCCGCCACGGCCAGATCGGAGAATACGTCGCGCAACAGGTTAACCTGGTACTCCTGTGACGCGCCCATATATATGAAGAAGGCCACCAGTACCAGAATCAGGTTTCCGATCAAGAACCCGAATAGGGCGAAGAGCAGGGCGAAACCCTTTCCGATCGAGGTGGCCAGTTGCGTCGCCCGGAGGTAACTGGTCCGCCGCGCGATCAGAGAACGCAGGATCCTACCGCCGTCCGAGGGGAATGCCGGTATGAGATTGAAGGCAGCCAGGAATATGTTCATATATCCCAGGTAGTAGATGACGACCCGCAAATCTCCCGACATGCTCCGTATCATAGGTCGAACCCAAAAGAGGAGCGCGAGGCCCAAAACCAGGCTGAAGAGGGGTCCCGCCAGAGCCATCCACATCTCGTCTCGTTCCTGGACATCATCGTCGATCTCGGCGACCCCGCCGAGAAGCATCAGGGTTATCCCATTTATCTTCATGCCCTGCCTCATCGCCACCACGGAATGGGAAAGTTCATGCAGTACCACGCTGACGAAAAGTAAAGACGCCAATATGAGACCGAGGATGTAGGGATGTACGCTGATGTCCTGCGCCCCCACCGCCGCCATTTCGGCGATGGCACCGATATTGTTTCCTATGACGAACGCCATAAAGGGAAGAATCAAGAGAAAGCTTACGTGAAGCTTTATTGGTATTCCGAACACATAACCCACCGTTACCGAACTCTTAAACAAATGGACCACCTCATCCGTGACTGATATCCTTCGCTCACCCGAGGGTGCATCGATAGCCCCCGTCGGCGCCGAAGATGACTTAGTCTCCACTCACCACGCACTTTACGAAGCGATCTGTCGAGAGAGCGCGGGCACCCCAAAGGCCGGACTTTCGGCTTCCGGGGGCCCAAATCTCGACGGGAAAACATCTCGCCCTCTAAAGGCGTAAGATACCCGATACATCACCGTGATACTCCATCAATGCAAAATCCGTCGCCAAAGATGCGTAGATGTACCGGATCTCGGGATCGTTATCCGCGCGACAACCTCGCCTTTCTTACGGGGTCTTTGAGCATTACGGACTTCGGCATGTAAAGGGATACGATCCAGTTTGGATCGACGACCTCGGTAATCTTCAGATCGGCAGCGACGCTGGAGAGGACGTAGGCATCCTCGCGAGTCATACCGTACATTGTAACCAACCTATCCACCATGGTCCGGACGGCTTCTCGGGTGGCCACCATGAGATCGTCGGCAACACCCATCGTGGCGAAGAAACCTTCTCTGTCACCGAACGGGGTCAGAGAACCGGGAACCGTCTCCATCTCGGGTCCACTCAAGTTTTCTCCCTCGATCACATCGAAGCGACACAGGATTCCCAGTGGTCCCTCGATGGCGGAGACGCAGACCTCGCCGTCGCCCTGTGCCAGGTGGCCGTCACCGATGGAAAACAGGCCGCCCTCGACCTCGACCGGAAGGTACAGGGTACTCCCCGCCCGTAGGTGTCGCGAATCCATATTGCCACCCACGTGACGCGGAGGCATGGGCTCCAAATCACCCTGGACGTCCGCCGCAATCCCCATGGTGCCGGCGAAAGGAGCCAGGGGTACGCGGGCGTGATCATCCAGGTAGGCGAATTCGCCATCTTGTACATCCCAAAGTCGCAGGTACGGATCCGGAAATTCGTCGGGCAATACTCCCAAATCCGGCAGAATCGAGGTCCATCCCCAGCCGCGGTGCTGAACGTCGACGATGTCGATCACCAATGTGTCGCCCGGCGATGCACCCCTGACGTAAGTCGGTCCCGCCAGGGGGTAGAACCCGGCCCAATCCAAATCCGCGAGCGACTCCGAAGTTGACTCGCGCGTGATTTGGTTGTCTGCCGCATCCCTGGTCTCGTAGTACACCCTGTCGCCCGGATCGATTTCCAATACGGGATCGAGGTCCCTATTCCATTTGCGATGGATCCGATTCTCGGGGAACATATGTAGTTTAGTCATCTCTATTCCTCCCACGTGTTGATTTTGTGCCGACGTCAGAAGACGGCGACGCTTACACAGTTGCCGCTTCCGGGAAACGCAAACGGGTCGCGGATAAGTAGTGTTTCGATGAATGGAGCCGAATTCCGCCCGGAGATCGAAATCCGGTGCAGGTCCCGAGTTAAGCAGACCCGAGATCACGTAGTATGGAACCCCAGTTCCCCGCATTGCTCTTCTCTCGAGCGAGAAAGCGGATTGTCATCGACGAAGATTTCCATAGTCATTGCCGAAACGGTACGAGAGAACAAGGGGTCCCCGGATCCCCAATTGCCCCGGGAAGAGAAGTGGACTTCGAGCCGGCGACCGGGACGACCTCCATATGACCACCCCAATATTGGATGCATAGTTGAGACCACCCCATACCCGCCCACCGCCAGTATCTATCTTAGAAGAACGCAGGTTGTCAGCCCTCGCATCTTCGAGATCTCGAGGCTTCCCGAGATATTTCCCCCGACCCGCAAAGAAGATGTACAGTGATAGTGATACTTGTTACCACTTATGCGCGTCGGTCGACTTTGCCTACCGAAAGCGAGGATCATCGTGCGGCGTTTACTCGAAATCCTCGACCGGGAGGCACGAAAATGCAGACGCAGCCTGTCGCGTCAACGGGGCAATACCGAGGGAGATGAGTGATATGCGAGTATTCGGTCCCATTCCGTCCAGACGTCTGGGTCGCAGCCTGGGTCTGAACAATATTCCACCGAAGACCTGTCCGTATTCGTGCGTTTATTGCCAGCTCGGGCGAACCCGGAACTACCGAATCGAAAGGGAGATCTACCAGGGTACCGAAGAAATCGAACGAGCGGTTGTAGACTATCTCGAGCGTCTCGACTCCGACGTCTCCCCCATCGATTACCTGACCTTCATCGCCGACGGAGAGCCGACACTCGATGCTAATCTGGGTGATGCCATCGTGCGACTTAAGCGCGCCGTGGACTTACCCATAGCGATAATCAGCAACGCGAGCCTGACCTATCGAGAAGATGTGCGAGAGGATTTGGGCCGTGCCGACTGGGTATCCCTCAAATGCGATGCCGTCACCCCCGAGATCTGGAAGAAGGTCAATCGCCCCCATCCGAAGCTCGACCTACCATCCATCTTGAAGGGAGTCGCTTCCTTCGCCGAATCTTTCGAGGGAACGTTTTGCACCGAAACCATGCTGGTAGAGGGTTTCAACGACTGCGTAGGGGAATTGGAGCGGGTGGCCGAGTTCGTCGCTACACTCTCGCCAGATAGGGCATACATCGCCGTTCCCACGCGACCACCCGCCGAAAAGTTCGCCCACAAACCACCACAACGTACCGTAGAACTTGCCCGCGAGATCTATGCGCGGGTAGGCATCGACGCCCATCTGTTGGTCGATTACGAGGGAGACGATTTTTCCACCACCGGTGACGCGACCGAGGATCTCCTCCGCATCACGGAGGTGCACCCGATGAAGGAGCGAGCTGTCGAATGGTTATTGAAACGTTGCGGAGAAGACTGGGATGCAGTACGCGAGTTGGTCCGGAAAGGAATGCTGACTACAGTAGATTTCGCCGGGGAGACATTCTACATCCGGGGTGATACCGGAAGGGACGAACACGATAATACCCCAAACACCTAGGCGTTCCCCTGCTGCACCTATGCGGCTACGCTCGCGCGCCTGCATTGCGCGAAAGCCGCAAGTATTTGCACGATGAAACCGAAATGTCCGGGACGAATCTTCCTTCTCCTGCGAGGATCCCGGGTAGCACCCCACTGCATGCGTCCACCCCCAGGACTATGCCATCCCATACGCAAACCCATCGAATGGGAGAAATGATTCGTTCCCCTGCAAATCGATCGTCTCGTCCGTGTCGTGGTTCCCCTGCGCCCGGCGACCTGCTGCGTGCCGGCGAAGACGACTCGCGTAACTTATGTTACTGATTCCCGGACCTCCCGCACCTATAATCACATACGATCGTTGGGCGAAATTCCATCGAACCTTCTTCGCCCTTTCGGATAATCATCACGTACCTTCCGAAGCGTTGTCGGACGGACGGAATTGCGGTCCGCCGGCCGCTTCCGAGACAGTTCTACTCACCGGACAGAGTACTGCCATTTTGGCAACTTACGTCGACGAAGGGGAGGTCGCGGTGACGAGAAAACGTTGGACAGCATGGCTCGTGGGGATAGCGTTACTGGCCATCTTGGTCATGTTTGGTGGCGATTACATCTTCAATCCGGACGCAGCGACGCGGTATGAAGAAGCGGAAGCTGGACTGGTCACCGAGCTTAGCACGGTCCGGAGACAAGACTTCGTCCAGGATTTGAACTATTTGGGCACGGTGGAAAGTGACAACAGCGCCGTGGTGAGCACAAAAATGGCCGCAGATGTGGTGGAAATCCATCGTGAAGAAGGTGATTTGGTACAACGCGGTGATAGCATTTTGGAATTGGATTCGCAAAGACTGCTCGTCTCCCAAAACACCAACGTGCAGAAACTGGAGAATTTGCAAAGCCAGAGAACATATCTCGAAGGCGAGATCGACACATTCTACTCCTCCAATCCCCTGATGTCCAAAATCGCCTCCGTCGACGCCTCCATAACTTTTCAATCCGAGGAACTGGACAAACTACAGTCACTTCTGGAAGTTGGAGCAGTGTCTCAAACGCAGGTGGATCGAGCCGCGCACCAGATCGACACGCTATTTCTGCAAAAGCGCGAACTTCAGGCCACGGCCCAGTCGACCTATCGGGAGCTGGTTCAAGGGGAAGAGACGGTGTCCGGTCAAATCGAAGAGGTCGAGGCCGCCCTCGAAGAACTGGAACTCAGCCTGGAGGAGACCACCGTCAGGGCTCCCTTCGAGGGACAGGTTCACCAGATCATGGTATCGGCGGGCGATTTCGCCGCAACGGGAAAGCCCCTGGTCCGCGTGGATCGTCTGAGTGGGATCCGGGTGACGGCGCAGGTAGTCGAATCCGATTTGGCCCGGATCGAGGAAGGTATGCGAGCCGAAATAACCCCGTCCGGATCGGAAACGGTGTATGACGGTACGGTGGCGTACCGCAGCCCCACGGTGAATCCCAAGACGAGAGTCGGCGAAGTGCGTATTTCCGTGGATCTTCCGAGAGAAGGCATCATCGTCGGAACCAGCGCGAGTATTAGCCTCATCCTCGAGGAAATGGAAGACCAAATCCTCATACCGGTCGAGGCCGTCCAAACCTTTACGGATAAACACGTGGTGTACGTCGAGGAAGAACCGGGGACGGTCAACGAAAGGGAGGTTACACTCGGGGCCCGCTCTGATGGGTGGTACCACGTCCGAGATGGCCTCGAAGAAGGGGAACGTATAGCGGTAGTCAACGTTCAAACCCTGGGTGACGGATCTCCCATATACACGATGACCGACGGGGAAGAGCGCCCATGAGTTTCGGGGCGTTTTCGGTCGAGAACAAATACGTCATTCTCTCCCTCATGATCGCGGTCACAATTTTCGGTCTCTTCAGCATGTTCACCCTGAATACACAGTTGGCACCGGATACCAACCCTCCCACCGCCACCGTGGTGAGCGTCTATCCCGGGGCCCTGGCGCTGGATGTGGCCGAAGACGTCACCGAACCCATGGAAGAGGCCTTAGCCACCCTGGATGGAGTTACCGACGTCACCTCCACCAGTCAAGACAATCTCTCCATAATCCGGTTGACCTTCGACTATTCCATGGACGTCGATCGGGCGGCCGTTGACATCCAAAACGAGATCTCCGCCATCGGGAACAGTCTTCCCTCTTCGCTCGAGGAACCCCAGGTACTCAAATTCAGCATTTCTGACCAACCTATCATGACAATAGGTCTCGACAGCGATACGTTGAGCATGCTGGATTTGCGCCATCTGGCCGAAAAAGAGCTGGTATACGACCTGCATCTTCTCGAGGGAGTCGCCTCCGTAACCCTCTTCGGCGGTCACGGCCGGGAGATTCACGTAGATCTGGATCAGAATCGAGTCAGGGCGCACGGGCTCACCCTCGATCGAGTGGCGATGGCACTCGAAACCCGGAACGTGAAGGCACCCGGCGGCAACATCGTCTACGAAGGCAAAGACACACTGTTACGGGTGGCCGAAAGCCTGATGTCCGTAGATCAACTGCGAAACGTTTCCATCCCCCTCCCCGACGGGGCAAGCGTGCGCCTGGGCAATCTGGGAGAAATCCGAGTCGGTTCCCAGGAGCGCGAAGGGGCATACCGCCTAAACGCCGAGGAAGGATTGGCCCTCCTCATCACCAAAAAGGCCGATTTCAATACGGTAAACGTGGCAGAAGACATCAGGCATAAGGTCGCGGAGCTTCGCGGCGAATATCCCCACGTCAAAATGACCATCGCCTCCGATGACTCAGTCTTCACCGCTCAGATGGTCAACAACATGGGCAGCAGCGTGTTGATGGCCATCATTTTCACCATGATCGTCATACTCCTGTTCATAACCAAACTGTCGCAGTCGATCGTAGTATCTTTGTCCATGCCCCTGGTCTTTTTGAGCACCCTGGGCTTGATGAATGCCGCCGGCATGGAACTCGACCTGGTCACGCTCTCCGCTTTGATACTCAGCATCGGTTTCGTGGTCGACACTTCGGTAGTGATTGTGGAAAACATCAGCAGCCACAGGGAAGCCGGGAAGGACATGTCCCGGGCGGCAATTGAAGGAACGGACGAGATCGCCATGCCGACGATCGCCGGCACGACTACCACCCTGATCGTCTTGGTTCCCCTCCTTTTCGTCGAGGGTTTCGTCGGGGAGATGTTCCGTCCCCTCTCGTTGACCCTAATATTCGCCATCTCCTCCTCCCTGGCCGTGGCCCTACTCATGATTCCCCTGCTTTCGGTGTTGCTGGAGCCCTACCGATTCGAGAGGCTGCAAGGATGGGTCGCCGTAGTTTCAGAACCGTTTAACCGATCCATGGATCGAATTCGCGACGGATATCTCGGGCTGGCCAAATTGGTCCTCGACAATAAGATGAAGACCACGGCCATAATCCTGGTTCTGCTCGCCGCCTCGGGTCTGTTCTTGCGGGCCAACGGCATGGAAATGCTACCCAGGTTCGATAGTGGTGTAAGCTACGCAACTTTGGAGATGGACCCGGGAACCCCGTTGGAGGGGACTTCGGAGGCCGTAGCAAAACTCGAAGATTTCCTGCGGGATGAGAAAGAAGTCGTATCCTACGATGCCCGGATCGGTCGGGAGCAGGGTTCCATGCAACAGGGTGACTTCGGGGTGATGGGAACCGATCAGGCGATGCTCAAGATCAATCTCACCTCTCGCAAGGATCGTGAGGAAACGATCTGGGGGTTTCAGAAGAGACTGAGAGACGACATCGAGCGAATAGGCGGCCTGAACCGTTACGTGGTGAAGGAACAGGGTGGGACGGCGGTTACGGGCACCTCCGCTCCGATAGCGTTGAAAATCAGTGGCCAAGAACTCGGGGTATTGTATCACCTGGCCGACACCTTGGAGTCGCGAATCGAGGAAGTTCCCGGAACCACCAACGTGTACACCGGCTACAACGACGGATACTCGCAGATCTCCGTTCGCCTCGATCAGGACAGGCTAAACGAGCTCGGCCTCAACAGTGCCATCGTCTCCCGGCAGATCTACGGACGTATAGAGGGTATTGAAGCGAGCACCATGACCACCGAAGATGCGGATCTTCTCGACATCCGGGTCTCGTTCGAAGACAGAAACGCCGCGGATCTGGACTACCTCATGGATACCTATCTCAGCACGCCCGCCGGAGCGCGAGTGCCGTTGCGGGAGGTGGCTCTATTAGAAGAAGAGAACCGCGCCAATCTCATCGAAAGGGATAACCTGGAGTATTCGGTGCAGGTATTGGGCTTCACCGAGGGCAGGGCTTTCAGCCACGTAATCGGCGACATCGCGGAGCTCGCCGGCGAGTTGCAGATCCCGAAGGGATATTCCGTCGAGTTCACCGGGGAACAGGCCACCCTCACGGATTCGGTCGAAGACATGGTCGCATTGCTATCCCTGGCCATCGTATTCGTCTATTTACTGTTGGTGCCGCAGTTCAAATCCTTCGTCCATCCCCTAACCATCATGGCCGCGATACCACTCATCGTAATCGGGGTTGCCCCGGCACTGGGACTGACGGGGAAATACATGTCCATGCCCGTACTCCTCGGATTCATCCTGCTCGCCGGGACCGTAGTCAACAACTCCATCTTGCTGGTCGCCGCCATTACTGGCGGGCGCGAAGACGGGCTGGATCTCTACGAGGCCGTCGAGCGAGCAATCCGTTCACGGTACAGGCCGATCATGATGACGGCTCTTTCCGATGTCGTCGGCATGCTTCCCCTGGCGCTACAGCTCGCCCTCGGCTCCGAGCGATTCTCTCCTTTGGCGATCACTGTGATCGGCGGCATCGTGGCGGCGACACTCCTGACGATAGTAATCATCCCCATGATTTATGTGGCTCTGGAAGAGTTGAGGGAACGCATCTCGGGCAAGGATGTGAACTCACCGCCGGCGGAAGATGTAGAGCCCGCCCGCTAGCGGCCGTGTGGCGGAGGAATTCTCCCGGCTTCGCCTCTCCTCCGCCACCGGTTCATTCGAATGTCTGCATACGGGTTCCCCGGGATCCTATCCACCGTTTCGAGATACGGCGCGATCGTCTCAGCAATATGAGGCGCACCGGAATTGGTCGAGACCCCGTGCTCCCATCCAGTTGCCGAGGTAACCGGCGACTGATCCTTTCGATACTTGCCACCAGCGACCCCGCAATATCCTATGTTGCCCAATACTCATACCCGGGAGATTCGCCCTTTCCGACGCAACGCATATACCGCCACCACGACCAGTGCGGCCGCGCCAATCCACCCCGACCAGAATATGCTGGTATTGGATGAATTCGCCGTCGCGACACCCACGAGAGCCCAGGCGACCACGAGTACGAAGGGAGCGCTACCCCAAACCCGGGATACGAGTACTGCGAGGAGGATTGCGACACCCATCATCGCGATGGTCCAAAACACCGGGTCTAGCCCCAAGGCATTCCAGTCGTAATACTCGAGTACCACCGCGGCATTGACTATGGTGGCGACGCTAATCCACCCGAGATACACTTCGAACGGGATATCCGCGGTCCACCGATCCAGAGAGGAATTCGGTGGATCGGTCGCCAGCGTGGCCTTCGCGGAAATCAGGGAACCCAGAAGCAGCACCATGAAACCCAGGGCGAGGGCCGGTTGATTCCAGTGCCACGCGACGAGCCACCCCACGTTGGCGCCGCAGGAAACCAAGAATGCCGGACTCATCCTGCGAACGCGACGGCGATCCCGCGATATTCCCCCCACGACGAAGGCGAAAAGGAGCAGATAGATTAAACCCCATATCGAGAACGCGTATCCCGCCGGGGTAATGAGCACATCGTACCGATCGGAGATCATCTGCTGCGTCTGTCCGTTGAGTGGAAGAGTATTTGCGAGTATATTGAACGCGATTACTATTATGTATGCTATGGCGTTGAGATACTTCATCTGATACACTCCGTCTCCATGGTCTCCGTCGAAGGCGACAACTCCGCGCTAATGATTCCCCAAACACATTCCCCCAAAACCATATCATGGTAACGGCACCCGTTCAGATCGGCAGTGAGGCGGAACCCATCGGCGCGTTGCTCCACGGACTCGGGGTAGATCGGCAATTCCGACCTCGAGCGGCGAGGAGTTTGCGAGGGTCTATCTTCAGTATCGAGGCGCAATCCGGTTCAGTAACCCAAATCCTCGGGAACCAAAACCACGATCATCTCCGTCTCCGACGGCCTCTTCTCCATGATTACGGTGATCGCGCAGATGGTCTTGGGCGATTCACAGTCCACGCAGTACCCGGTCTTGGCACAGGGCGTATCCAAATCGAGGCGCAATGCATTGATGGGAGCGGCGACCCGCCGACTTCGCTTCAGCGCTTCATCCAGATCATCCGCGATCTTGTTTGCGCCGGCGATCACGATCACTTTGTCCGGACCGTATACCATCGAAGCCACGCGATTCCCCGTGCCATCGATATTGACCAGCTTCCCATCGAGAGTTATGGCGTTGGTACCGCTGAGCAATACGTCGGAATTCAGCTCCGCAAGCCGCAGACTGCGCATCTCTTCCCGGGAGCGACCGCTAACCCAGTGCTGTACTACACCGTTGCCCCTTTCCGAGAGAGCCTCGACGAGTCCCAGTTCTCTAACCGACACGGAACCCGGTATTCCCACCGTGTCCTCGACGTCGATCATCTCCAGTATTCTAGCCGAGGCTTCTTCCATGTCTTCGGCCACGATGGCTTCGAAGTCTCTCTTCTTCAGTCCCTCGGCCACTTTTTCACATCTCATGCGGTAGTAGCTCTTCCTCGCCGAATCGTAATCTGGCATCGTCTTCCCCCCATGTTTCATATTGTGACTACCCGATCGTTTCCACGATCATTCCCCACTTCCTGCCAAAAGTACGGGGACCGAGCTCGACGGGGAAAGATTATCGACTGCCGGATCATCCCGTCGCAGGATATACCGATGAGACTACCCCCGATAACCTCGAGCCATCGAGGCAGCACCGGTTCATCTCCGATCGCGCATTTACACCCTGCGCAATTCACCCGTTACGCATCGACATCGATGTAGACGCGAACACCCCGGAGGGCAAATCGGCGGAATGCGAGATGGTCGTCGCCGGGATGGTTCAAGTCTTTGCATATGGTTAAGGAGCATCTTCCGATCGTTATCGATACATACCCACGAAACGCGGGCATCCGGGTAGGTTTACGGCCAACGCTTGTAGAAGTCAATCGCCGAGAGTGCAGTATACGTACACACGCCATGGAATACCGATCAATCAGGGGTGTAATCCGGCGAATTGCATAGGTCCCCTGGCGGGCGACGCGAGCCCGTCATCGCGGCCCC
>JAWODQ010000073.1:0-5560 GCA_046483165.1 Bacillota bacterium | reverse complement strand
ACCCGGTTGTGCACGTAGAAGACGCGCCCGCCGCGTTCCATCTCGCGGTGCAGGGCATCGGCCACCAGGCGGGAATCGTACTCCATCACGTAGGTCACCACGGGCAGGCGATCTTCGGGAGGCGTCTCAATCATGCCGATGTCCCGGATACCCGACAAAGCCATGTGCAGGGTTCTCGGTATCGGGGTGGCAGAAAGCGTGAGCACGTCGACGCTGGTCCTGAGTTCTTTTAACTTCTCCTTGTGCTCGACGCCGAAGCGATGTTCCTCGTCGACGATTATGAGACCCAGGTCTCGGAAGGCGACGTCGCTGCCGAGCAGACGGTGGGTTCCGATGACCATATCCACTTCCCCGCGGCGCAACCCCGCGATAGTCTCTTCCTGCTGCCGGGGAGTACGGAAGCGGCTCAGAACCGAGATCCTCATGGGCCAGCCCGCGAAGCGTTCCAGGGCGGTATTGAAGTGCTGTTGTGCCAGGACCGTCGTGGGAACCAAAAAGACCACCTGCTTGGAGGCGGCCATGGCCTTGAATGCGGCGCGGAAGGCGACCTCCGTCTTCCCGTATCCCACGTCACCACAAAGCAGGTAATCCATGGGCTCGGAGGATTCCATGGCTCGCTTGATATCCCGCGACACCTCCGCCTGGTCCGGCGTATCTTCGTAGGGGAAGTCGGCCTCGAACTCCGCCTGCCAGGGGGTGTCGGGAGGGAAGGCGAAACCCTCGGCATCCTCGCGCGCCGAATAAAGCTCCAGGAGTTCCCGGGTGAGGTCCCTGACGGAGTTTCGTACCCTTTCCTTGACCCGGGCCCATTCCGAACCGCCCAACCGATATATCCGGGGCTCTTCCCCGTCACCCGAGGAATACTTGTGGACCAAATGAACCGAATCGGCGGGCACGTAGAGCCGGTCGCCCTCGGCATACCGGAGAGTAAGATAATCCCTTTCCACCCCTCCCACCTCGCGGCGGCTCATGCCGAGATACTGGCCGATGCCGTGGTGGCGATGCACGACGTAATCACCGGGGCGCAGGTCTTCGTAACTCTCGATTGCGCGGTGTTTTCCGCGGGCCACCCGGAAATGGGGGCGAGCCGTGGCCCTGCCACGAATCTCCGTCTCGGCGATCACGATAAGATTGCGGGCGGGGAGTTCGAAGCCGCGGGCGAGGGGAGATACCTCGATGCGCGGGCTGACTTCGCCCAATATCTCGCGTATGGCGCGGGCTCGATCCTCGTCGGGCACCATCAGCACGACCTCGCGCCCACCGTCGCGCCAGCGTCCGAGCTCGTCGCGGAACATCTCCCACTGCCCGTAAAACGGCTCCGGGCTGCGGCTGCCGATGCGTATGACCTCCGAGGGGCTTTCGCCCTCCACCCGGCCCAGGATGTTGGAGAGGTAAACCCGGGGCCTTTCGTGGGGGGGTATGTCGACCTCCAGGGGATCCATCACGGTGTCCATCTGGCCCGGCATAATGGTGCCGTCTCCCGCCAGACGCTCGCGGCGTTCATGCAACTGCTGCGACCGGCCGCGTCGGACGCGAGCCAGCTCCATCGGATTCCAAACCAGGATGGGGGAGTTCGAAGGCAGGTAATCGAAAACCGTCTCCACATCGTCGAAGAAGTAGGGGAAGAGGGGGTCGAAGTTGGGCACGAATAATCTCTCGCCGAGCCCCCTGATCTGGCGGCGGATTCTTTCCTGAAGCCGTGCGGCCGAGCGGGCGCGACCGCGTCGTTTCAAATCCTCGACCGCCTCGTCCAGCTCCGCCTCCAGGGAGGCGATAGCACGGGTGTAGGCCCCTTCTTTTGCCGGCGGAAAACCTTCGGCCGCCGGCAAGACGTCGGCGCGATCGATGTTCTCCACCGATCTTTGCGTGTCGGGAACGAAGTGGCGTATGCCGTCGACCACGTCCCCGAAGAACTCTACCCGAACCGGATACCCGTCGGCGGGGCCGAAGAAATCGACGATGCCTCCCCGCACGGCGTACGTACCAAAAGACACGACCGAAGTATCTCGCCAGTAACCCAAGTCCTCGAGTCGCCGCACCAACTCTTCCGGCTCCAGGCGCCTTCCGCGACGAATTTCGAAGGTAAAATCGTACAGGAATTCCTTCGGGGGAAGGTAGCGTTCGCAGGCCGCCACCGAGGCGACCAGGAGGAATGAGTCACCACTCATAAGGCGCCCCAGCACTCCCAGGCGCGTTGCGGCGATGTTTCGGGTCCCCACGGCTTCGGGTTCGGGCATGAATTCCATGGGTGGAAGCAGCTCCACGTTCTCCTCGCCCAACCAGGCCGAGGCATCTTCCGCCATGCGGTTGGCCTCGTTGGGATCCGGCGCTAAGAGGAGAACATTGCCACCCTTTTCTCGCCAAAGCGCCGCCGTCAGGGCGGCAGCCGCACCGGGCACGAGGCCGTGCACCATCAGCGAACGATCCCCGGACTTTACCCCATCTATCAGATCTCTAAATTCGGGCATGCGGGTCCATTCCCCGAGGAGATCCCCCGGGGGTGGGGGTGGGATGTTACGGGATTGCCTACCTGTCGAAGACACGTCTCATCTCCCGTTGGAATCCGCGACGGCTATGCGCCGGTCATTCGGATTCCGACTCTTCGGGGTTGGCGGTGATTCCGTTGAATTCGTTCATGGCCTCCTCGACACCCGATACGACGGCACAAACCGACGCTCGCGCAGCCAGGTCGAGGGCCAAATCCGCGAGTTCCCTCTCGCCCGCGGCAAACGGGCGCAGTACGTATTCCCTGGCATCGACGCCGTCGGGCGGTCTATCGATGCCGACCCGGAGACGCGGAAATTCGTTCGTTCCGAGTTCGCGGGCGATCGAAGCCAGCCCGCGGTGCCCGCCGGATCCCCCGGAGGGCTTCAGTCGCACCCGCCCGAGCGGCAGATCCATATCGTCGCAGATGACCAAAATCTCACCGGGCGCATACCCCCGCCCCATCATGCGGGCTACGGGTTCCCCGCTGAGATTCATGTAGCTATGGGGCTCGAAGAGCACGGCCGGGCATCCTCGCATCTCGGCCTCGACCCATCGCCCGCCGCAGCCCGGTTTCCAGCGAGTGCGCCGGAACTCGCCCAAACGCTCGAGAACCAGAAACCCGGCATTGTGCCGGGTTTGGCGATAGCGCTCGCCGGGATTGCCCAGGCCGACCAAAAGTCGGATCGGCAACGGGATTCCTCCGATCAAGCGTTCTCTTCTTCGTCTTCTTCCTCTTCTTCGCCCTCTTCGCCTTCGATTTCTTCGCCCTCTTCGAGATCGAGGAGTTCTTCTTCGAGCTCCTCTTCCTCTTCTTCTTCGGGCTCTTCGGTGGCGACGACGATACCGGCCACGACTTCGTCGGGATCGTTCATGAACTCGACACCGGTTGGAGGTGTGAGCTCTCCGACGGTTATGGTATCACCGATCCCGAGCTGACTTACATCTACATCGATGTACTCGGGAATGTCGCCCGGCAAACATTCGACCTCGAGGGTACGAAGACCCATCTGCAGAATACCTTCGCCCAAACTGATGACGTCCTCGCCGTGAATCCGCACCCAGGCTTCGGTCGTAATCTTCTCGGACATATCTACCTGGTACAGATCCATGTGAAGTACGTCGTGTCCCAGGGGCTCGCGCTGGATTTCGCGAATCATTACCTTGCGCTCTTTATCCCCGGGCACATCCGCCCCTTCGATCTCCAGATCGAGAAGACCACGATGACCGCCTGCCGCCATGAAAGCCGTCAGGCTAGGTTTTTCCACCATGAGGTGCAGGTTGGGCACGCCCTGGCCGTAAAGCACCATGGGAATGTAGCCTTCACGGCGCAGCTGCCGGGGGCTGCCCGGTTCGCGCACGCTGGCTTTAAGAGTTAATTCGGCCATTTTGCAACCTGCCTCCTTCGAGTATAGTCCGAAGCCTATGGTAACCTCAGCGACGAAGCCTGTCAAACCGGGCCATCATCGGGCCGTCGGGGGAGCCTCTCCCTGGAACAGGGCGCTCACGGAACGGTCCGTGTGGATGCGCAGAATCGCCTCGCCCAAAAGCGGCGCGACGGACAGGACTTTCATCGAGGGTAACACTTCGGCCTCGGTCGGTATGGTGTCGGTGACCACGAGTTCCGATATCGGTGCCTCCGAGAGTCGCTGGATGGCGGGACCGCTCAAGACCGGATGCGTGGCCGTCGCCCGGACCTCCCGGGCCCCGGCCCCGATCAGCGCCTCGGCCGCCCTGCATATGGTTCCCGCGGTATCTATCATTTCGTCTACGATCAATGCCACCTTACCTCGAACGTCCCCGATTATGTTCATCACGAAAGACACGTTGGGAGAGGGACGATGTTTATCGACGATCGCGATATTCACTCCGCCGAGCCTTTGGGCCATGTCCCTGGCCCGGGCTACCCCTCCGGCATCCGGGGAGACCACTATCAGGTCATCCGCATCCAGGGACTTGAAGTGATCGCTGAGGATCGGGGTGCCCGACAGGTGATCCAGCGGGATGTCGAAAAAGCCCTGTATCTGCCCGGCGTGCAGGTCGATGGTAAGGACCCGATCCGCACCGGCGGTGGTGAGGAGGTTGGCCACGAGCTTGGAGGTGATGGGTTCGCGGCCCCGGGTCTTGCGATCCTGGCGCCCGTAACCGTAATAGGGGATGACGGCGGTTATCCGACGTGCCGACGCTCGTTTCAGGGCGTCGATTATGATCAGAAGCTCCATTAGAGTCTCGTTGACCGGAGGACTCGTCGGCTGCAGGATGAAGGTGTCGGTACCTCTAACGTTGTCATCCACCATGACCTTGGTCTCGCCGTCGCTGAAATTCTCGACGATCATGGGAGAAAGCGGGGTACCCACGTAATCCGAGATCGCACGGCCCAAATTGGGATTCGCATTTCCCGCCAGAAGCTTCAACTTACCGTAGCTACCGTCGCCACTTCGCTCATTCGACATCCGGATTATCCCCCTCGAAAAGTCTGCTCTGCCGATATTTCTCTCTGCGCTCCCGGGCCCAGCCCGACTTGATCTCCATCCGGGATCTGCCGATGCCCAAAGATTCCGGGGGCACGTCGACATCGACGGTGGAGCCGGCTCCCACGAAGGCGCCTTCACCCACGGTAACCGGGGCAAGGAGATTGCTGTTGCATCCGACGAAGGCACCGTCCTCGACTATGGTGAGATGTTTCCGCCACCCGTCGTAGTTGACGGTTATGACCCCGGCACCGATGTTG
The DNA here is from genome assembly GCA_046483165.1 of Bacillota bacterium. Lineage (GTDB taxonomy): Bacteria > Bacillota > Sulfobacillia > SLMV01 > SLMV01 > CSSED11-154. The sequence goes on along the minus strand of JAWODQ010000073.1, from coordinate 345 downwards.
ACCTTCTCCCCCACCTCGGCATCCCCGATGTAGGAATGATGCGACACTTTCGTCCCGGGACCCAACCTGGAATTCTTAATCTCCGCGAAATTGCCTATCTTCACCCCGTCGGCGATCTCGTTGCCCGGCCGCAGGTGCGCGTAGGGTCCGACGGTGACATTCTTCCCGATCGTCGAATTCTCTAGCACCGAATGCCACACCCGGCTCTCGTCGCCCACGATCGTGTCCATCAGGTGCGTGCCGGGCCCTATCTCGCAGCCCGCACCGATGACCGACTCACCGCGTATCAAGGTTTGGGGCATGATGACGGTATCCCGCCCGACGGTCACGCCGGCTTCGATCCAG
>JAWODQ010000003.1:0-43947 GCA_046483165.1 Bacillota bacterium | reverse complement strand
CTTATGGACATTTGCTACCAAATATGCAATCCGACACTGCTGAAACGGTTGATCGAACACTATTCAATAAATAGTTCGGTAATCGAACGTTGGCAAAATGTTGACATTTAGGGTATTACGGACTTATGTTCACCATAAAGCCCAAAGAGAAATCCCCCGTTTAGCCTATCATGACGGGGGATTCTTCGTGTGGAGCGGAAGGGGATCGAACCCTCGACCTCATGAATGCCATTCATGCGCTCTCCCAGCTGAGCTACCGCCCCAAATATTAACATTTTCCGCTCATCGCCGCATCGCATATCCCATTATAAGAGCGCCCCCGGGGGGCGTCAAGAAGTCGTCTGTTCCTGGGAGGTAGACGCTCTTTCCCTCTCTTCGGCATCTCCCCAAAGCCTCTCGAGGCCGTAATACTCTCGCTCGCGCGCTTCAAATACGTTTACCAGGATGTCGCCGCAGTCAATCAAAACCCAGCCACTCGACGCAGAACCTTCCACTCGCGCGCTTCCGTCGGTCATACCCTTTACAGTTTGTACCACGTTATCGACGATAGCGTCGATATGTACCGTGGAGGAACCATTGCATATGACAAAATAATCCGCGATTAGCGTCAGATCCCTTACATCGAGCACGACGAGGTCCTGAGCCTTCCGTTCATCACATGCGGCAGTTATTCTGTCCAACTTTTCATCTATCTCCAAAATAGAGGTGTCATCCTCCCTTTCTACCGAACGATACTGTCGTAGTCCGCTCCCACATAGATCTGCACATCACCGGGAGACGTTTCTCCTTCCGCCGGCCTCTCACCATTCTCCCGGTAAAGGGCCACTCCGGCATCCTCACCCAGGATGATTTTCAAAGTTCTAACGAGAATCTTATCGCTCATGCCCTCGGTTCTACTCACAACTCTCGTCTCCTCGTAGCGGCCATTCCCCATGTCGGGAGCCTCACCCACGTGCACCACTTTATAACCCAGATTCTCGATTCTCTCACTTACATCTTCTGCGGCTCCCGGAACACCTCCTCCATTGAAGACCGCTATCTCGAGACCATCCGCATCTTCGCGGGAGATACCGAGTATTGTCCCCTCCACCAGATCCTCGATCGCGCCCTCATCGGGCATCCAATAGGAGACGCCATCGATGTAACCGGCTTTACCGGGAACCATAGTCATCGAAACGTCATCCAGCGACACCGATGCCATGGCCTTGGCGAGACTCACTATTCGTCCGGGTTTCATATTCGTATCCACATTCGTCGCCACTTTCTCCGCCAGAGCGGGAATGCGGACGACATTCTCTACTCTCAGTAATTCCTCCATAAGGCTCTTGAGAAACTTCTGCTGCCTCTCAATGCGGGCGATATCGGAGCCATTCTTGCCCCGATAACGTACATACTTGAGAGCCGTCTCGCCGTCCATTACCTGCGTTCCGGCGGGGATATCTATATACAGATCTTGAGTGGGATCCTCGTAGTACATATCTTCTTCTACGTCGATCGTCACTCCACCGACGACGTCGATTATCTCGCGAAAAGCCCGGAAATCTACGCGGATATAGTAATGGATGGGTACATCGAGAAAGTCCTTCACCGTTTCGATCGACCTGCCGACTCCTCCGTAGGCGTGGGCGTGGTTGATCTTTTCAGGAGAAGGTCGCTCCGGGATATCGACCCTGGTATCCCGCGGGATGGAAAGGAGGCTGGATTCTCCCGTGAGGGGGTCAAATGTACCCAAAATCATGGTATCGGATCTGGTCGGATTACCGCGCCCGTTCTCTTCCTGCGGATCATCCAACCCCAAAATCAGGACGTGAATTCTGGAATCGGGTTCTGGTTCCGGTATTTCCATGGCAACCAGGGCCTCTTCCTCTTCCACTCCCGGGCCGAGCCCGCTCAGAAATGTATAGGCCGCGGTAAATGCGAAAAGGCCCACAAAAACCAGGGCCAAAATCAGCCCGAGGAGCAACCGCTTCCATCGCGGAGTAGTCTGCGTCAAATTCATGGTCGTCCTTTCATCGCAGTTAGATCGATTCATCGAGAAGCATGTACGGAACATTTTAGCATATCGACGTGAATCACTTCACGATGTTCCCTGCATCATTCCCCCGAAGGATCACGGTGGTACCGATGGCAAATCAGGCCTCGGAGCGATATTCCCTATCCCGGTAAAGCCTCTGCTCCCGAATGTACTCCGCGACCGGATCCGGTACGAGGTATCGGATGCTTCTGCCCTCCGCCACGCGCCTTCGCAGGTCGGTGGAGGATATGGCCAGCGCGGGGACCTCGAGTGCAATGATGCGTTCTCGATATTCTGGGTGCAGTTGTTGCTTGAAACGGTTGAGCTCGCTGATGGAATAACCGGGTCGCGTCGCCGCGATGAACCGGCATATCTCGAAGAGCCCCTCCGTATTGTTCCACTCGGGAATCTGCAGTATTGCATCGATCCCCGTGATGAAGTACAGATCCACGTCGGAGCCGTACCTATCGCGGAAATCCCTCATGGTGTCGATCGTGTAGGATAGTCCGGCACGCTCAACCTCGATCGGGGAGACGCGAAAGTGTGGGTTATCCTCGGTCGCGAGTCGGGCCATCTCCAAACGATGTCTCGCGGGTGTCACATCGTCCCCGGTCTTGTGAGGAGGGTCACCGGCGGGAACGAATATCACCTCGGAGAGCGAGAAGCTCTCGTAGGCGGACTCGGCCGCGACGAGGTGGCCGTAATGGATGGGATCGAACGTTCCACCCATGACTCCGATAGAACGATGAAAGGTCCCACCCTCATCGTCAGTATGCTTTGTCTTCCTCATACTCAAACTCCACTTCCCCAACTCTTACGGAATCGCCTTCTTCGACGCCGGCCTCCTCCAGTCTTTCATACAGGCCGGATCGTCGCAGCCGGGCGTTTAGATGCAAAATGGCCTCACGGCTCTCGAAATCGGTCATGGCAATCCATCGCTGGTACCTGGGCGATTTCACGATCCACGCCCGCTCATCCTCATCCCACTCGATAGAGATATCGTCGATATCCTCGGACCGATAGACGCGATAACCCGAAGGCTTGGTGCCTTCCTTTTCGCCTCGCTCCTTCGCCTCCGTAAGTAAACGGTACGTCTCGGACATCAACCCGGGAACCCCGTCCCCGGTAACCGCCGATATGCGACGAACCGGATATCCTCGTTCCGATATCTCTCGCGCAAAATCGTCCCAGACTGCCCGCGAGCCAGTAAGATCCATTTTCGTTCCCACCACTATGCGTGGCCGCGAATGTAAACCGTGGCCATATGCGCGTAACTCTTCGTCTATCTCTTCGAAGGCTTCGACCGGATCCTTACCGGACGGATCGGACAAATCCACTAGGTGCAGGATTATCTCGGTGCGCTCGGCGTGCCTGAGAAACTCCGTTCCCAAGCCCACTCCCTTGTGGGCACCCTCGATCAGACCCGGCAGGTCAGCCACGACAAAAGACCGTTCATAATCGAGCGTAACGACACCCAAATGGGGTTCCAGGGTGGTGAAAGGATAGTCCGCGACCCGGGGGCGGGCACTGGATATCACCGAAAGCAAAGTCGATTTGCCGGCGTTAGGGTAACCCACCAGGCCCACATCTGCCAGTAGTTTGAGCTCAATTTGGATCCAGGCTTCCTCGCCGGGCTCTCCCTTTTCCCGAAACGAAGGGGCGCGATGACGATTGCTCACGAACCGCGCATTTCCGCGGCCACCTCTTCCCCCCCGCGCGGCGACCAGGCGTTCTCCATCCTCCACCATGTCCCCCAGCAATCTCCCCCGATCATCGTACACGGAGGTTCCCGGGGGTACGCGTATGGTCAGATCTTCGCCGGTCCCGCCAGTACGTTTTGCGGGTCCACCAGATTGGCCGTCCTGGGCACGAAAATGGCTCTTGTGACGCAGCTCCGAAAGCGTCGAAAGCTGGGAATCGACCACCAAAACTACATCCCCTCCGGCGCCCCCGTCGCCACCGTCGGGACCACCTTTGGGGATGTGCTTCTCTCGCCGGAAAGAGACGATGCCGTGGCCACCATCACCGCCCCGGACAAATATCCTGCCACGGTCGATGAACAAGCCTACTCCTCCACTCCGGGTTCAGTCGTTTTGGTCCGAAGCCGCTGCCACGGCTTCCTCGACGGGAAGTACGTCCACAACCTTGCGCTTTCTGCCCTTGTTGCGATAGCGCACCGCCCCATCTATCTTTGCAAAGAGAGTATCGTCTCCACCGATGCCGACATTGTTGCCGGGATGGATACGGGTTCCGCGCTGGCGCACCAGGATACTGCCCGCCTTGACAGATTCTCCTCCGTAAGCCTTAACGCCGAGATATTGGGCATTACTATCGCGGCCGTTTCGGGAACTACCTCCCGCCTTCTTATGCGCGAACAACTGAAGATCTATGCGCATGGGATTCACCTCCCCCTTTCGTTCGAATACAAAACTCGCAAACTCAACCTATCCGGATACTGTGAGGCCACATCTTCCAGGGCCAGGTAGACAGTTTCCAGCAGTACGCGCACCTCTTCACGCCGGGCCGTCGCGGGATCCAGTTCAATATTCAAACAACCCTGCGAACGACGCCATTCCACCTCGGATCCCACCACCCGCGTCACGCCGATGATTGCGGCCTGAGAAAGGGCCGAGACGGCGGCGCATACTATGTCGCGCCCGGCCTCTTCCAGCTCGGCGTGCCCCCCAATGCGGAAACCCAGCCAGCGCCTCTCGAGACCGGGACATTCCGCGGTGAAGACGGCAGAAATCACTGCTATCAGCCGGCCGCCTGCGTGTCTATCTCCTGAATCTCGACCTCGGTATAATGCTGACGGTGTCCCCGCAATTTGCGGTAACGAACTTTAGGTTTGTACTTAAACACTTTAACCTTCTTGCGCCTACCGCGATTGAGTACACGTCCGACCACCCGAGCTCCATCGATTGTGGGACGACCCACAAGGGCTTCCCCTTCGACCTGGGCGGCAAGTACTCTGTCGAACTCCACGGTATCGCCCTCATTTTCGGGGAGAAGCTCGACACGGATGACATCTCCGGGACTCACCCGATACTGTTTACCCCCCGTCGCTATGACGGCGTAATCGTTCAAAACCCTCACCTCTCAACCGTTGCTGGCGGGGATACGCAAAAAGTACCGTTCCCCAAAGCCCTACGCTCGAATTTGGACGCAGGACGAAGTTTATTCTAGCACGGTGCCACGGGGATGGTCAAAGGGTCCGGCATCCCCACGATGGCGGCGTGAAAGCCCGCCGTGACGCTTCATATCACCCGCGCCTTCGCATAAGTACGGTAGGCTTTGACTATTTCAACTTCCACTTCCTGCCCGACGGAGTTGCCCGCGGAGTCGATGTCCAAAACGTAACCCTCAATCCGGGCGATTCCGTCCCGCGGATTCGAAGCGTGCGGTTCTTCCACCGTCACCTTGAGCACATCTCCCGGCTTCACCGGCAGGGCTTTACCCTCTACTTCACGTTTATCGCCCATGGCAACGACTTCCATATCTTCGAGGTGCATGGTCTCAGAACCCCGCACGTAAACGGACTTACCCAATTCCGATTCCAGCTTCCTCAGATTGCTACCACCCGCTCCGATTAATACAGCGGCAACGCTGGGATGAACCTCCACGAGCACCGCTTCCGCCTCCGAATCCCTCAGGGCCTCGCGGATGTCATTGCGAACTTTGCGACTCATGGTGAGCTCCGACATAACCCTGCCCGTTCCACCGCAGTAGGGACAGGGTTTCAACATGTATTCATCGAGACTCTGTCGGCCCTTCTTGCGGGTCATCTCTACGAGTCCGAGATGAGTTATCCCCAGCACCGTGGCCCGCGTCTTGTCCCGCGCCAGGGCGTTTTCCAGAGCCTCTACCAGGTTGTCACGATGCTTGGGGGATTCCATGTCAATGAAATCGATGACTATGATACCCCCGATGTCGCGCAACCTAAGCTGGCGCCCGATCTCCTCGGCGGCCTCCAGATTGGTGCGGTAGACAGTCTGCTCCAAATCCTTTTTCCCGACGTAGCGACCGGTATTGACATCTATTACCGTCAATGCCTCGGTACGATCGATCACGATGTGCCCACCGCAGTCCAACCATACCCTGCGACCGAGGACCTTCTCCAACTCCTCCTCGAGGTTACGCTCCTCGAGGATGCCGCGCTCTCCGCGGAACCATTTAACTCGCTTGCGGGTCCCCGGGGCCATGACGTCCACGAGCTGTAGAATCCTCTGGTACTCAGTCTGATCGTCCACCGTGATCTGTTCCACGGTCCTATCCAAATTGTCGCGCAGAACCTGGTATATAACTCCCATGTCCCGGTGCAGCAGGGCCGGAGCCTTGGCCTTCTGGCTCTTTCGCTGGATCTCTCTCCACTGCTTCAAGAGGAATTGCAGATCCCGCTTAACGTCGTCCTCCTCGGCACCCTCGGCCACGGTTCTCACTATCAGGCCGCAATCTTCTGGCTTTATCCCGCGGGCGATCTTCTTGAGTCGTCCGCGTTCCTTGTCGTCCTGGATCCGGCGCGACACACCCACGTAATCTACGGCCGGCATCAACACCAGATATCTGCCCGGGAGCGTCACATTCCTGGTAATTCTGGCTCCCTTTTTCCCCACCGGATCCTTGACGATTTGTACCATGACCTCCTGGCCCGGCCTCACCAGCTTATTGATGGCCGCGCGCCGGGCATTCTTGGGGAGGTTATCCTCCTCCGCCGGCCGTACTGGATAGGCATCATCAACGTAGAGAAAGGCGTTTCGCTCCAGACCCAGATCTACGAAGCATGCCTCCATTCCCGGAAGCACATTTTCTACCTTGCCGAGATAAATGTTACCCACAAATCGTTGTGACAGCGGTCGTTCCACGTAAAGCTCTACGATCTCCCCATCTTCGAGGATAACCACACGAACGTCGTCCTGGTCCACACTTACCAGGATTTCCTTTTTCATCTGAATTCATCTCCCAAAAATCAAAAACCATGATCAAAGGCACCAGGGGGACACCACCTTGTCGTCCTCCCTGCGGTAAACGTCCACCTTCCTGGTGGCAATCTTTACGCCACGAGGCGGAGTAAACTCGATAAATCCCAAAAACGCATCCGAAAACTCGCTCGCCCGGATACCCATTTCTCCTCCCAGGGCCAAATCGGCCACCAATACTGATTCGGAGGAGTGAGTAGCATCCATGGGATGGACCTCCAGTATTCCGGGGCGAAGATCAATATTTCGATCCGGTTTATTACGGCGACGACGCATAATCCAAAGATCCTCGCTCCGCAGCATCCGCGACTTCGCCGCATCGATTTCTTCCGGCGGCACTCCCGGAAACCGAAATTCATATCGGCACGCGTTAATCCGCGATGCCAGGCTGGGACCCTCCACATCCATCTTACGACATTCGCTGGCGTACGCGCCGATGGGCAAAACTTGATCAAGAGACTTCTTCACGCGAGACCCCGTCAGTTCCTCCTCGAAAAAGAGGTCCACATACTCGGCGTCGCTTGCCATACCGACCGGTCTCGCCGTGGCGAACGAAAGTCTCACGTGCGGGTTGTATCCCTGGCTGTACGAGATCGGGAGATCGGATCTCCGCAAGGCCCTCGTCAGAACGCGGAGAAATTCGAGATGAGAAATCCATCGCAGTCGATCCCGAACTGCCATCCGACAACGCACTCTACCCCTTGGCTCCGAGGACATCCGGGAAGATCACCTCGTTACTTACCCGACCGGAACATACACCGCAAAGCGAGCACGGGTTCCAGCGGCAATCAGGGGTCGTCTCAGCTGAGAAGGCCTTTTCTCTCTCGAACAGCAGGAATTCCCGCGAGACCCGCGTGTCCAGGTGATCCCAGGGAAGCGGTACTCCCAACTCCTGCTCATCTACGTAATGGTCGGGGTCGATGCCGGTCTCCCGAAAAGCATTCTCCCATATTTTCCCGTCGAAGTGTTCCGTCCAGCCTTCGAGACGGGCGCCGAGGGAGTGGGCTTTGGCGATGACGGGAGCCAGTCTCCTATCCCCGCGGGACAACACCGCCTCGATCCTGCTGCTTACGGGATCGTGGTATGATAACTTCACACCTTTTCGCGGCAACCGTTCCCTGAGACTCCGCACGCGTCGGCGAAACTCTTCCACGCCTATTTGCGGTTCCCACTGAAATGGAGTGTGGGGCTTGGGGATGAAGCACGCCACGCTCAGGTTCAACCGCAGGGGACGTCGCGAGGAACCCCCATCCGAGAACAGTTCCCTCGCTTTGTGCACCATCTCCGCTATCCCCCGGACGTCTTCATCGGTTTCGGTGGGTAGTCCGATCATGAAGTAGAGCTTCAACTGATCGCAACCCGAACCGAAGGCGGTCCGCAGTGCCGATTCGAAGTCCTCCTCCGTGACGCCCTTGTTGATGACGTCTCGAAGACGCTGCGTCCCCGCTTCCGGGGCCAGGGTTATGCCGGTCTTACGAACTTCTCGGATCCGCCCGGCCAATTCGACGGAGAAATCGTCCACGCGAAGCGAGGGTAGAGAGATGCTGATGTTTTGGGGACTGAGCTCTTCGCTGAGGCCCTCGGTCGTCGGCCCTATGGCCGAATAATCGGAACTCGATAGCGAAACCAGCGAGATCTCCTCGTATCCCGTGTTGGCCAGGATGTCCCGCGTCAGTCTCCGCAGGTTTTCGGGCGAGCGCTCTCGGACCGGTCGATAGGTCATCCCCGGCATGCAAAATCGACATCCGCGGGTACAACCCCGGAAAATTTCCACCACGGCCCTGTCGTGGACCGCCTCGACGTACGGCACTATCGGATGAGTGGGTACCGGTGCGTCCTCCAAGTCGAGGATGATCCTCCTTCGTACGCGAGGAGGAAATCCCAAAAGCGCCTTCACGCCGGCGAAGCTACCATCGTCCTCGTAGGTGGCTTCATATGCGTAAGGTACGTAAATGCCTTCGATGTCCGCGACCGAGCGAAGAAAGGCCTCGCGGCCACCATCCCCACCCCCGTCTCGCCAGATTCTGAAGGCGTCTACCAACTCCACCACGGCTTCCTCGCCGTCGCCCAAAAGGAACATGTCGAAAAACGGGGCCACCGGTTCCGGGTTCGCCACGCAGGGTCCTCCCCCGATCACGAAGGGATCTCCCTCCTTGCGCTCATCGGCCAGTAGCGGGATTCCACCGAGCTCCAGGAGATTCAGCACGTTTGTGTAGGTCAACTCGTACTGTAGGGTGATCCCGAGAAAATCGAAATCTCCCACGGGAGTGCGGGATTCCAAGGAGAAAAGTGGAACTCCTCGTCTTCGCAGTTCAGCTTCCATATCGAGATCGGGACTGTAGACTCGTTCCGCCAGGGCTTGCGGGTGTGAGTTGATCACCGAGTAGAGGATGGATAGACCCAGATGCGAGGTGCCGACCTCGTAAAGATCGGGATACGACAGTACCATTTTCACCGAGTGTTCATCCCACCTCGGGGAAATGGAGTTCAATTCGCCTCCGATATATCGTGCGGGTCGGCGAACCCGCGGAAGCATATCTTCGATGACTTCACCGAAATCCTCGGACACTTTCTAACACTCCCGACATTAAAAAACCTATGATCCCCACTGCACCAATTATAACCGAAGGACTGCCGGACCCAAACGCCGACGCGTCCGCTCGAGATACATTTCCCCCTCAACCGCCCGCGGTGAAAGACTTCTTGGAACCGAGATTCGTGGAGTCGGCGCTCCTGATCCTAACATTGATCACCAAACCCACCGCCACCATATCCGCCAAGAGGGCACTGCGCCCGTAGCTGATAAAGGGTAAAGGAAGTCCCGTCACCGGCATCAGGCCCAGGGTCATACCGACATTCACCAGGATGTGAAAGAACAGCATCCCGACCGCACCGGTAACCAGGGCCGCCCCGAAGGCATCGTCGGACGCGGCGGCCGTCGACAACATCCGTAAAAGCAGGACCAAAAACATAACCAGTAGAATCGAAGTGCCCACGAAACCCGTCTGCTCGGCCAGGGCCGAAAACACGAAGTCCGTATGTTGTTCCGGCAGGAAAGTAAGGGGAGCGGCCGATCCCCGGAACAAGCCGTTGCCAAAAACTCGTCCGGATCCTATGGCGATCAGGGATTGCTGGAGTTGATATCCGGCCCCGGTGGGATCGACCGAGGTATCGATAAAGGACACCAGCCGATTGATCATGTGCGGCCGAAGGAAGGGTACATCGATACCGTAACGGATATTTGCGACTATCGCCCCCCCCGCAGCCGCCGAGGCGGCCGCGACCACGGCCAGGAGACGCCACGGGCTGAAACCGGTGATGTACAATTCTCCGAACAATATGGCCGTAAACACCAAAGCGGTCCCCAGATCCGGCTGCGCGAGCACCAACACCGCCGGCACTCCCACGTGCACCGCAGCCCACAGCAGATCTACCCAGCTGCGGGGATTATCTCCATCCTCGACGTCTCTTCGGGTGAGCTGATGTGCCAGGGTCACTATGACCGCTACCTTTGCGAGCTCCGAGGGCTGGACGGTCTGGGCACCGATCACCAACCAGCGTTGTGCACCGCCCGCGACCATGCCGAAACGAAGCACCGCAACCAGAGAACCCACCGTCAGCAAATACAGGGGCAATGCGAGACTTCGCAGCCAGCGATAATCCACCGTCGCCGCCAGAATCATCACAACGAAAGCGACGCCAATCCACATGGCCTGACGGCGGATCAGATCGGATTCCAACGCCTCTCGAAAACTGGACGTGTGGATTCCCGCGTATATGAGCAATCCGAACAGGCAAAGACCCAAAACGGTCAGGATCAAGATCCAGTCGATCCTCCGCATGAGACCCACGGGTTTTCTCACACCACACCCCCACTCTACTTTCGCCGGCGCTCCCGTCTCATACCGATTATGGGTATGCTGGCGACCAACTCGCGCTGGTCGTCCCTTTCCGTCAATTCCACGTTGATGCCCGATTCATCTATTTCCACATATCCCGAAATCACCTTGATCAGGTCATCTTTTAGCTGACCCAAGAGGGCCGGGGGCAACTTCATTCGATCGTGACTGAGTACCAGCTGCAGCCTCTCCTTGGCGACGTGTTTGCTGCCGCGATCGCGGCGGAAGAGGCGGCTAAGAAAGCCCATAATGAATCCTCCTCATCGTCCGCGAATTCCCAGGAGATATCCGAGCCTGCCCAAAAAGCCCTCGGAACTCTCCATCTTCATAAACGGTACTTCCTCGCCGGTAATTCTGCGCGCAATATTTTTGAAGCCCCGTCCCGCCTTCGACGAGGAATCCCCGACGACCGGTATACCGCGATTGGTACCGACGACGATGCGATCATCCTCTGGGATGACTCCCAGGAGTTCCACCGCCAGGATGTCGACTATGTCGTCGATCCCCATCATGTCACCACTTCGAACCATACCGGGGCGGAGTCTATTGACCACGAGCTGTGGCCGGGAAATCTCCTCGGCCTCCAAGAGTCCTATGATGCGATCGGCGTCACGCACCGCCGACACCTCGGGTGTAGTTACTATGATGGCCCTGTCCGCACCGGCTATGGCATTGCGAAAGCCCTGCTCGATGCCGGCGGGTGAGTCGACTACGATGTAATCGAAGTACTCCGCGTCGTCCGATTCCGCGGCAACGTTGAGTTCTTTTAGCTGTCGAGTCACATCCTTCATTTGTTCCGGGTTCACCGCACTCTTGTCACGCGTCTGCGCGGCGGGGAGCAAGTAGAGCCCGGGACTGTGCTTGTCCCTGATCAACGCCTGCTTCATACGACAAAACCCGTCGACGACGTCGACCAGGTCATAAACGATGCGGTTTTCCAACCCGAGCACCACATCTAGATTCCTGAGTCCTATATCGGCGTCGACCAGGACCACGCGATAACCTAGATCGGCCAAGGCCGCACCTATGTTGGCCGTCGTCGTAGTCTTGCCGACGCCTCCCTTGCCTGAAGTGATGACCAAAGTCTCTCCCAATTTGGTTCCCGGTATACTGTGACGGCTCGCACCGTCGGCCCGTCACCGGGGTTCCCTCACTCTCCCTCAGCCGATGATTTGGTGGCTATGCCACCCGTGGCCACGGGCCCGAATATCCCCTTGCTGAATTCGGCAGATGGACATTCACGAGCTACTACGTCGAGTTTGCCCCGCTATCTCAACCCTCTACGGCAAAAGTCCCCCGGGTTCGGGTTCCCGCGAGAATCCGAAGTATTCCTCCACCAGCATACGCGCAACGGGGGCTCCAGCCAAAGACCCGCCGCCGCCGTGATTGACGACCACGGCCATGGCGATTTCGGGATCATCTGCGGGAGCATAGGCCACGAACCATCCGTGGCTGTCCTTCCTCCAGGCCCCCGATCCGATTTCCGCCGTCCCCGTCTTGGTGGCAACGCTCACGGAGCGATCCGTACCCGGTATCTCCTTGGGGTAGTCCCAAAATCGCGAATAGGAAGTGCCTCCTGCTTCCGCTGTAGCCTCCATGCCCCGGCGGATGCGGGCGAGATTGTCGGCATCGACATCGAGACGGTGCATCACTTCAGATTCCGTCTGTCGTACGACGTCACCCTCCGGATCCACTACCAAATCGATCAGATACGGCCTGTAACGGATACCCCCCGAGGCTATCGTGGCCACGTAATTGGCCATCTGCAGCGGCGTGTAGGCGTGGTATCCCTGCCCGATCGCGGCCATGAGCGTTTCGCCCGGATACCACATCTCCTCGACGGTTGCCTGCTTCCATTCCCGCCCCGGCCGGGTTCCCGAGGACTCTTCGCGCGATTCGAATCCGACTATTCCGGTACGATCGCCGAGCCCAAATTGGTCGGCCATATCTTCCATGGCGTCGATCCCCGCCGCGAGGCCGGCCCGGTAAAAGTACACGTTGCAGCTTTCCGCTATCGCCCTGTGCAAGTCCACGCCCGACCCGTGAACCCCCCAACAACCGTACCTCTGGCCGAAAATATCCAGATATCCGGGGCAGGATTCGGTACGGGTGGGACTATTGCCCGTTTCGAGGTACGCCAGCGCCGTCACCATCTTGAAAGTCGAACCCGGGGGAAGAACCTGCGAGATAGCGCGATTCAGAAGTGGTTGTCCGCGCTCGGGATCGTTCAATCGCTGCCACTCTTCCGCCCAGATTCGATCCTCCTCGGTCCCCGGAAGGTGTAGCGGAGCGGTGGCGAACACGTCCAGATTGAAGTCCGGATAGGAACCTATCGCCAGCACCGCCCCCGTATCGACATCCAAAAGCACCCCCGCGGCCGCCGTGGCATCCGCATATTCTCTGGTGGGTCGTCGAGTGTCCGCCGGCCGAAGAGTTCCCTCGTCCCAGAGGTTAACATAGCCCCCTTTGGACGCATCGTACGGTAGAGGGTTCAGGCCTTCCTGGAGTCTCTCGCACGTCGTCTCGAGGGCGTCCTGCAAAACGCGCTGCAGTCCGGTATCTATCGTCAGATGGACGTCGTTGCCGGGTACCGGCGGTCGGCCCGTAATACTATCTACCAGGCGCCCGGTTGCGTCGACTTCAACCCGTACTTCTCCGTAATCTCCCTGAAGATCGAACTCCGCCGCCCGCTCCACTCCGGCCTTTCCGACGAGATGGGAGTTCTCGTACTTCTTATCCACCAAATCGCCGAAGGTCCGCAGTTCATCTTCCCCGATCTTTAAGACGTAGCCGAGTACGTGCGGCGCCAAATCTCCCTCCGGATAATCTCGGACTGGCCGGGAGACGACCCGCAACCCCGGCAGTTCGTGCCGGTGCTCCATGAGGGCAGTATACTCCTCGGGACTGAGATCGACCTTGAGATCTACCGGAGCGTACGGTACGGCCGCCGTCCCCCTGCGAATCGCTTCAGCGATGCTCTCGGGTGGAACATCGGTGAGGAAACCGACGAGATTCGTCCATTCCTCGGAGGGGGGATCGCCGGAAGGGATATACTGGGCCACGAAAGCCGGTCGGTTGTCGGCCAGTATCACCCCGTCTCCGCTCACAACCTTGCCGCGAGGGGCCGGGGTACTCAGAAGGCGAAGTCTTTGTTGAAATGACGCCTCGAAGAGTGCGTCGCCCTCGACGAGCTGCAGCTGCGCCACTCGAAAAATGAGTATGAGTATGGAGGCGGCAATTATGAAACCCAAAAAGATCGCACGTCGTTTTACCAAGACTTCACCTCCTAGCGCCTCGTTCCCATCCCCAAAGTGGTTTCTGGGCAGATATGTAGTGGTTCATCAAAAAGTATAGCAGCGCCGTTAATGCTCCGGTATAAAGGGACGATACGATGCATATCAGCAGTACAACCGGGGGGGAGCCCGGGTTTGACCCGAAGATGAATACCGACACCGCCCTGATCAGCTCGGAAAGGAAGTTCAACACTACGGCCATGGGGATGAGTACAATTGCGGTGGCTCGGGTGAGTGCCCGCATCGTTCGATCTGCCGCCACCATCGCACCAAGGTAGATCAGTACGTTGAGACCGATCAGGTATCCCGTTACGAAGTCGACCATCAAACCGGCCAGGACCGCGAAAACCAGGATCTCACCGTTCATACCGTTGAACATCGCCAAACACAGCAAGACCACCAACAATAGATCCGCCCGGGCCCCGGTCGGGGCGATACCCGGCAAGAGAGTCATCTGGAGGAGCAAACCGACCACCAGGAGTACCACGGCAACCCATGTACTTATGGGGGGCGGACCGCTCAATTTCCCGCCTCCTCCGACGCTTCGGGCTCTTCGCTTTCGAAGGCTCCCACTATGTCACTCCAATTGACAGTTCCGCCCGAAACACCCTCGAGAATCAG
Organism: Bacillota bacterium; assembly: GCA_046483165.1. Classification (GTDB taxonomy): domain Bacteria; phylum Bacillota; class Sulfobacillia; order SLMV01; family SLMV01; genus CSSED11-154. The sequence continues at coordinate 29,144 of JAWODQ010000003.1, read as the reverse complement.
GACCTCCGATAGGTTGTCGAGCCGGGCGGCGGGGGTCAACCAGGCCTCTCGCACCAATCCCGTCTCCTCCTCGTCGAGATCCAAAATGTACCCCACCGGTATGCCCGCGGGATAGGATTCTCCGTAACCGGAGGTCACCAGCAGGTCGCCCATGGAAATCCGGGCATTGGGACTGAACATGGTTATTTTGATTCGCCCCTGATGAAGCATCTGGCCCTCGGCTACTCCCGCGTAGCCGCTCGAGGCCACCTCGATACCCAAACCACTGTCGGGACTGGTAATCAACAGCGCGCGCGATGTTCGGGTACTCGTCGAGATGATCCGGCCCACGAGGCCTTCCGGAGCAACGACTACATCTCCCCGCGAGACTCCGTGGTCTTCACCTCGATCGATAACCACCTCGCGGTTCCAATCCGAGGGAGAGCGCGCGTAGATCCTGCCGGCAACCGAAGGCATGGTCAAACGACGTTGAAGGCTCAGGAGACTTCGCAGCCTTTCGTTCTCGCGCTGCAGGAGGACGATCTCGGACTCGATACTCTCCATCTCCAACAATCTTTCATTCAATTCTCGATTCTCGCGTACCAAACTGGGGTGCTTCAGAATGTAACCCACGGTACCGCCGACATCTTCGCCGAATGTGTCGAGCACCTTCCCGAGGGGCGTCACGAACTCCACCCAAAGACGCTCCAGGCGGCCGTAGGGCCTGCCCGGATCGGAAGTCAGCAACATGAGAATGAGCAGGACCAGGGTTACGACGAGGCTCCCGAACACCCGGCGATCGCGCCACAAGTTACGCACTTAGACTCGTCCTCTACACTCGGTCCGGGAAGACCCCGACCGACTTGGAGTCAGGCCAACCTCTTCGGCACAATTAGAATGCGTCGGAGCACGTCCAACTCGTCGAGTACCTTCCCGGTTCCGCGAACCACGCAGAGCAGTGGCTCCTCGGTGACGTATACCGGCATACCCGTCTCCTGGCTGACGAGCCTGTCGAACCCGCGCAGGATGGAGCCACCACCGGTGAGCACGATGCCTCGATCCATGATATCGGAGGCCAGTTCGGGTGGCGTCCGCTCGAGCGTCGACCTTATGGCCTCGATGATCCGAGATACCGGCTCGGCGAGGGCATCCCTGACTTCTTCCGACGTGAGTTCTATCGTCTTCGGCAGGCCACTGACCAGATCGCGCCCGCGGACGTCCAGCACTTCCTCGCCGTCCACCATCATGGCGCTACCGATCTCCATTTTTACCTGCTCTGCGGTTCTTTCTCCGATGAGCAGATTGTAATGTCTCTTCATGTAGGCAACTATCGAATCGTCCATCTCGTCGCCGCCTATGCGTATGGATTCGTGGGTAACTATTCCACCGAGAGAAATGATACCGACTTCGGTGGTGCCCCCGCCGATATCCACCACCATGTTACCCGTGGGCTCGTGTACCGGCAGACCCGCACCGATGGCCGCTGCCATCGGTTCCTCGATCAGGTAGGCTTCTCTCGCCCCGGTCTGTAGGGTGGCGTCGATGACCGCACGCTTCTCCACCTCCGTGACTCCGGAGGGGACCGCTACGACTACCCGGGGTCTTATGACCGGGCGACGACGCGTGGCCTTGCCGATGAAATAGCGAAGCATGGTCTGCGTTATGTCAAAATCGGCGATGACCCCATCTTTCATGGGGCGAACAGCGATGATATTCCCGGGCGTGCGCCCGATCATCCGCTTCGCCTCGTTACCCACCGCCAGGGGCTCGCCATCTTCGCCCTGTCGCGTCGCGACGACCGAAGGTTCCTTCAGGACTATGCCTCTGCCACGCACGTACACCAAAGTATTCGCGGTTCCCAGGTCTATACCCATGTCCCTCGAGAAGTGATTATAGATAAAGCTAAACACCTATTTATTCTCCTTCCAGGACCGGTCGTTTTCGCCGTCCTCGACGTCCCAATTCATTCCTCGTCCCCGCAGGCTGTAGTGCTGCCCATCCCCGATGATTACGTGATCGAGGACCTCGATGCCGAGTAAGCGCCCGGCTCCGATCATCCGCCTCGTGGCTCGCACGTCCTGCGGGCTCGGCGTCGGATCACCACTTGGATGGTTGTGGGCCAGTATTACCGCGGCCGCACTGCGTCTTATGCACGCCTTGAACACTTCGCGCGGATGCGCTGCGGAGGAATCCAGCCCTCCTACGGTCACCAGCTCGACCGCGATGACGCGGTTCTTGGAATCCAGCGATACCACCTTGAAGTGTTCCCTGTCCAATCGAGCCATATCCGGCGCGAGTAACTCCGCTACGTCCGCGGGACCGTAAATTATCGGCCTCCGCACCCTGTCTGACGTCACCCGCTTGCCTATCTCCACCGCGGCCAGGATCGATGCCGCCTTGGCAGAGCCCACGCCCCGAAAGGACGCCAGTTCCTCGGGGCTGGCCTCGGCCAGATACCGCAATGACCCCCAACCCCCCGATTCGACCGCGAACTCCCGAAGCATTCGCCGAGCCATGTCCAAAGCGCTGAGTTTCGATCCGGAATCTCCAGTACCGAGTATGGTGGCCAATAATTCGGCGTCACTCAAAGCTCGGGGGCCGAGACTGAGCAGCCGCTCGCGCGGTCGCTCGCCCTCGGGCAGTTCCTTCATCGTCGGTCTGTCGTCACTCAAAGCCGTTCACTATTCGTCGGCCAAATTGCGCTAATCCAGTCCGTTACGCCTCATCATAACACGTAGTCCCATACGGAATAACCCAGGCGTTCGAAAAGATCGGGCAAAATCTCCAGGGGAAGTCCCACCACATTGGTATAAGATCCGGTGACGTCGGAGACGAGCAAAGCTCCCCGTCCCTGAATCCCGTATGCCCCCGCTTTGTCCCGGGGTTCCCCGGAGGCCACGTATCGTTCAATGACCTCGGGCGACAACTCGCGCATCTTAACTTCGGTTACCGGGGCTTCGGTGACTATACGATCTGAGAGCCCGTCGCACAGGGCGACTCCGGTGATTACCCGGTGCACGCGGCCGGAGAGCGATCGCAACATGGCCATCGCCTCCCGATCGTCTTTCGGTTTTCCGAGATCGCTGGCACAGCCCAACACTACCGTCGTATCCGCCCCCAACACGAGGGCCCGCGGCCGAACGGAAGAAACCCTTTTCGCCTTCGCCTCGGCCAGGACCAATGTCTTATGCCGCGCCCCGCCAAGCTCATCTCCCATCGACGCGACCAGGCCCTCTTCGTCGACATCGGGGACACATATCTCGAAAGACATTCCCAACTGTTTCAGGAGGTCCGCTCTTCGAGGGGACGCTGAGGCGAGTATCAGGGGTGGTGCGGGGCTCATTTTGTCCATAAGAACAATGTCAGTAGGCCACCGAAAATCGCACCGAGGATATTCAAGCGGAAACTGAGCCCTAAAGTCAACTCGACCAGGTGAAGGAGGCTGATCTCGACCGGCGAAAAGCCCAGCCGCGCGTACCTGCCGACGATGGGGGCGTAGGGAGATAATAATTCGCCCAGGAGGTCACCCACGAACGTAGCGAGGGCGAGAAAAATGAAGAACACGACGTAGTCCCCGGCCTTGTGGTTTCGTCTCATATTTGCATCCAATCCTCCTCATCACCCGAAACGGCTATGCCCATAGAGAATCCGGCGATCCACATCGGCATCACTCCAGATTCTCGCGCGCCGCGCGGAATGCCCAGGCGAGCCTTATAAAGGATTCCCGACACTCGGAAGACTCCGGACGATCCCGAGCCAAGCTCAGATGGGATTCCAGATGATCGATTATTAAAGATCTGTAGGCCTGGGGTACTAAATCGGCATCCAGCACCATCAATTGTCTACTCACCATCTCCGCCGAGGTGCGAATTTCCTCCGCCCGACTTCTGCCCGAATCCGGGGGAGCACCGGAATGCGCCTCCAGTAGGGTTTCGATGCGCTCGGTGAGTTCGTTGACTCGCGCACCCGCTTCTTCACCGACCGGCAAGGCGACCTCGAATCCCGGGAGATTCCAGGAGGTCACCAATGCCTCGAGTCCCGCCTCGGTGAGGAGGGTCTCGATTTCGCGAGCACTCTGTTCATCGTGGGTCAGATCCACCACCACGCGGACTACATCTCCATCCGCCACGGTAACTCCGGTCAGATCCAATTCTACGATCTGCTCGATCAGTGCCCGGGCGTTCTCCTCATTTTCGAAAGCTCCCGCCTGAATCCGATAGAACTCAAGGGGGCTTCCCCGCAGGATGTAATCCGAAAGATCCTCGTCGCTTTCTTCATCGGCCGCTTCTTCCCCGGCCTCGGGCTCCTCGTCGGGATCATCTTCCGACTCAGTTTCTTCAGAAGCGTCTTCGTCCTCCGGTTCGTCTGCCGCTTCTTCCCCGGCCTCGGGCTCCGCGGCGGGATCCTCTTCCACCTCATCTTCCGCGGGAGCTTCTTCGGTCCCATAGCCTCCGAATCCCCGCAGGAGATAACGACCGCCCAGATAGCCGGCGCCCACGGACAGAGCCGCCAGAAGCAGGAGGATGAGGACCACCGGCCAGATGGATCGAGATCTCTTCGATTGCCTGCTCAAAGCTGGGCGCCCCCCACATCGCACCGCCGGTACGATCGGACGTGCGAATAAGTTACATTCACAAGTGCCTAGTTCTCTTATCCCGGGGAACTATCCTTCCCAAGGCGCCCAAGCAATTCCTCGTCCGCAGTCCTTCACCGCCCAATCTCTCGCAATCGCATCTCTAGATGTTCGACTTCCTTTTCGAGGTCGGATGCGCGCTCACGCTCGCGCTGTACCACTTCGCCAGGAGCCTTTGTGCGGAAGTCTTCGTTACCGAGCTTCGCGCGGGAACGCTGAAGACTCGCTTTCGCCTCGTCGAGCTTCTTTCCGAGACGCTCGCGCTCGCGTTCCAGATCCACCACTCCCCCGAGCGGCAAGAACACCTGGACTTCCCCGGCCACGCCGGTCAAAGCCTGATCGGGCCGATTGAAATTTTCCGGGGCAAATTCGAGATCCTCCACCGCCGCCAGCTCGCGAATGTGGTTTTCGAATTGACTGAGTATATCCCCGCTCTGTGCGGGTGCCGCCAGTGTAATGGGTACGCGCGTGGCGGGGGGAATGTTGACTTCCGCCCTCAGATTCCTGATAGTCCGGACCACATCCTGCAGGAGATTCACACCCAAATCGTCGGCAGACCGCGGGTACTCCTTTTCGCTCGGCCACGGTGCCTCTATCAGGAGACCGTCGCGGCCGGGGAGGGCCCCCCACATCTCTTCGGAGACGAAGGGGATGATCGGATGGAGCAACCGCAGCAGACCATCCAATACCCCGAGCAAGGTGTGCAACGCGGTGTGCCGTGACTCGGAGTCCACCCCCTCACTCAGACGGATCTTCGCCATCTCGATATACCAGTCGCAGAATTCGCTCCAGGCGAAATCGTACATCCTGCGAAGCGCCTCTCCGATCTGATAATCGTCGAGATCGCGATTGACTTCCTCGATCACGCGGGACATACGGTCGAGTATCCAGCGATCCTCCGGCTCCAGGGATGCGGGTTCCGACCCGGGATCGAAGTCATCGTCGACGTTCATGAGGACGAAGCGACACGCGTTCCACAGCTTGTTGGCAAAATTCCTTCCGGCCTCGACCCGCTCCCAGAAGAACCGCATTTCGTTTCCGGGGGAATTCCCGAACAGCAGGCTGAAGCGAAGGGCGTCCGCACCGAAGCGGTCGACCACATCCAGCGGATCGACGCCGTTGCCGAGTGACTTGCTCATCTTCCGACCCTCGGCATCCAGTACCAGTCCGTGGATGAGTACGGTGTGGAAGGGGATGTCATCCAGGTGTTCCAGGGCACTGAATATCATGCGCGCCACCCAAAACGGTATGATATCCCATCCCGTCACCAGTACATCGGTGGGGAAGAAATAGTCCATCTCCGGCGTATCATCGGGCCAGCCGAGGGTGCTGAAGGGCCAAAGCGCCGAACTGAACCAGGTATCCAAAACGTCGGGATCCTGGTACAGGGGACCACCACAGGAGGGACATTCGGTGGGATCTTGTTCGGATACGACCACTTCATCGCAATCTTCACAGTACCAGGCGGGTATGCGATGACCCCACCACAACTGCCTGGATATGCACCAGTCGCGGATGTTGTACATCCAGTGGAGGTATATCCGGCCGAAGCGCTCGGGGACGAAGGTTATGTGACCGCTCTCGACGGCTTCGATGGCGGGACCGGCCAGCTCTTCCATGCTTACGAACCACTGGCGCGATACCAGGGGTTCGACGACCGTGTGGCAACGATGACACTCGCCTACGGAATGGCGGTGTTCTTCCGTTTTAGCCAGGAGTCCTTCCTCGCGCAGATCTTCGACCACGCGCTTACGCGCCTCGAAGCGGTCCATGCCGCGATAATCATCTCCGGCCGCCTCCGTCATGCGGCCATCCTCGTCGATGACCTGGATGCTCTCCAGGTCGCGTCGATCACCCATTTCGAAGTCGTTGGGATCGTGGGAGGGAGTGATCTTTACGGCTCCGGTGCCGAACTCCGGGTCCACGGCTTCATCGGCGATTATGGGCACGGGCCGATCTACCAGCGGAACAACTGCCGTGAGTCCCACCATGTGCGAAAATCTTTCGTCATCGGGATGCACTGCTACGGCCGTATCGCCGAGGATGGTTTCGGGCCGCGTGGTAGCTATGGTGATGTAGTCGTCCCTGCCGCCACTGACGGGATAGTTTACATAATACAGGTACCCGTTACGTTCCTCGTGCTCGACCTCTATGTCACTTAGGGCAGTGTGACAGCTCACGCACCAGTTTATCATGTACTCACCACGGTATATGTGGCCGTCATTATAAAGATCTACGAAAACCTTCCTGACGGCCCTCGAGAGCCCTTCGTCCATCGTGAAGCGAGTACGGGTCCAATCCGCGGAGAAACCGAGTTTGCGCATCTGGTTGATGATACTAGCCTCGTAGACTTCCTTCCACTTCCACACTTCTCGTTCGAAGGCATCGCGGCCCAGGTCCTGACGCGTCACGCCCTGGTCTTCCATCAGGTGACTGGACACCACGTGTTGGGTCGCGATACCGGCGTGATCGGTGCCGGGTTGCCAAAGGGCCTCATAGCCCTGCATCCTGTGCTTTCTTATCAGGACATCTTGAATCGTGTTATTGAGCGCGTGTCCCACGTGCAAATTGGCGGTGACGTTGGGTGGAGGCATCATTATGGTGTACGGCGTCTTTTCTCGATTCACCTCGGCACGGAATGCCCCGGCCTTCTCCCAAACACGGTACGTCCTCTCCTCCACGTCGTGGGGATCATAATGTGTGGGGAGTGTATTCGGCTTACTGCCCTCTTTTGTCATGATAACCTCCTCCGGTCATTGCCGGTTTCCCCGGTATTATATCGGACACACAAAAAACCCCCGACGCCTAAGGGCGAAGGGGGCTTTTACTCCGCGGTACCACCTTAGTTCCCCCGCCTGACGGGCGAGGACACTCTCCGAGGATAACGGTTCGGAGCCGTCTCCACCTACGCACTCGAGGGTTCTCGGTGGAGCCGCTCGAGGACGACCTTCGGATCCGCCAAACCCGGGAGACCTCACAGCCGATGAGTCTCCCTCTCTGATGGCAGCCGGGATCCTACTCCTTCCTCTCATAGCGCAATCAATTTCGCAATATGTAAATAGTATACTTTCGGTGGGAAGCCCGGTCAAGAAATCGCGAGATTCGCCCGGATCGAATATGGTGATTCCCCCAAGGTTTAGGTATCGTTACTTTCGGTAAATAATGAGGTGGAGAAATCTGCCTTCCGCGAAAGCAAGCTCGATTACCCGTCCCGGGCAGGTGCAATGGGCTGCCCGACGAATATCGATTTAGTGATCGGACTATGAAAAGATCGATGTGATATTCTTCGACCGGACGGTGTTGCGGACGTCTCTATCGCGATTGACTACGGGCAGTGGACATCGAGAAAGGGGAGTTAATACATGGAAGAACTCAAAGGAAGCCAGACAGAACGCAATATCCTGACGGCCTTCGCCGGCGAATCGCAGGCCAGGAATCGTTACACATACTTCGCGGAGGTTGCCCGGGAAGAGGGTTTCCGACAGATCGCCGCGATTTTCGAAGAAACTGCTGAGAACGAGCGGGCTCACGCCAGGAGGCTTTTCGACCTCCTCGGAGGAGGCGAGGTCAACATCGAGGCCTCCTTCCCCGCCGGGGTAGTGGGAACCACCGAAGAGAATCTGGAGGCCGCCGCCGCAGGTGAGCGGTACGAACACACGGAAATGTATCCCGGGTTTGCGGAGGTCGCCCGCGAAGAGGGTTTCCCACCGGTTGCCGCGGTATTCGAAGCCATAGCCGTCTCGGAGGTCGGGCACGAGCAACGGTATATGGAGTTACTCGCCAACCTCCGCGAAGGTCAGGTATTCGAAAAACCCGACGAGCGCGTATGGAGATGCCGCAACTGCGGCTATACTTTCACCGGCAAGGCGGCACCTCGTGTTTGCGCCGCGTGCACGTATCCCCGGGATTACTTCGAATTGCAGGCCAACAACTGGTAATCCCCCAAACGCCGACCGGGGCGAGCCTCTTCGCCCCGGTCGTTTCCTTTTTCCATTCCGTGCCAAATGGATTGCATCGGCTGAGGGATTTCCCTCCAGCGCTACCGTTTACCGGATTCTTCATTGCGACACATCGAAGGGGGCGCCGAAGCGCCCCCGGGCATCGATGAATCGGATGGTCAAGTTCGCGAAACCAATCAGTCCCCTTCTGCGGCCGACCCTTTACTGCAAAGCATCGGCCACGGCGCGCATTATGGCCTCGCTGGTTACCGTCGCTCCCGAGACCGCGTCCACGCCGACCTCGCCCGTATTCAGCATCTCGGCAGGGATTTCCTCGGTGGCGGGACCTCCCACCTCAGGAGTCTCGTCGTGTTCCAAGACCTCGACGCGAACCAGCTCGCCACCGGAGACCTCTACCTCTACCGAAAGTTCACCGCCGTAACCCTCCGCCGTGCCCGTGTACACTCCATCGGTCACTGCAGAAAGGTCTACCTCGATTTCCTCTTCACCGTCGCCTTCCAAAGCATCGGCCACGGCGCGCATTATGGCCTCACTGGTCACGGTGGCTCCCGAGACCGCGTCCACGCCGACCTGGCCCGTCTCCAGCATTTGGGCCGGAATCTCCTCGGTGGCGGGACCGCCCACCTCCGGAGTCTCGTCGTGTTCCAAGACCTCGACACGAACCAGCTCGCCACCGGAGACCTCTACCTCTACTGAAAGTTCACCGCCGTAACCTTCCGCCGTACCCGTGTACACTCCGTCGGCCACTGCGGACAGGTCTACTTCGATTTCCTCTTCGGGTTCTTCTTCCGATTCGTCTCCCGGTTCTTCGCCGGTCGCGAACAGGGCATTTTCGACGGCATCCATTACACCATTCGAGGTGGCAGTAGCGCCGGAGACGGCGTCCACTTCCGTGCTTTGCTGCTCAATCATCGCTTCGGGAATCTCCTCGAGGGCCGGTCCTCCAATATTCGGAGTCTCGGAATTATCTAGAATCGTGATATCAACCAGTTCACCGTCCTGGACTTCGACCTCGACTACGATATTGCCTCCATAGCCGCGTCCCGTTCCCTCGTATACGCCATCGGGGACCTCGGCGATATCCCGGGGACCTTCGTCGGGTCCGACGAGATCGGACCAACGATCCAATGCATCCAAGACGGCTCCGGCAACGGCCCGGGACGAAACGGTAGCCCCCGCCAGACCATCCAAATCGTCTCCTATGCTGAACGGGTCATCGGCCGCTTTGCCGCTGAACTGCTCCTGGAACCAATCGTTTTCTATGTTCGAGCCGAGCCCCGGCGTCTCAGTGTGCTCCAATATCGCGATTGGCGCTGCGACGGCGCCTGAAGAATCTATACCGACCAGTACGGAGATGGGGCCGCCGTAACCCTGCCGCTCGATCAACGCCACGTGACCGACCGCTTCTCCGGAATCCTTTCCTTCGTAGAGCGCTCCACTCTCCCATTCTTCGACCAACTCAAACTCGGTGGCACCGGGGAGAACCTCGGCGAGACCTTCCTGCAGCTCGCGCTCTCGATTCTCCTCGATCATCGGTTGCGTGGTCGTGGCGGTGAAAGCCAGGGCTAACGCGGCCACACCGCAAACTATCATGAGAAACAATCCCGTTCGCAGCACTTCCGACCTCTGCAATGATCTCACCTCTACCTGTTCCGTAACTCCGCCGGAACCTCTTGATATTTGCGGCGGGCGCAACGGCCGCACTAACGACCGATAGTTCCTACTCAAGATCCATGTTACACTTGTCACGTGGACTCTCTCAACACTCCATTTGGCAAACTGCGAACGACCTCATTGTTTCGCGAATCGCCAAAACGGGCAAATATTCCCGCAGACCAAGAAGAACACCGGAGACCTTGAAAGCTAATTAAGCGTCCTATAATATCCCTGTAGATACGTCGCGTGAATTCGCAAACAATAATTTCAGAAGCCATTGGAGAAAGGAAGGTTACATGCGTAGAACTGCGCTATTTCTTATCGTTGCCCTGGTAGCGGGATCTTTGCTCCTGGCTGCCTGCGGCGGCGCCGAACCTGAAGAGGGCCCCTTCGACTTGGAAGACGGAGTCTATGATGGTGCTTCCGACGCAGATTCCCACGGTTATGTATCCGCGGAAATCGAGATAGAAGACGGTAGCATCGTCGATGCGTCGATGGAAGAGTTTCAGGCAGACGGAACCAAGAAGACGCCCGAAAACTACGATTACGAAGAGTGGCAGGTAGCCCTCGAGGAATTGCCCGAGGCCCTCGTGGAAGCCCAGTCGACCGAGATCGACGCGATCTCCGGAGCGACCGGCACCTCGGAGAAATTTATCCAGGCCGCCCGCCGGGCTCTGGGCGAAGAAGAGGACGAGGTAGGTCCCTATCCCGACGGCGAACACGTAGGATACTCCGATCCCGACTCCCACGGTTACGTATCCGTCACCGCAATCGTCCAGCGTGGAGTTCTCACTCACGTAGAGGCGCAGGAATTCATGGCCGACGGTACGCAAAAGACCACCGATAACTACGACTACGAAGAGTGGGCGGTAGCCATGGAAGAATTGCCCCAGGCCGCCGTCGAAGAACAAAGTGCCGACGTAGACACCGTATCCGGTGCCACCGGCACCTCGGATAAGTTCCGCCAGGCCCTACGCCGGGCCCTCGGCGAAGAAGAAGCCTTCGAAGTCGGCCCCTACGAGGACGGCATCCACGTCGGCGAATCCGACAAATCCGACCGCGGTGGCTGGGTCGAGGTCGAAGTGACCGTGCTGCGCGGCCACATCGTGGACGTAGCCATGGAAGAATACGACGAGGAAGGCGTCGCCAAGACGCCCGAGAACTACGACTACGAAGAATGGGCCGTGGCGGCCGAAGAGCTGCCCGAAGCCGTGGTCGAAGCTCAATCCGCCGACATCGATGCGGTATCCGGTGCCACCGGCACCTCCGAGATGTTCATCCAGGCTGTACGGCGGGCACTCGGCGAGGAAGAAGAAGCCACGGGATATCCCGACGGCGAACACGTAGGATACTCCGATCCCGACTCCCACGGTTACGTCTCAGTTACCGCAGTAGTCGAAAACGGCGAGATCACAGATGTACAAATGGAAGAATTCAGGGCAGATGGCACGGAGAAGACGCCCGAGAACTACGACTACGAGGAATGGGCCGTGGCGGCCGAAGAGCTGCCCGAGGCCGTGGTCGCGGGACAGACGCCCGACGTAGATACCGTATCCGGTGCCACCGGCACCTCGGATAAGTTCCGCCAGGCGGCTCGTCGCGCCCTCGGTGAGGAAGAGGCCCTCGAAGTCGGTCCCTACGAGGACGGCGTTTACGCGGCCGAATCGGACAAATCCGACCGCGGCGGCTGGGTCGAAGTCGAAGTGACCGTGTTGCTCGGCCAAATCGTGGACGTAGCAATGGAAGAATACGACGAGGAAGGCGTCGCCAAGACGCCCGAGAACTACGACTACGAAGAATGGGCCGTGGCGGCCGAAGAGCTGCCCGAAGCCGTGGTCGAAGCTCAGTCCGCCGACATCGATGCGGTATCCGGCGCGACCGGTACCTCCGAGATGTTCATCCAGGCTCTGGAGCGGGCCCTCGAGGACGCATCGTAATCGCGGTAATCCGTTGTTAGCATGTAGATAGGTTGTTGGAGGGTCCCGGATGATTTGTCGGGACCCTCCTGATTTGACCGGGCTCCCGGATTGAGAAATGCCTGCCGGCCGCACACCTCGTCACGTATACATGGATGGGAACATTCGGGGTGTTCGTCGGATACTTCCCCTGGATTGAGAGGTTCAATTCTTTGCGCGTCAGATCGATTTCACCCCTTTTTCGCAGGTTACCGCGATCGCATGAGGAATTCTCAAGATAGTGAGGGGAGCTGAATTGCGGTGCCTCCGAGATACTTCGATATCCACAGAGAAACGATCTATATTCCGATGAGAGACGGCGTTAGGCTGGCGGCCAACCTTTACATGCCCGCTACGGAAGGAGAATGTGTACCGGGACCCCATCCCACCATTATCGAGCGGACACCCTACGATCGTACCAACGCGACCCTGGTGCGCCACTGCACTTTCTTCGCGCGCCGCGGTTATGTCGCCGTGGCCCAGGACGTGCGGGGACGGTTCGAGTCCGAAGGAAAGCCCGAACCGTTTGGTCCGGTAGACGTCGAAGATGGCTTCGACACGTGCGAGTGGCTGTCGACCCAACCCTGGTGTGACGGCAAAATCGGCACCATGGGTACATCGTACAGTTCCATGAACCAGGCTCACCTGGCAGCATCCGATCCACCCGGGCTGGCTTCGCAGTTCATGAACCAGGGCTTTTCGAACAACTTCAATGGTCGCATCAGACAGGGTGGGGCGCTGCGGCAAAGCATGGTGGCCTGGATATTCCGACAGGCTCCCCTGAGTAAGGAGGCCCTCGTGGATCCGGCGCTTCGGGATCTCCTGCAGACGTGTTTCGCCGACACGCAGAAATGGCTTTCCCGAGGTCCCATCCGGCGCGGTGTAACACCCCTTCGACACGTTCCCGAATACGAGAATCATGCGGTGCAAATTACCACGCGAGGTGAGTTGGATCGGTGGTGGACTCGCCGTGGTATATGGATGGAAGGACGGTGGGACGAGCTTCCCGACGTTCCCCGGTATCTGGCTAGCGGCTGGTACGACTCCCATTCCCACGTTATCACCGACGCCTTCGGAAAGTTGGCGATGCGGCAGGAGGCTCCTACCCGTCTGATCATGGGGCCGTGGACTCACGGGAGCCTGACACCGGAAATCCCCAGGGCCGGCGAGGCATATTTCGGTCCGGAGGCCACACTGGAATGGAATGAGCTCCGTTTGGCATGGTTCGACGAAACGTTGAGGGATATGGACGCGGGCCTTTCCGATCTTCCACCGGTACGGATCTTCGTAATGGGTGGAGGCACCGGGCTCAGGGTGCGCAACGAGGCGGAACTCGCAGTGGATGTCGGGGGATATTGGCGATACGAAAACGAGTGGCCCCCGGCAGATGCAAAACCTACCGAGTTCTACTTCCACGAAGCCAAGACCCTGGCACTGGAACCGTCTCAAAAACCGAAGAACGCCACCACCTACCGTTTCAACCCTCAAGATCCCGTACCCACCGTCGGAGGTCCCCTTTCGTCCGTTCAGGGACTTCAAATGGTACCGGGCGCCTTCGATCAGCGAGCGCGACCGGAACTGGGGCATCGCGACGACCTTCCCCTCGCCTCTCGCGCGGACGTGTTGGTCTTCCAGACTCCACCTTTGCGGGAGGGAATCGAAGTCACCGGGCACCCGAGGGCAGTATTGTACGTCTCTTCGAGCGCTCCGGACACCGACTTCACCGTCAAGTTGATCGATGTTTACCCGTCCAACGCCGATTTCCCCGACGGTTTGGCCTTGAACGTTACGGACGGTATACTTCGGGTCCGCTACCGCGAATCCTGGACGCATCCGGAGCTCCTGGAGTCCGGGGAAATCGTGAGGTTGGAAGTGGAGTTGCCCCCTACTTCGATCTTCTTCGCCGCGGGTCACCGCATACGTGTCGACGTATCGAGCAGCAACTGGCCTCGCTTCGACGTCAACCCAAATACGGGCGAGGCGATGGGACGCCACCGAAAGACGGAGGTGGCAAACAACACCCTGTACCACGATCGAGATCACCCCTCCCACCTGATACTTCCCCTGCTTTCTCGGGAGGGGGAACCGAGCTAGGAGTGATAGAAGCATGCAGACTGACATTTCACAAAAAGATCTGGAGGAAGTCATACCTCCCGTCGAAGGTAGAGTCGAGGTTGTCGGCTCCGATGGCCCCATTCACATTCGTCGCGACGCCTGGGGCATACCGCACGTAGAGGCGACCACGCCGGCGGACGCCTTCTTTGGACAGGGCTACGCCGCCGCCGCGGACCGGCTTTACCACATGGATTCCGATCGGCTCCGGGCGATGGGCCGATGGGCGGAAATGATGGGCGAAGATGCGGTGGAATCCGATATCCTCATGCGCCGGATGGGACTGGCGGGGGCGGCTCGCCGCGATTTCTCCCGGCTCAAGCCCGCAACCCGGGGTATGCTCCGGGCCTACTCCGCCGGGGTCAACTCTTTCATCCAAAACGCGAAGAAATTGCCCATCGAGCATCAAATGCTCGGGACGACCCCGGAGCCGTGGAAACCGTGGCATTGTATCGCGGTGTTTTTGGTACGCCACGTCTCCATGGGTAGCCGGGAAAGGAAGGTGTTTCGGGCCCAAATTGTCAACGCCCTAGGAGCGGAGAAGGCGGCGGCACTTTTCCCGGGGTATCCCGAGGGACATCCCGTGATATTGCCTCCCGGGGAAGAATACCGTCCCGAAAAGATCGACCGCGCCCTCGAGGCATTCCGCAAAGAGCAGGACAACCTTCGCTGGCTGGGAGACGGTCTGGATGGCAGCAACAACTGGGTGATATCCGGTGATAGGACGGAGTCCGGACTACCCCTGATGGCCGGCGATCCCCACAGGGCACTCGAGGTGCCCAACACATACTGGCAGAATCATCTGGCCTCACCGGAGTTCGAAACTATCGGGCTGTCATTTCCCGGAGTACCCGGGTTCCCGCATTTCGGCCACAATGACGACGTGGCCTGGTGCATAACCCATACCGGCGTCGACAATCAGGATCTTTACATCGAGCGCTTCGCCGACGGCCACTACCTTTATCACGGGGAATGGCTGCGGCCCGAGACTCGCTGGGAGACCATCCGGGTCCGCGACGGCGAGGATCGAGAAATCCAAATCTGTGAAACTCGTAACGGCGCCATCATATCCGGAGAGACGGAAGAAGGTTACGGACTCAGCTTCCGCTGGGCAGCCACGGAAGAATTCAACACCACCCTCGATTGTTTCGTCCCGATGATGGCGGCAAGGGATGCCGACGACCTCGAGTATGCCGTCCACGACTGGGTGGATCCTTGCAACAACCTGCTCTTCGCCGACGTAGGGGGAAACATCGGCTATCGTGTACGGGGCAAGCTACCGGTGAGAACAACCGACGCCGGTTGGACACCCCTCCCCGGCTGGACAGGAGAGGGAGACTGGTCCGGTTACGTGCCCTTTGCCGAGATGCCCGCGGCACGAGAGAGTGACGTAGGATTCTTTGCCACGGCCAATAACAAGGTCGTCCGAGACGATTACCCGCATTACATCGCCGTGGATTTCGCTCCCGGATACCGGGCCACGCGGCTTTTCGAGATTCTCAAGGAGCGGGATAACTTCGCGGTGGAAGACATGCCGACAATTCATTCCGATATCATGTCCGTCGCCGCTCGAGAATTCACCGCACTCATCTCGGAGATCGAACTGGAAAAGGAACCAACCCAATGGGCTCGGGACGTCCTTTCTCAGTGGAACGGCGAAATGAGAGCGGGAGATGTCGAGCCAACGGTATATAGTGTGTTTCGGGAAATGTTGGTCGACGAAGTACTGCGCGGTCTACTTGGACGCAAGATGCACACCATCATGGGAGGCGAAAGCGGCGTCCGGATGCGCAGCAGGCTCCGTCCGGCGATCATCTCCGCCATGGCGCGGGATGATCGCAAGCTGCTCCCGGAGGGCTTGAGTTGGTCAAACATGCTGCGCCGTGCACTTAAGCGAAGCATAGAATCCCTAAAGAACAACCTCGGTACCGAAGAATCGCAATGGCGCTGGGGAAACGTCCATCGCACCGCGCCGAGCCATCCCCTCCGGGACGTACCCTCCGAGGGCGCGTATCTGTTGGATCCTCCCGGATTCCCCATGAGCGGAGATTCCGATACCGTGCAGGCGGCCGCCTACATGCCGGGACAGGGGTTCACCGTTACCGGGACGTCGGTCGCGCGTTACGCATTCGACCTCTCCAACTGGAACCGTTGCGGGTGGATCGTACCCCTGGGCAGTTCCGGGCACCCGGCCAGCATACACTACACCGATCAAGCGAACTCGTGGGCGGACCATCGGCTGATCCCTATGTTGTACGATTGGGAAGAGATCGAAAACGGGTGCGAGGGCACACTGACTCTCGTGCCCCGTCAGTAACGATGATAAATCACCCGGGGGCCTTTCGGCTCCCGGGTGAGGGTTCCCGCGACATTCCTCTCGATTTGCCCGGAATGCTCCGTACCAAACTCCATCCATCTCGCCAGGTGACGCCCCGCTTCTCGAAAGGATGGTAAGTTAATGGGTGGCGCAGGGGAAGTGCTTAAGGTCATCCGGAACCGACGATCCCCGCTCCCTCCTCACTTCAGCTCCTCGGGCACGAACACCCCGCGATCTATGATCTGGAGATCATCCACCCAAAGGCTCGAATTCAGACAGCAAAGTCCTAGATGGGCACGAGAGGAGATGTCCCCTTTGAAGTTTATGTCGTTATTGCTACCTATCTCGATTTGGACGTTCCCGTAGTGCGCCTCTATGTCGGCCCCCGACGTCCCTACTTCCGGGGTAATTGCCCTCACGAGCGCGCTCCATAGAGCGCGACGATCCGTGCCCCAAGAGGTATGTCCCGCCTTGAAGGCATTCTCGTCATCGAAGGATTCCAGGAACTCTCGCAGCAAGAAAGCATCCAATCCTCCGCGAATATCGGTGATGGCACCGGCCTCAAAATCGATTTCTACGGGGCTTTCCATGTATCGTCCGAAGGAGAAATTCGCATCTCCCACGTCCAGCACCAAGGTACCCTCGGTGCTTCCCTCGATCTGAGCCGTCTCCACCATACCCGCACCCCAGAAATCCAGGTGACCCGCTACATCGGCGACGCCGTAATGGGCCAATGCGGGTCGGTCACCCCTGTCCATCTTCAGGTCGGTTCCCGCGTCGGAACGAATGTGGATGCGGCGCCCCTCAGCGAGCATCCTGGCGCCGGATTTGGTGCGCCGGATCACTTCGGGATCGGCTCGAAGCCTGCTCATGACTTCCAGGGGCTGTACCGCCATAAGAATGCGCGCTCCGCCTTCCAGCGCCCGACCCATATCCGTATGGTAATGGAGAGCGTGACTCGACATGTACACGATGAGATCCGCCTCGCTCCAGGCGGCGCCGATCGACTTCTTCGGTAACGCATGATCGAAGGGCAATACCTGTTTGTACGCCGAAGCGCCCAGGCTCAAGGCAGCGCCGAGGCAAGCATCCGAGTACACGGGATTAAAGGCGACATCCGTTACGACCAAACAGAGTTCATCTTCGGCCAGATTGCACATGCCGAGCTGCCGCCGAAATAGATCGATCAATTCCGAGGCAGCCGAAGGGTTCATCATCGTCCTGCGATTTGGCATCTTTGGTCCTCTCTTTCTCGCATCGTTAGCTTCGCGGCGAGCACTCGCCCGCCTCCACTTCCCAAACTTTCAACGAAACCATCTCCAGGCCTCCAATACTTCCTCTCGCTGTTCCATCTCGTAGAAATGGAGGCTCGATGGATATCACGGAGAAAGACTAGACACCCGATGTAAGAATCCGGGTGAGTCCCAGACCACCCGAGAGTCCGGCAGGGTAAGGAGAGATCCCTTTGAAGACGGCCCTTATAACCGGGGGCGCCCACGGAATAGGCAGGGCGACCTCTTTGAAGTTCGCCAGTGAAGGCTATCACGTGGGCGTGCTCGATATCGATGGAGATGCCGGGGAATCGGTGGTACGGAAGGTGCGCGCGACCAAAGGAGACGGGAGCTTCTGGCTCGCCGACGTGGGAGAACCCGAGGACGTCGGGCGGGCAGTAGAGGGTTTGATCGGTCTCACCGGCAAAATCGACGCTCTGGTGAGCAACGCAGCCATAATTCACCGCGGCACCCTGGAAACCCTTGGTCTCGGGGAATGGGAAGAGCAGGTTAGGGTCAACCTCACCGGCAGTTTCCTGGTCACTCGTACGGTGGGGTTGCACATGATGGGGCGCGGAGAAGGAGCCATGGTGCACGTCAGCTCGATTACCGGCACTCATGGCGGAGATAATCGCATCGGCTACATTGCCACCAAGGGCGGGGTGCTGGCGATGAGTATGTCCGCCGCGGTCGACTTGGCCCCCTATGGGGTCCGGGTGAATGCCGTCGCACCGGGTACCGTACACACCAGGCTCACCCGGCCCGCTCTCTCGGATGCCGCGCGCGGTCCCAGGATACTCTCCGGCATCCCCCTCGGCCGCGCCGCAGAGCCGGAAGACATCGCCGACGTCATTTACTTCCTTTGTTCTGACGAATCCCGCTACATGACGGGCTCCGTAGTGACGGTCGACGGAGGCATCACCGCATCTCCGTGAAGGCCTTCCATAAGACGACGAAAGCGCCCCCGGGCATCCGGGGGCGCTCCATATCCATGGTTATAACACTCGAGTCGTCAGGCGGTTTCCTCTTCTTCTTGCTCGGGCTCCGATCCGGTAATCACTATGGGTTCTTTGCCCTGTCTCACCGAGTCCTCGGTTATGATGACTTTCTTCACGTCACAACGCGACGGCAGGTCGTACATCACATCCAACATTAGGTCTTCGATTATGGAACGCAGACCCCGAGCACCGGTGTTACGTTTCATCGCCAGTTCCGATATCGCACTGAGAGCGTCTTCCTGAAACTCCAGCTCGATGTGGTCCATCTCGAAGAACTTGGCATACTGCCGCGTGAGGGCATTCTTGGGCTTGATCAGGATATCGATGAGCGCCTCCTGGTCCAGCTGTCCCAGCGTCGCCACGATGGGCAACCTGCCTACGAATTCGGGAATCAAACCGTATTTCAGGAGGTCCTCGGGCATAACCTGTGCCAGGATCGCCCCAATTTCCTCATCCGTCGGGGACTTGATCTCGGCACCGAAGCCCATGACTTTGCGACCGATCCTCTGGCGGATTATCCCGTCCAGACCGTCGAAGGCACCACCGCAGACGAACAAGATGTTGCTGGTGTCGATCTGCAGGAATTCCTGGTGCGGGTGTTTCCTCCCTCCCTGGGGGGGAACGCTCGCGACCGTGCCTTCGAGAATTTTGAGCAGCGCCTGCTGGACTCCCTCGCCCGAAACGTCTCGCGTTATCGAGGGATTCTCCGATTTACGGGCCACTTTGTCTATCTCATCGATATAGATTATGCCCTTCTCGGCGCGATCGATGTCGTAGTCGGCGGCCTGAATCAGCTTGAGGAGGATGTTCTCGACATCTTCCCCCACGTAGCCCGCCTCCGTAAGAGACGTGGCATCTGTGATGGCAAACGGGACATCGAGAACCCGCGCCAGTGTCTGGGCCAGTAGGGTTTTGCCGCAACCGGTGGGACCCAAAACGAGGATGTTACTCTTTTCCAGTTCCACATCCTCGATCTTTCCACCGAGCTGGACTCTCTTATAGTGGTTATAAACCGCTACGGAGAGTATGCGCTTTGCCCGCTCCTGGCCGATCACGTACTGGTCCAGGTATTCCTTGATCTCCCGTGGCGGGGGAAGCTCCTCGAGTTCGAACTCCGAATCCTCTTTGAGTTCTTCGAGAATTATCTCGTTGCAAAGGCCGATGCACTCGTCGCAGATGTACACGCCCGGTCCCGCCACAAGCCTGCGAACCTGGTCCTGGTGCTTGCCACAAAAGGAGCATTTGAGCTGTCCCTTGTCCTCGCTAAATTTGAACATCCTCCCTCTCCTCTCTACTCCGCCCCTCGGGGGCGGAATAGATGGAACCTATTCTTCGCTTGTCTGAGGGTACAAGACTGCGTCTATTATCCCGTAATCTTTGGCTTCTTCGGAGCTCATGAAGAAATCCCTGTCGGAATCCTTCTCGATTCTCTCTACAGTCTGTCCGGTATGGTGCGCCATTAATTCCGCGTAGCGGCGCCGCATCTTGATGATTTCGTCGGCGTAGATCTTTACGTCGGATGCGCTTCCACCGGCGCTGCCCTGAGGCTGATGGATCATCATCCGCGCGTTTGGCAGAGCGTATCTCTTGCCGGAGGCACCCCCGGCCAAAAGCAGAGCCGACATGCTGGCCGAAAGTCCCAGGCAGTAGGTGACAACATCGGGCTTGATATGCTGCATGGTGTCGTAGATGCCCAATCCGGAGTCCACCGCACCGCCGGGGGAGTTAATGTACATCGAAACGTCGCGATCGGGATCATCTGCCTCCAAAAACAGAAGCTGGGCGATGATGAGATTGGCGACGGTATCGTCTATGGCGCTTCCCACGAAAACGATCCTGTCCTTTAACAGGCGCGAATATATATCGTAGGCTCGCTCTCCCCTAGAGGTCTGTTCCACCACCATGGGTACTAGATTCATTGACTACACCCCTTCTTCATTTCTACCCCGCCTACTAGATCTTATCCCGCGGGCGCGACTTTTGCACCCGATCAAAACCTCAACTTCTACGAACGATCCTCGGGTTCTTCCGGTTCCCCGGCCTCGTCTTTTTCGTCCTGCGGAGACTCATCCGGGACGTCGGGTTCCCCTTCGGCATCTTCGGTATCTTCTTCCGCCTCCGCGGCGGCTCGAGCGGCTTCGGCTTTCTCCTCCGCCCGGCGACGCCTTCTCTCGCGGTTCTCCTCGAGTTCCTCCAGAGCCTCTGCGTAACCTGGGTCGGTCCACTCGGCCAGGAGACGTCTGACCTTTTGCATCCGGAGATCCGATTTCAGTCTGCGACCGTACTCCGTAGTCAGGGCGAGCTGCCGCAAGACCCCCGCATCCGTACCCATGGACTCGGCCCGTTCGGTAAGCCCCCGTTCGAATTCTTCGTCCGTGACCTCGATTTCTTCGGCCTCCGCGACGGCATCCAAAACCAGACTTTCCTTAAGCTCCGGGCCCGCTCCCTCGAGAAGGGTCTTCCGCAGGGAGGCTTCGTCGGTAAAGCCGCGGGAAACCAGGTAATCCTCGAAATCGGCACCCTGACTTTCCGCCTCACGCTTCATCTCGTCGACCCGGCGTTGTACCAGATCTTCGATCATGGGCTCGGGAACTTCGAGCTCTGCGTTTTCCACTACGGTTTCTACTGCCTTATTCTCGAATTCGTTCAAAGCTGCGGATAGTCGCGCATCCTCGAGGTATTCCTCGACCTGCTCCCGCAGCTCTTCTAGAGTATCCACATCGGACACTTCTTTGGCAAACTCGTCGTCTAGCTCCGGCAATACCTTCCGCTTCAGTTCCTTTACTTCTACCTCGAAATTCACCTCGCGGCCGGCGAGATCCTCGCTCGGCGCATCGGAGGGAATCTCCACCTCGACCTCGCGGGTCTCTCCGGCTTTTGCCCCGAGAAGACCCTCCTCAAACCCGGGCAGATAGTTCCCCGAGCCGATATCCAGCATCTCTTCGTCGGCTTTGAGTTCCTCGCGCGGTTCGCCGTCCAGATAACCCTGAAAGGCCACGATGGCGAGCATACCAGGAGCCACTTCGGTTTCTTCGTCTTCCACGGCCTCCGCGGTAGCGCGCCGTTCTCTGAGGTCCTGGAGGGCCTGGTCGACATCCTCCGATTCGATCTCGGGCAACTCGAATTCCAATCCCAGGTCCTTGTACTCGCCGAGATTCACATCGGGTAACACTTCTACCGTGGCGGTGAATACGAAATCTTCCCCGGGTCCCCCGTCCTCGAAATCTACCTCTGGAGGCGCCACCGGACTAATCTCCAGATCCTCGAGGGCCTGCCCGTAAGCCTCGGGCACCAGGTTCTCGAGCGCTTCCTCCCATATGGGTTCCACGCCGAAACGATTCTCGAATATCTTCCTCGGTACGTGTCCCCTGCGAAATCCCGGAATCTCTATCTGACCCCGAATCTCCGCGAAGGCCCGATTCATGTGTTCTTCCACCATCTCGGGCTCAACTTCGATGCGAAGAATCCTCACATTTTCGTTCTCTTCTGACCTCTCAACTGTCGCCTTTACCACAGGACTTCTCCTTTCGTCGACACCACCCGCTGGGAGCGGACGAACCCGTCAAAACCCGGGCTCGAGTATTCTCGTCTTTTTGCACCGATTGCTCTCTCGGAGTTCTCTCGCCGATCCCCCCGGACCGGCATTGGTAACAGGGAGATGGGCAGCAAAGCGCAACCGCCCGCTGCCCACCTTCCTTTGTTCGCTGTGCGAGGGAAGGGACTCGAACCCTCACGCCGGTGGGCACGGGATCCTAAATCCCGCGCGTCTGCCAATTCCGCCACCCTCGCCCGCACGATGCACGACTAAATATATCATAAGTGACGCGAGATTGGCGAAGGGAGCGAACCCGCAAACCCCATCTCACCCGGGAAAACGAGACCTTCGATCTTGACAGTCGCTCGCCGGGGAGGACCCTTCAGAAGCGAGAAAAGTATCCCGACAGGCCGAGTCCCACGGCCGCTCCAAAAGTGGTAAGGGTACCCAGGGTAACGAACATACTCAGCGCCCGGCGTATCGCCGTAAAAACCACGACATCCATTAGGCCTCTACCCACCGCTGACCAAAGCAACACCAGCAAGCCCGCGTAGATCAGGATGGGGCCAAAGATGACCAACCCCAAGAGTACCGCCCGAACTCGACCCGATTTGCCGCCCGTCCATATCGAAGCTATGGTGCCGCCGCCGAAGGCCGCGATCCTCGCGATCAAATCGGAAATCTCCAGGGGGGAATAGGAACCGAACTCCGACGAGGTGGCGACGAACAGGTAGGCGAGGGCGGCGACGATTGCGGCGAGTCCCGGCCACAGGAACGAAGAGGTATTAGCGCTCACATCTTCCTTCGACATCATTCGCCCACCTCCATCGTACCCGCTAGCCGGCGAACCCGGTTTAGCATGATCGGATCCCTGCTCATTGGATGGGATATCCTGATGTGAAGACGTACGGACCATTCGTCGGGGTCGATGTTTTCCTCGCGCGCCGGCAGCGAAGAGGCGGAGAGCGGCGACGTCAGATCTCGACTCAATCGGGTAGTGGACTCCGGCGGGAGTCGGAAGCCCCCCGGGTGCCAATCATCCGAGGCGAC
Source organism: Bacillota bacterium (assembly GCA_046483165.1). Lineage (GTDB taxonomy): Bacteria > Bacillota > Sulfobacillia > SLMV01 > SLMV01 > CSSED11-154. Next base: position 5,679 of record JAWODQ010000003.1, on the reverse strand, counting down.
CAGCTCCCCTCCGTACGCTAACGACAGCCGGAAAAACTCCACCTCACCCGACAGCTCGTCGTCGTTTATGATGTCGAGCTCCACGCGGTAATCCTCCAAATTCTCACCCAATACCAGGCGCACAAATTCCACCTCGAGCGCGCGGGCCGCGCGGGTAGACACCAGCGCCCTCCCGTAGGTCGATATGGTGAGAACGATGGCCACAACCACTATGGCCACCAGGAGCAAACTTATAAGAAACCTCTTCCCCAACTTCATCACCTGACTCCGTCCTTCGCTACCCAATGCTAACACTAAGTGCGTGACGCTATTAAGCATTATCCGTTCAAGTTGCACTGGTATATGGGATAAATGCCTTCAGCGAGGGGAAAATCACCGATATCGGCGGGCACTTCGTCGGAGGGACGAACATTGCGAAGCCCGCAACCTGACGCGAAAGGGTCGGCTGCGGGCCGTGTCGCGATACAAAGGCTCTTTCATTCCGTGGCGTGCGGACTAGATCAGGACCAATCGAGGCGACTTAGCTTGCCACCACAGGTGGGGCAAGCCCTCAACTTGGCTTCCAGGCTGTCGCCCTTCCCCGCCGTCGCACACGTCGGACAAAGAACCGTTCCGCAATCCTCACATTTGACCCAACCTTCGGCACCGGCTTCCGCTTCTTTTCCACATTCGGCACACTTAAGCTTTTCCTGCATGATATCTCTCCTTTCTCATCTCGGTAAAACGATACTTACGGGGCCGTGACCGACGGCTCTTCGGAGATATCGCCCGTGCGCGCATCAATTGCTCACTGACGACGGGGCAAAACCTCGATCGGGATCTGACGAATTGGCCGAACCCTGTCTGCCGCCTTCCGTACATTTGCCGCGGCCCGAGTACATTATTCGTCCATCGCTGCCCATAATCCTCCGACTATCATTTCACCACTAAAGCTATTATTCCCGTCCTGCGCATCTCTAATCACGCGATCGGCCCGGATCCTGCCAGATCTGGGCGAGGAACGTCCGAAATCCGGTCCGCGACCCCTTCCTCCTCATGGGGTAATTGTCTCTTTTAGAGATATGGAACATCCTGCGAGCCAGGTAAGTCAAAAGAACTGGAGGAGGGATTGACGTGAAACCCCTGGGCATCCTCATTGCAGTGTCGCTGGTCGTTTTTGCCCTGACGCCGGTAGCCTGTTTCACTTCCGGTGACGAATCCGCCGGGGCCCTGCCGGATCCCGTCGACGAATTGGACCAGAATCTCGTTCGCGCCAACACCCAATTCGCCCTCGATCTGGCACGCAAGCTCCGCGCCGAAGATCCCGATGATGACCTGTTCTTCTCTCCCGCCAGCATTTCGCTGGCCCTGGCCATGACCAAAAACGGCGCCGCTGATGAAACCTTCGACGCCATGTCGCAAACCCTGGGATTTGGCGAGATGAGCCGCAATGCCGTAAATGACGGATTCAAAGATCTCCTCACCATACTCGAGAACCCGGACCCGAAGGTCGAACTCGACGTCGCCAACTCCATCTGGGCGCGCGAGGGCCTCCCCTTCAAAGAAGAATTCCTCGACGTAAACGAGCAATACTACGACGCCACCACGCGAGAACTCGACTTCGACGATCCCACCGCCCCCGAAACGATTAATGACTGGGTACGGGAAGAGACCCGAGACAGGATAGATGGCATAGTGCCGGACCAGATCCCCGCCGAGACGATAATGTATCTCATCAACGCCGTTTACTTCCAGGGGAACTGGAGCGAGGAATTCGATCCCGAGCAGACTCGAGATGATATCTTCTACCGCGAGGACGGCGAAGAGGTCCAAACCGAGTTTATGAACCACGAGGCAGAATACCCATACTACACAGCAGAAGACTTCGACGCCATCGCCTTACCCTACGGCGAGGGCCGGTTGAACATGTACGTGCTGTTGCCCGGCGAAGATCGGAACGCAGACGATTTACTCGAGGAAATGGATGCCGCGAGATGGGAAGATCTTTTCGGGTCGCTATCCCGGCGCACCGTTCGCCTTTCCTTCCCGCGCTTTCGCCTGGAATACGAGACATCCTTGGTCGACGTCCTGGCGGGCATGGGTATGGAGATCGCCTTCGACCGTGATCGTGCCAATTTTTCCCGCCTGTACCCCATAAGTCCCGGCCAGAATGTCTACATCAGCGACGTCATGCACAAAGCGTACGTCCAGGTGGATGAAGAGGGCACGGAGGCAGCGGCCGCCACGTCCGTCGAAATGGGTGTAACGTCGGCCCCGGAGAGTACTCACTTCGTTGCGAACAGGCCGTTCTTGTTCGCCATTGCCGACCAACTCACCGGTTCGATACTATTCCTGGGGATCTTCAATGGTGCATCTCTTTGAAGAGCCAATGGCCCCAGGCCTATTTCCCGGTCTAACCGGGAACGGAAGGGAAAGGAAGCAGATGAGACCCTACGCAACTTCGATACTAGCCACCCTGATCACCATATGTCTCGCGGTGACGGGATGTTCTGCCGGAGGTGACGGATCCGCCGGGGCCCTGCCGGATCCCGTCGACGAATTGGACCAGGATCTCGTTCGCGCCAACACCCAATTCGCCCTCGATCTGGCACGCAAGCTACGGGCTGAAGATCCCGATAAGGACCTGTTCTTCTCTCCCGCCAGCATTTCGCTGGCCCTGGCCATGACCAAAAACGGCGCCGCGGGTGAAACCTTCGACGCCATGTCGAAGACCCTGGGATTCGGCGAGATGAGCCGCGATGCGGTAAATGACGGATTCAAAGATCTCCTCACCATACTCGAGAACCCGGACCCGAAGGTCGAACTAGACATCGCCAACTCCATCTGGGCGCGCGAGGGCCTCCCCTTCAAAGAAGAATTCCTCGACGTAAACGACCAATACTACGACGCCACCACGAGAGAACTCGACTTCGACGATCCCACCGCCCGAGATACCATAAATGACTGGGTGGCAGAGGCCACGAGGGGAAAGATCGAGGAAATGGTCGAGGAGATTCGTGCCGACACCATAATGTTTCTGATCAACGCCGTTTACTTCCAGGGGAACTGGAGCGAGGAATTCGATCCCGAGCAGACTCGAGATGATATCTTCTACCGCGAGGATGGCGAAGAGGTCCAGACCGAGTTCATGCACGCCGAGGAAAGGACATGCCCCTATTACGAGGACGATGCGTTGCAGGGTGTCGCCCTACCCTACGGTGATGGACGGCTGGGGATGTACGTTCTCCTGCCGTCCGAGGATGAGAATATCGACGATCTTCTGGCCGATCTGGACGCCGAGAAGATAGAAAACATCTTCTCCGGCTTCTCGGAACGGGAAATCAACCTATCACTACCGAAATTCAAGATCGAATACAAAAAGGCACTCGATGAGGCCCTGGGGGACATGGGCATGGAGATAGCTTTCGACCGACAGGAAGCCGACTTCTCCCGCATGTACCCCGTAACCCCCGATCAAAATGTCTACATCGGGGAGGTGTTGCACAAAACCTTCGTCGAGGTAGACGAGAAGGGTACCGAGGCGGCCGCGGCCACTTCGGTGGAGATACGTATCGAATCCGCCATGATTGCCACCGAATTCAGGGCGGAGCGCCCATTCCTTTTCGCCATACGGGATGACCAGACCGGAACCATTCTCTTCTTGGGGGTAGTGGAGGGAATGAGTTTCTGAGGTTCTAACCTTCGACCGGCGGGGCCCAACGGCGTTCATTATGCCTCGCCGGTCACTCCTGCGGAAGTGCCAATCGTTCCAGTTTCTCCAGGTCTTCGGTCCTTCCCAGGACCACCAGAACGGATCCCGGCTCCAAAACGGCATCACCCGTGGGCGAAAGGCGAGTCGAGTCGCCGCTGCGAATCAGCATGACCCTCACGTCGATGTCCATCTGTCCAAAATCGCGGAGACGACGCCCCGCCAGGGCCGATCCTTCGTTCACCACGATCTGGCTTATGTTGTCAGTCGGTGTCGTCCCGGCCATCATGTCGGAGACGAGCTGATAAATGAAGGGATTGTAAGCGCTCTTGGCCAGGATATCGGCCCCCATCAGCTGAGGCGAGACCACCCTGGAAGCGCCGGCGAGATGCAACCGCCTGGTTGCCTCCCGATCGGAAGCCGTGGATATGACTTCGGTCTCCGGGGCTATTTCTCTGGCCTCCAGCACCAGGTAGACGTTCAGCGTGTCCTCCGAAAAGGTTGTCAGAAGTGCGCGAGCCCGGTGAATACCCGCCCGTTCCAGTACATCCTCGCGCAGGGCATCCCCCGCTATATAGAGTTCTTCGTCCATCTCCGCCAGACGTTCCCGATCCTTGTCGATCACCACCACGCGGCAACCCAATTTGCGCAGGTTGGCCACGACTTCCTGTCCCAGTCTCCCATATCCGCAAACGATGAAATGATTCTCCAAATTCTTGATCCTCCTCTCCAGACGACCCATACCGCCACGCAGTATCAAATCATCCAGCCTCTCGGTCGCGAGTGAAACTCCGAGGCCAAAGACGAGCAAGAGACCGACGGGAACGAGCACGAGCGTTATGGTCCTGCCGGCCGCGCTAATCGGGTGAATGTCACCATATCCGACCGTGGTGATCGAAACGATCAGCAAATAGAACGCTTCGAAGACGGATAAATCTTCAAAATGGACGTAACCGACCGTACCCGCACTGAAGAGTATCAGTATGGCGGCCAGCAGAGCCATCCGATTTGAAAACCACGACTTCCGCATCCTATTCCTCTCCGTCTCAAGGTCTCGAGCTCAGGTCGCCGCCGGGTTCGGCGCTAGTTCAATATTCGCTTCGCTCCCTCCGGCTCCCTTCTCCATCGTGCTCAACCGCGCCGGAGGTCGACGAGCCAATCGTCGCGAAGGGCGGTCGGATCGATCCGAACCACCCTTCGACATCTCTATACTCATGTGTAGGAGATTATCCCTCAGTAGGCCGCCCAACCGGCGTCGGCGACTATGACCTCACCGTTTATGAAGCTGGATTCCCCGGAAGCCAAAAACAGGGCGATGGAGGCAATTTCGGCCGGGTCGCCGTATCTCGGGACCAATCCCATGCCGGCCTGAGCCCTGGCAGAGCCGAACTCACTCGGATCGTCTATAGTGTCCCCTATGCCGGTAACCACGGCTCCGGGAGCTATCGTGTTGCAGCGGATACCCAGGTCGGCATACTGGAAACCCACGTTACGAGTGAAACCCACGAGTGCATGCTTGGAGGCGGTGTAGGCGGCGCCTGCCCGGGAACCACGAAGTCCTCCGAGCGAGGAGATGTTGATGATGACACCGCTCTCTTTTTCCATAAACAGCGGTAGGGCCCCGCGGGTCAGCATCATGGGGCCGTCGAGATTCACCGCGAAAACCTTGTTCCACAAATCATCGGTCAATTCGTGGGCGGGCACGAAATTGTCCATGATACCGGCGTTGTTAACGAGGATATCAAGGGTACCGTATTCGTCGACGGCACTTCGGATCAACTCGTCGACGTCTTCTTGGACGGAGACGTCGGCCACCACAACCTTGGCCGTTCCTCCCTCTTCCTCCACGGCCGCCACTACTTCTTCGCAACCTTCCCGATCTATGTCGGAGACGACCACTTTCGCACCCTCGCGGGCGAAGGTCTTTGCGATTTCTCGCCCCATACCCGAGGCGGCTCCGGTAACTATTGCGCTTTTTCCTTCTAACCTCA
>JAWODQ010000136.1:0-14841 GCA_046483165.1 Bacillota bacterium | reverse complement strand
GTGTTAACTCCGGACGGTCTTTACGGGGCGCGAGACCCCAACGGTTTCAGGCCCCTTTGCCTCGGAAGGATCGAAGGCGGCTGGGTCCTGGCCTCCGAAACCTGTGCCCTGGACGCCGCGGGAGCGGTGTTCATTCGCGATCTCGCGCCCGGCGAGCTGCTGAGTATCGACGATGACGGGATGACAAGCCTGCGCATAGGAGAATCGGTGGGCAAGCCTAGCCTCTGCATTTTCGAGTACATCTATTTCGCGCGCCCGGACAGTGACATCGCGGGACAGAACGTACACCAGGTGCGCAAGGAGATGGGTAGATACCTGGCTCGCGATCACTTCGTGGAAGCCGACGTGGTGACGGGTGTACCCGACTCCAGCATATCGGCGGCCTCCGGATACGCGGAAGAGGCAGGCATTCCCTACGAGATGGGTCTCGTTCGAAATAGATACATCGGACGCACGTTCATTCAGCCGGGGGACGAACTGAGACAAAGGGGAGTCAAACTGAAATTGAATCCCCTCAGGAAAGTGGTCCGGGATCGCCGAGTGGTCTTGGTGGACGATTCGGTGGTGCGTGGGACGACCTCTAAGATCCTCGTGCGACTTCTGCGCGAGGCGGGAGCCAGGGAAATTCATCTACGCATAAGTTCTCCGCCCTACCGTTATCCCTGCTATTACGGAATAGACACCAGTGCCCGGGGCCAGTTGATCGCCGCCGAGCGCTCGGTCGAGGAGATCAGGAGCGCCGTAGGGGCCGATTCCCTGGAATACCTGAGCGTCGAGCGCGTGGCGGAGGCTGCCGGCGCTACACCTTCAGATTTCTGTGTTGCCTGCTTCATGGGAGATTATCGAGTCGGCGTCGATCCCGACGCCGATGGGACTGCGGAGGGATTGCAGTGAAAGAAAACGATGAAGGTATGTCCTACAGCGATGCCGGAGTTGACGTAGATAAGGCGGACCGCATGGTCGCGAAGATGGAAGACATTCTGAGTCGAACGTGGACGGAGGAAGTGCGCGGGGAATTCGGAGGATTTGCCGCGGCTTTTGCACCGCCGTGGAAAGATTACCGCGACCCGCAGCTGATCGCGTGCACCGATGGCGTGGGCACGAAGCTTCGGCTCCTCGCGGAAACGGAGCGCTTCCGCGAGGCCGGCAGGGACTGTGCCGCCATGGTTCTCAACGATCTCCTGGCGGTGGGCGCCAGGCCCCTGTTCTTTTTGGATTACATCGCGGCGGACCGACTCGAGGAATCTCAGGTTCTTGGGATCGTTCGCGGACTATCCGAAGCCTGCGCCGAGGCCGGTTGCGCCCTCATCGGTGGTGAGACCGCCGAGATGCCGGGCTATTACCGGTCGGGCGATTACGAAGTAGTCGGTTTTGCCGTCGGCCTGGTCGAGGGGACACCCGACGAAGAGCGCGAGGTTCGGGAAGACGACATCCTGATCGGAATCCCCTCGAGTGGGCCGCACAGCAACGGGTTTTCCCTGATACGACGCATCCTGGACGAATCCGCCTGGAGCCTCGACAGCAATTTCGACGAGATAGAGGGAGAGCTCGGCGAACGCCTGTTGACGCCTACCCCGATTTACGCACCCCTCCTCCTACCCCTTTTCGAAGAGGGTTTGGTGAAGGCGGCGGCGCACATAACCGGCGGCGGTATCCCGGGTAACCTGCCGAGAATCATGCCGAAAGGCCTCACGGCATCGGTCGATTGGTCCTCCTGGGAGCGGCCCGGTATCTTCAATCTCCTCGCCCGAGCCGGTAAAGTGGCCGAAGAGGAGATGCGCCGCACATTTAACCTGGGGGTGGGCATGGTGCTGGTGGTGGCGCCCGAAGACGTCGATTCCGTCATCGAAGCCACCCGCAAATCCGGCCACGAAGGCTGGGTCATGGGGCGTGTCGAGTCGGCCGCGGAGGAAGGATGATGGTGGTGCCCGAAAAGGAGCATCGCCTGGCCGTCTTCGCCTCGGGGCGCGGCAGCAATCTGGAAGCCATCCTGGCCGCGCGGGAGGCGGGACGATTGGGTATGGAAGTGGCCCTCGTGGTTTCCGACAATCCGCGGGCCCGGGCCCTCGAGTTGGCTCGTAGTGCGGGCGTAGATGCGCAGATCGTGGAATACGATCGAAAGGTCGGGCGCGAGGCGTTCGGTGAACGTCTCCTGGAATTGTGCCGAGACAGGGAGATCACCGTAGTGGCGCTCGCGGGTTTCATGAGGCTTTTGCCGGAGACGTTTCTTCGAGGTTTTCCCGATCGAGTCTTCAACATTCACCCGGCCTTGCTTCCCTCGTTTCCGGGATTGCACGCACAGGCTCAGGCGCTGGAGTACGGCGTTAAAGTCAGCGGGTGCACCGTACATCTGGTGGATTCAGGCGTCGACACGGGACCGGTGGTCCTGCAGGCGGCCGTCCCCGTCTACGACGATGACGACGAGGAATCTCTCTCGGCCCGCATACTGCGATGGGAGCACGTATTGTACCCCAGGGCGTTAGCCCTGTTTGCTCGAGGTCGGCTACGGGTCGAAGGTAGAAGGGTGCGAATAGCAGATGTCGAATAAGACGGCTCTGATAAGTTGTTGGGACAAAGCGGGTGTGGTGGAGTTGGCACGGTCCCTCGCGGATTCAAACTGGGAGATCATCTCCACCGGCGGGACCGCGAAGCACCTACTCGAGGCCGAGATCCCGGTCACCTCGGTCGAGGATGTCACGGGTTATCCCTCCCTTCTGGGGGGGCGGGTGAAGACGCTACATCCGGCCCTGCACGCGGGAATCCTGGCCCGAAGAGATCTTCCACAGGACGTGGAGGAATTGATCGATGCCGGCTTCAGGTCCATAGATCTGGTTGCTGTCAACCTCTATCCCTTCGAAAAGACTATCTCTGCCGGAGCAGATATGAACGAGGCTTTGGAGAATATTGACATCGGGGGTGTTACCCTCCTGCGGGCCGCGGCGAAGAATTGGCCCTCCGTTTTGGTGCTATGCGATCCTCAGGATTATCCGGAGTTCGCGGGGCGCCTTCGCAACGGGGAGATCGGGGAAGACTTCCGACGCCGCATGGCCGCCAAGGCCTTCGGGCAGACCGCCCGATACGATGCCCTGATCACCAGTTATCTGGCAGGAGATGATGATTTACCGGCGGAGCGCGCCCTCCCGGTTCAGCGCAGGCGCTTGCTCCGATACGGAGAGAATCCTCATCAGACGGCCGCGCTATATTCCCATCCGGACGGATCCGGATTCGACATCGGAGATTTTGAACAGCTCGGTGGACCGGATCTCTCCTACAATAATTTCGTGGATCTGGACGCCGCCGTGGACGTGGTGCGGGAGTTTCAACGCACTGCCGTGTGTGCCGTCAAGCATACGAATCCGTGTGGGGTCGCGGTCGGCGGGGACGTGGCGGAGACTTTCTACCGCGCCTACCTCGGAGATCGCGTTTCCATATATGGAGGAGTTATAGCCTGCAACGACACCGTAAGTGAAGCGATGGTCGATCGAATCCGCGAGATCGGGCTCTTTTTGGAGGTCATGGTCGCTCCCGACTACGCTCCTGCGGCGTTGGAGAAACTGGCCCGCAGGAAGAAACTTCGCGTATTGAAGCTGGGAAGCGAAGCGTGGTCTCGTCCCGAGAGCTATACCGTCGGGCGCTTTTTGCGCGGCGGTCTCATGATGGGTTCGGGCGATTCGGATACCGTTTCACCTCAGGATTGGCGGGTCGCGGGACAGCACCAGCCGGATGAGGAACTCCTGGAGGATGCGTACTTCGCCTGGCGAGTCTGTAAGCACGCGAAATCCAACGCGATCGTGCTGGCGAAGTCGGAGATGACCCTCGGTGTAGGGGCGGGACAGATGAACAGGGTGTCTTCGGCTCGATTGGCCCTGGAGGCGGCCGGTAAAGAGGCGAGGGGGGCCGTGATGGCCTCCGATGGTTTCCTGCCCTTCCCGGACGTCGTCCAATTGGCCGCCGAGGCGGAAGTAAGGCTCCTAGTCCAGCCCGGCGGATCCATCAGGGACGACGAGGTGATCGCGGCCGCGGACGAGGCCGGGATGGTCATGATGTTTACGGGACGGCGGCACTTCAAGCACTGAGTCGGGAGGAAAGAACTTTATGCGAGTACTAATCCTGGGATCGGGCGGAAGAGAACACGCTTTGGCCTGGAAGCTCAATCAAAGCCCGCGGGTCACCGGCCTTCACGTCATGCCCGGATCGGCCGGCATGGAAGATTTGGCATTTCGTATCCTCGAGGATCCGCTGGATTCTTCGGAGGTCCTGGACTCCGCTCGGGGCATCGGAGCCGATCTGGTAGTCGTGGGACCGGAGGCTCCCCTCGCCGAGGGAATCGTGGATGTCTTGTTGGACGCGGGTATTCCCGCTTTCGGACCCACCCGCAATGCCGCACGGATCGAAAGCAGTAAGATCTTTGCCAAAGAACTCATGCGAGAGGCCGGGATACCGACTGCCAACTTCGAGATCTTCGATCGACCCGACGCGGCCCTGGAATACGTCGAACGCGTCTCGTTGCCTACCGTGATAAAGGCCGACGGCCTGGCCGCGGGCAAGGGGGTAACGGTGGCCTCATCTCGCGAGGAGGCCAGGGAGGCGGTGGAGGAAGCGATGATCGATCGTCGCTTCGGATCCGCGGGCGAGAGATTGTTGGTAGAGGATTGCCTCGTGGGAGAAGAATTGAGCGTCATGGCCATAAGCGATGGTGAGACGGTCGTTCTCCTGGCGGCCGCCCGAGATTACAAGGCGGTTGACGACGGAGATCGCGGACCAAACACCGGGGGAATGGGTTGCATATCTCCGGTACCGGGTTGCGACGAGGAGATGCTGGAGGAAGTGCGAAGCCGCATCCTGCAACCGGCCATAGACGAGATGAAAAGGGGGGGAACACCCTTCCGAGGCCTTTTGTACGCGGGACTCATGTTGACCGACGAAGGCCCGATGGTCCTGGAATTCAACTGTCGTTTCGGAGATCCGGAAACCCAGGTGGTGCTGCCCCGGATGCGCTCCGATTTGTTGCCCCTACTTGAGGCCTCCGCCGGGGTGTCCGGCGATCTTTCCGAACTCGAAGGACAGTTGCGGTGGTACCCCGATGCTGCCGCCTGCGTAATTATGGCTTCCGGGGGCTACCCGGGGTCCTACGAGACCGGTCTGCCGATCGTCGGATTGGATGAATTGCCCGAGGATATCCTGGTATTTCACGCCGGTACCGATAGAGGGCCTTCGGGTTGGGTGACGGCGGGAGGTCGAGTTCTGGGAGTGACTGCCACGGGACCCGATCTCGAATCGGCCCGACGATCGGCATATGCCGCCGTCGAGGAGATATCTTTCCCGTACGCTCACTTCCGTCGCGATATTGGCGAAAATTGATGCAAATCTTCGTCTCGCTTTGCCTCTTTGGTATGCTACAATGAGCGGGTGAAGCGGAGGGAAGGCTTTGAATATCTTCGATGGCCTCAATGAAAACCAGGCGAAAGCCGTCTCGCACGGTGAGGGTCCCGCCCTGGTCGTGGCCGGGGCGGGCAGCGGCAAGACCCGCGTCCTCACCCGTCGCCTGGCCTATCTAATTTACGATAGAAATGTTGATCCCCGTTCCATATTGGCCCTGACATTCACCAACAAGGCGGCTCGAGAAATGCGAGAACGCTGCTCCGGGCTCCTCACGGATGAGCCCCGGGGAATGTGGGTCGGGACGTTTCACGCCATGTGCCTTCGTATACTGCGTCGAGAGGCAGACGTGTTGGGCTATCGGCCGGGCTTCACCATATTTGACCGGACCGATCAGAGGACGGCGGTCAAGCGTATCCTGAAGGATCTCGACATGAACGAGAAAGAGTGGGAGCCGCGCTCCATCATCCAGCGCATCAGTATGGCGAAAAATGAACTGAGAACTCCGGGCGATCTGGAGAACTCCGACTACTACGAACAAAGAATCGCGCCCGTCTATCGCCGCTATCTTTCCGATTTGCGCGAGTATAATGCCATGGATTTCGATGATCTCATCATGTTGACCACGCGCCTTTTTACCGAACATCCCGAGATTCTGAAAAGGTATGCCTCGCGTTTCCGTCACGTTTTGGTCGACGAATATCAGGATACCAACCACGCCCAATACCGTCTGGTAAAGCTTTTGGCCGACGTACACAGGAACGTATTCGCCGTCGGCGACGCCGACCAATCGATTTACGGCTGGCGCGGGGCCGATATGTCCAACATATTAAATTTCGAGCGCGATTTTCCCGAGGCCGCGATCTATCGCCTGGAGCAGAACTACCGGTCCACGGAAACCATCCTGAGTGCGGCGCAACGCGTGATAGTCCGAAACGAGCGGAGGCTCGAGCGCGACCTGTGGACGGAGCGGTCCGGCGGAGAACCGGTAGTACTGTATCGCGCGCAATCTGAAGAGACGGAAGCCCGGTTCGTAGTGTCCTGCATCCAGCAGCTGGCGAGGGAAGAGCGTCGGCCCTGGTCCGATTTTGCCGTGCTCTATCGCACCAACGCCCAATCCCGGCTTTTCGAGATGACGTGCAGGGAGCGCGGGGTTCCCTACGAGATCATCGGGTCGCAAAGATTCTTCGAACGGGCCGAGATCAAGGATGCCCTGGCGCTTTTGCGTCTCCTGGTTAATCCGGAAGACTGGCCCGGCTTCGAGCGGATAATCAACAAGCCGCGGCGCGGGGTGGGAGCTGCGACGCTCGCCCGACTTCGCGATTTCGCCGAGAACCACGGTATCGATGCGCTGAAGCTCCTGCGGTCCGTAGGCGAGATCCCCGGGCTCAACCGGAAACAGCGAGCGGCGCTGGCGGGTTTCGGAGCCGCGCTCGGGAATGTACGGGATGATTTGCCCGGACTCGAGCCGGCGGAAGTGCTCTGGCGGCTGTTGGACGAGACGGGCTACCTTTCTTTTATCGCCGAGGCCGGTGGCGTGGAATCCATAAGTCGTCGGGAGAACCTGGACGAGCTGGTGGCGGCTGCCCGGTCGTTTCGTTCCGAAGTCGAGGCGGGAGCCGTCGACGTCGACGAGATCACGGGTCCCGATGCATTGTCAGCCTTTTTGACGTCTCTCGCCCTCCTCAGCAGCGAGGACGAGGTGGATGGACCGGACAGCAAATTGACTCTAATGACGCTGCACAGCGCCAAGGGACTGGAGTTTTCGGTCGTTTTTTTGGTGGGAATGGAGGAGGGACTCTTTCCCCATTCGCGTTCCCTGGAAGATCCGTCCCAGCTGGAGGAAGAACGCCGGCTGTGCTACGTGGGGATGACGCGGGCGCAGGATCGCCTCATCCTGACCCATGCCGCCTTGCGCAGGCGTTTCGGTGCACCTCCGGAGCCCTCGTCACCGTCCCGTTTTCTCGACGAGATCGGGACGGAATGCCTGGTCGAGATGGGTAACGAACTGGCCCAGGATGTCGGGCGGGATGAGGGTCCGAAGAAGCGTACTCGCATACCAGCGGGCCGCCCGCGGGAGGTCCCGCGTCCGAAAGTTGACATTCCCCAACCGGGGGACTCCATAGAACACAAGGTATTTGGCAGTGGTCGTGTGGTCGGTAAAAAGGTCGTCGATGACGACGTGGAGCTCAACGTGGTCTTCGAAGAACAGGGACTCAAGACGCTTCTCGCCTCGCTGGCACCAATTCGAAAGCTGCGAAAGGATTGACATGGTCGAAGATAAGGCTTCGCCGTCCGGGAGTGCCCCCGGTTCGTTCCTGGTGGGATTGGCGATGGGACTAACTTCCGTTGTTCCCGGCCTAAGCGCGGGGACGGTGGCGGTGGTACTGGGTGTCTATCCGCGTTTGCTGGAGAGTATCGGGCAACTGAAATACCTTCGACTCATCCCCCTGGCCCTGGGCTGGGCCGGCGGAGCCATAGCTGCCATTCAGACTGTGGGATGGGGATTCGAGAGTATGCCGGGTGAGACCCGGGCTTTCCTCATGGGGATAGTTTTGGCCTCCGCCGTAAACATCTCGCGGAGATATCCTCCTAAAGGGATCGGGTTTCCCATCGCCGCCGCCGCATTTGCCGCCGTATGGTGGTTGGTCCCGATAAGCGGCGCCGCCGGTCCGTCGATGGTGCCACTTAAGGCCTGGGAATTGATTGGCTCCGGAGCGGCGTCCGGGGGCGCGATGATCTTGCCCGGTTTCAGCGGGGGCACCGTATTGGTCTTGCTGGGCGTCTATTCGAGAGTAATTGGAGTGGCTGCTTCCTGGGACTGGCTCGGAATACTTTTGTTCGTCCTGGGAGCCCTGGGAGGGATGTACATCACCGCGTCGTTGATGTGGCGTGCGTACGAGTCGAAGGAAAACCTGGTGTACGCTTTCCTCGCGGGATTGACGGCGGGTTCGGTGCGGGTCCTGTTTCCGGACAGTGTCTCCGTTTCGATAGTCTTGGCCGGCCTGTTGGGATTCTTGTTAGCCGCCTTGCTCGGTGGAGTGAGCGACAGAAAGTCAGGGGAGGGAATGGTGCGCTGAGATGAAGTTGCGTTTGGCTGCGATGGTGTTGGTCCTGGTTCTCTTTGTGGCGACGGGTTGTTCTTCCGACGACGCGGAGCCGGCAGAGAATCCCGGGGGCGAGGAAAACCCGGAGCCGATGGAAAGCAGCCGCGGTGCCATCGGCGTTCTCTGGCGGGATGGTGTGACGGTCCATCCACTACTCGGCTGGCCACGGACCGGGGCGAACCCGGCCTTATCTTTGGCCCATCCCACCCTGGCGAGAATCGATCAATCCGGGGAGATTTCCCCCCATCTTGCGGAGGATATCGTCTTCACGGGAAATCGCGAAATATCCATCCATTTACCCGGGACAGTTTCCTGGAGCGATGGTCACCCTCTGACGGCGGGCGACATCCTCTTCGGGCTCGAGATACTCCTTCATCCGGATTTCTCCGCGGCCGAACCCGAAGATGCGTTGGATTTCGTCCGGGGTGCAGGGGAATATGCCGACGGGGAAGCCGAGGAGATCTCCGGAGTGAAAGTCGTCTCCGACTCGGAACTTCGGATCCGACTGGACTACTCCACTCCGAGGGCCCTGTGGATTATGTCTCGCCTCTCACCGCTTCCGCGACACGCGCTGGAAGATGTCGCCGCAGCCGACCTGGACGAGGCCCTGACCGATCTTTCCCTGCCCGTAGCCGGAGAATACCGCCTGGCCGAAAGGCGTGAGGAATCCCATTCCACCCTCCTTTCCCTCGAACGGATCTCACCATCCGCCGAAGAAGTGGAAGCGGATGAGGAAGTTGAAGGGGATGAAGAAGCAAAGGAACCGGGGGAAGAAGACGATATCACCGATGGCGATGGAGAAGAACCGACCGAGATGCCGGATATCCTCGACTACCATTTCGCAGAAGATGCATCGACTGAAGTTACGGACGAGCTCGATGTATTCCATATTCCCGCCGACAGTCCCAGGGATTCCGAGCGACCCGGCGCGGGGTGGACACGAATCGCTACCCTGGAGGCGGAAGCGGTCGAGTATTTGGGATTCAATCCCCGAAACGAGTTCCTGGCGGATTCGAGAGTGCGACGGGCGCTGGCGTACGCCGTGGATCGCGAGGAAGCGGTGCAGCTGATGTTCGGTGATCGGGGCGTGTCCGCAGCGGAACCCCTGGGGGCATTGATGCCGGATTTCGAGGGAGCACGAGGTGTGGAGTACGACCCGAAACGCGCACGAGAATTATTGGAGGAGGCGGGATACGGGGAAGGTGGGAAACGTACCCCCGAACTGTATTTACTCTATCCTCGCGACGGATCGGGGAGGGAACAGGTTGCCGAGGCTATAGCGGCGGGCTTCTCCGAAGTCGGTATCACCCTGCACCCGATTTCCGCCGACGAGAGCTCGTTACTCTACACGGTTTTTGGCCGCGAGCGTTACGATATGTATCTTCTCGCCTTACCTTTGGATGTTGTGGCCTGCCCCACGACCTGGGGTGAGGACGGGTTGCTAGAGTACGGTGGCGAGTATCCCGAGGACCCCTCCTTCGAGTTCATGTTATACGAGCCGCGATCCCCGGAGCATTGGGATTGGCTGTCATCGATAATCGACGATTATCCCGTCACGTTCTTGGGGTATCCGCGGGGAGCATTCTACGTTCGCGACGATGCCCCGGCATTTCTGCCCTGGCGCAGTCCCGTTCTCGGCAACATTGGGGACTGGCCGGGCTTTTTCGGGGAAGGAAACTAGGATTTTACGACCAATATATATTATAATGTCGTCTGTAGGTTCACCCGTTTATGTGCCGGTGGACCTGCAAGCTAGTGAAAATGGGGTGATTTCGTGTCGGATGTCCTCGTAAACGTAGAAAACCTCAGCACGTATTTCTACACCGAGGATGGAGAAGTCCCAGCAGTTGATGGGGTCTCCTTCCACATAGATCGGGGAGAAACTCTTGGAGTGGTAGGCGAGAGTGGATGCGGCAAGAGCGTAACCTCTTTGTCCATCATGCGCCTCATCCCCGATCCGCCAGGTAAAATTCTCAAAGGATCCAGCATCACATTCGAAGACGAAGAACTACTGACGAAATCGGACTCGGCGATGCGGAAGATTCGTGGTAACGACATCTCCATGATCTTCCAGGAACCCATGACCTCGCTCAATCCCGTCTACACCGTCGGGGATCAGATCATGGAAGCCATCGAGCTTCACCAGGGCCTTTCGGAAAAGGAAGCCCGCCAGCAAGCCATAGAGATGCTTACCCTGGTGGGTATCCCGTCTCCCGAACAGCGCATCGACGAATACCCCCACCAGATGTCCGGTGGTATGCGCCAGCGCGTCATGATCGCCATGGCCCTCTCCTGTAACCCGAAGCTGCTAATAGCCGACGAGCCGACCACCGCCTTGGACGTCACCATTCAGGCCCAGATACTCGAGCTCATGAAGAGCCTGAAGGAAGAGCTGGGCATGGCCATCATGCTCATCACCCACGACCTCGGGGTAATAGCCGAGATGGCGGAGCGAGTGGTAGTTATGTATGCGGGTAAGATCGTGGAAGAAGGAGACGTCTTCGACGTCTTCGGAGACCCGATGCATCCGTATACCGAAGGTCTGATCAACTCCATACCGCGCCTGGACGCTCCAAAGAGCGACCGGTTGCACGTAATCGAGGGTGTGGTTCCCAACCCGCTGGCCATGCCGCAGGGTTGCTATTTCAATCCTCGTTGCCCTTATGCCATGGACATCTGCCTGGAAGAGCAGCCCGATCTCGTGCAGATCGAGGATGACCGCCAGGTTGCCTGCTGGTTGCATTCCAAAGATCGCTCGGGGGTGGTGTAGGTGGCTCAGCCCGCAGAGGCGATAAAAAAACAGACCTACGAAGAAATCGATGATCTGGTAGTAGTCAAGAATCTTAAGAAATACTTCCCCATAACGGGTGGAGTGTTCTCCCGCATAGTGGGATTCGTGAAGGCGGTCGATGACGTCAGTTTCACCATCAAGCCGGGCGAAACGCTGGGATTGGTGGGTGAGAGTGGTTGCGGTAAGACGACCACCGGTCGGGTATTATTGCGGTTGCTCGAGGCCACTGACGGAACCGTGGAGTTCGAGGGCAAGGATATCTTCTCCCTCGATCGCGAGGACATGCGTCGCCTCCGCCGCGATATGCAGATCGTATTCCAGGACCCCTACGCCTCCCTGAACCCCAGGATGACCGTCGGTGACATCATCGGCGAACCCCTGGAGATTCACGGAGTGGCCCGGGGCAAGGAAAAGGATGACAGAGTCCGCAGTCTCCTCGAGACCGTAGGCCTTCGCGGTATGCACGCCCGTCGCTACCCTCACGAGTTCTCCGGTGGGCAGAGACAGCGTATCGGTGTCGCGCGGGCCCTGGCCCTAAACCCCAAGCTGATCGTATGCGACGAGCCGGTATCCGCGCTCGACGTATCGATCCAGTCCCAGGTCCTCAACCTTCTGGAAGATCTCCAGACGGAATTCGACCTGACGTATTTGTTCATCGCCCACGATCTGAGCGTCGTGCGCCACATCAGTGATCGCGTGGCAGTGATGTATTTGGGTCAGCTGGTCGAATTGGCGGAGCAGGGGGAACTATTCCAGAATGCGGCACACCCCTACACCCAGGCATTGCTATCTGCGATCCCCATCGCGGATCCTAAGGTGCAGCGTAGCCGGCAGAGAATAGTCTTGGAAGGTGACGTACCCAGTCCTTCCAATCCGCCGAGCGGATGTCACTTCCGTACCCGCTGCCAGTACGCGATGCCCATCTGTGCAGAGGAAAAACCCGCCTGGAAAGACATCGGCGGCGAGCACTTCGTGGCCTGCTGGCTGCACGACGAGTAAAGGTAACTCTTGATGGTAAGTTCGGAGGGGAGACGCCCGGCGTCTCCCCTCCCTCGTTTCGTTCGGCTACTCGTCCATCGTATCCGACGATGGGGGCTCCATCCCGCTCGGTGAGGAAAGCGTTAACCGATTTAATCCCTATTCGTGCGGCGTCCGGGTGTGGAGGGCGGGACGGGTTAGTGGTTATAATCGAGGATGACGAGCCCTTCGGGGCATAAGGAGTGATTTGCCTTGCGGATCACCGCCGAAGAAGTGAATATGGTGGCGGATTTGGTGCACCTGCGACTGGACGAGAGACACGTGGACAAGATGCGTACCGATCTGGGAGCGATCCTGGATCACGTGAGGAAACTGGAGGACGTCGACACGTCCGGGTTCGCCCCTCTGTACAATCCGGCGGAGACCGACGAAAATGTAACCCGGGCGGATGAAGTGACCGAGGCGGACATATCGGAGGAATTTTTGAATGCTGCTCCGGAGCGCGAGGACGGCTACGTGGTAGTTCCTCGCTTCGCGGGAAGCGAGGAGGGTCCAGATGTCTGAATACTGCCTCGATGCTCTTCGGACGGTTGAGGCCGTCGACAGCGGAGAGATGTCTCCTCGAGAAGCGATAGATTTATCGTTGTCCAACATAGCCCGATTGAACCCGCGCATCGGGGCGTTTCTCGTGGCGGGAGACCCGGGAGATCGCGAGTTCGACGGTCCGCTCGGCGGATTGCCCTACGCCGTGAAAGACAATCTCTGCACCCGCGGAATGCCCACCACCTGTGCCTCGCAAATACTGGAGGGATATACACCTCCCTACGACGCCCACGTCGTATCGCGAATGAGGGGGGCCGGTGCCGCCCTAGTAGGCAAGACGAACATGGATGAGTTCGCGATGGGTTCTTCCAACGAAAACTCCCACTTCGGGCCGGTCAGAAACCCCTGGGACCTATCGCGGGTTCCGGGGGGTTCCAGCGGAGGTTCCGCCGCGGCCGTGGCCGCCGGCATGGTGCCCGTTGCCCTCGGAAGCGACACCGGAGGATCGATCCGTCAGCCGTCAGCTTTCTGCGGTGTCACGGGCATGAAACCCACCTACGGCGCCGTCTCCCGGCGCGGTTTGATAGCCTTCGCCTCTTCGATGGACCAGATAGGACCCATAGCCCGAAGCGCCCGCGATTGTGCCCTTGCCCTGGACGTCCTGGTATCATGGGATAGCAAGGATAGTACTTCGGTGGAACATCCGGAGGCGGGAGGTTTCCTCGGTCAGGTTCGGGATGGCAAAGATGGGCTGGACGGAGTCCGGATAGGGTTACCCGGGGAGTATTACGCCGAGGGGATAGACCCCGGGGTGGCGGAAATCGCTAGGCAAACGGCCCGGACCATGGAGGAGATGGGGGCGATGGTGGAGGAGATGTCGCTTCCTCACACCGAGTACGCCCTGCCGACGTATTACGTCATGGCTTCGGCCGAAGCGTCGTCCAACCTCTCGCGTTACGACGGCATCCGATACGGATTGCGGGAGATCGGAGACGGAATCGAGGAGTTGTATCGCAATACGCGAACGAGCGGGTTCGGAGATGAGGTCAAACGGCGCATAATGCTCGGAAGCTACGCCCTGAGCGCGGGATACTACGATGCTTTCTACTTGAAGGCCGCGCGCGTGCGTCGCGTCATGGCAGAAGAGATCTTTGCGGCCTTCCAGATGTATGATTACCTGCTAACTCCGACGACTCCTACCACGGCCTTCGAGATCGGTGACAGGATCGAAGATCCGGTGGCCATGTATATGGCGGACATTTGCACTATCCCGGCGAACCTGGCCGGAATACCGGCGGTGTCTTTCCCGGGTGGTTTCGTCGATGGACTTCCCGCGGGAGTTCAATTGATGGGCCCGCGGTTCTCCGACGCGGGATTGTTGATGACGGCGGATGTCTTCCAGCGCGCCTCCGAGTATCACCTGCAGCGCCCCTCGATGGAAGAGGGTGACGAGACTTGAACGAGAATTGCACCCATTTTCCCACTATCGGGCTGGAGATTCACGTCGCTTTGGCCACGCGAACCAAGATGTTTTGCGGCTGCTCCACCGAATTTGGAGCCGCCCCGAATACTCACGTCTGCCCCGTATGCCTGGGTTTACCCGGCAGTCTGCCGGTCATCAACGCCAGGGCCTTGGAGTTCGGGATAACGTGTGCCAGGGCGCTCGGGTCTCAAATCCGGCCCCGGACTTACTTCGAAAGAAAGAACTACCATTACCCCGATCTGCCCAAGGGTTACCAGATAAGTCAGTACGCTGTTCCCCTGGCCGTGGGCGGGGAGCTGGTGGTGGACCTAGCCGACGGCGGAGAAAGCCGCATCAGAATTACCCGCGTGCACCTGGACGACGCCGCTGATCTCGCCGCAGGTGCGCACCGGCGTCGTGCTCGCCGGCCTCGCGGTGCTCGGGCCTCACCGCCTCCCAGAGTAAGTGATAAACCGTAATTAGCCGGGTCATTCCAGGTAGTAATACCCATTTTTTCTGCCTGTTCCATAAACGTTTTAACACCGATGGTGGCTAAAGCTTTAACGGCCGGGATGTAGTAG
>JAWODQ010000127.1:0-2891 GCA_046483165.1 Bacillota bacterium | reverse complement strand
TTCCAGCAACTCCATGCGCCCCCGCCAGGCTCCGGGGCGATCCAGCTTGTGACGCCTAAAGAGGGACGGGGTGGCGGCATCGACCGCCAGGCCCAGCCGATCGGCGCCCGCCTCGAAGAATTTTCGGGCTGCGGCGACGTTGAAGACGGCCACGTTCACCGATACGGGCAATGTGCCCCCCGCACTCCGATAATTCCGGATGAAGTACTCCGCATCGCGTCGCCCGTGCTCGCTACCGACGACCTGCAAACAAACGCGGCGCGGCCCCTCCCCCCGGGCCTCCACCTCGAGCAGATGCTCCACGAGATCTTCGGCCTCGTAGTCGGGCCAGCTGACGCGGGAGAGGAAACGGTGTGAGGAGTGACTCGCCCGACTCTGGGGGCAAAAGGTGCAGGAAAAGGCGCATCCACCTTCTCCGATCATGACGTAGGCCGTCGTAACCTCGGCGCCGCGACGGATGTCGATTAGTCCCAGTGCGGCGGCGCTGCCGGAAGAAACCCTCAGGCGCAAGACGGATCCCACCCCTCGGTAATTGTGGCAAAAGCACAACACTCATCGAAATAAGTGCCGGAGGCGGGGAACTCCCGGACTACGGGACCCGCCGGTTGCACTATCACGTCGAAACCGACAGCTGCGGCCATCGCATCTACGGCGGTCCTATACGCTCCCGGAGGTCTCATGCACCCGAGGCTCAATCGGGCTCGTGGCAGTTTCGTCCTCGCCGTGGCAAAAACGGAAAATACGTCCCGCAGGTCCGGCGGTGATAGGTTTTCGAAGGCCGTACCCGGGGCCGGCCACAGTACCAGGAGCACCAGCGATTCCGCTCCCTCGGACGCCAGGAGATCCAACACCCGGTATTCCCCGCGCAGGCGAGAACCGTCCAGCCCCACCACCAGGTGGGGAACCACCGGAGCGAGATCGCGGAGGCTACGATAGGTGGCCAGGTAATCCTCGACCCGCGCGTCCAGGCCCAGGACCCGCCCGATCGTCTCATCGCTTCCGACAAAATCGAAAGATATGCAATCCACGTACCGGCGGGCTTTCTGAATCGCCTCCGATGAGGCCAGTCCGGGATGCCAGTTAACCCTTCCCACGCGGGCTAGCCGGTTCAAGGCCGACTCCGGCGGGAGAGGAACCCCTCCGTGGACGTCACACCCGCCGCTCAAAAGCCAGCTCTCCGGTGGACTCTCGCTCGAAGCCGCTTCCACGGCCTCCTCGAGAGTCAGCATACCTCGGAGGAATTTTCCGCCGCAGTGAGCACAATTCAGGGCGCAGAAGCCACCGGTAACCGACACCGGATAGGTCTTCGCGGGTCGCACGAAAAGCGGCCCCCCTCGCACCCCGGCAACTTCGCGTACCCTTTGGAAGGCACGACGACGAAGCGCCAGCGCATCGGCTCCGGGTACGGGAGACGCGGCCAGCAAATCCAGCAACCGGTCGAGGGACGGAGTGCCCGCCCCTCGACCGACATCGGTCTCTCCTTCGATCTTACTCGTCTGCGGCATCTGTACCGCCGGGTTGCCAGCACAGCGTCGGAGACCGCGCAGCGGAACTCTCGTCGAGACGCCGCACCGGCGTGAGAGTTGGAGCCTCGTGGAGACGATCCGGATCTTCTGCGGCGTCATGGGCTATCTGGATCATCACGGCGATGAATTCGTCCAACGTCTCCCGGCTCTCCGTCTCGGTGGGTTCGATCATCAGAGCCTCTTCGACGATCAGCGGGAAGTAGATCGTGGGCGGGTGTATGCCGTAATCCAACAGGGCCTTGGCGATGTCCAAAGTGGCGATACCGTGCTCGC
The DNA here is from genome assembly GCA_046483165.1 of Bacillota bacterium. Taxonomy (GTDB): domain Bacteria; phylum Bacillota; class Sulfobacillia; order SLMV01; family SLMV01; genus CSSED11-154. The sequence goes on along the minus strand of JAWODQ010000127.1, from coordinate 1,092 downwards.
GCTTTTGATCTCTACCCGACAGGACGCACTCGTGCATACACGTCCGATCGAAGGGCAGGTAATAGTACTCCTTCAGCGATTCCATGAGGTAGTTCGCGTTAAGTACCGCGTCTCGGCTTACCGCCTTCAGGCCGTCGGGCCCGTGGGACCGGATGTACGCATAGGCCTTCAGCACGACGCCGAAGTTGCCGGTGTAAGCGCGCACCCGTCCTATGCTCTTGGCAATGTCGAAGTCCAGGCGGTATTGCTCACCGTCACGTTCCAGCAGCGGTGCCGGCAGATACTGGACCAGTTCCTCTACGACGGCGATGGGACCCGAACCCGGGCCTCCCCCGCCGTGGGGGGTACCGAAGGTCTTGTGCAGGTTGAAGTGCACGATGTCGAAGCCCATGTCCCCGGGTCGCGAATAACCCATGATCGCGTTGGCGTTCGCTCCATCGTAGTAGAGGAGGCCACCGACCTCGTGGATTATCTCGGCTATCTCGAGGATGTTCTCGTCGAATACGCCGAGCGTGTTGGGGTTGGTGAGCATAAGCCCGGCGACGTTTTCGTCCGCTATGGAACGAAGCGCTTCGATGTCCACACAGCCACGCTCGTCGGAGGGCACCTCGACGGTGCGATACCCCGCCATGGCCGCCGTGGCCGGGTTGGTGCCGTGGGCCGAGTCGGGGATTATGATTACGTCCCGGTCTTCGCCCCTGTCCTCGTGATAGGCGCGAATCAGCATGATGCCGGTGATCTCGCCGTGGGCACCCGCCGCCGGCTGCAGAGTCGCTCGTTTCATACCCGCAATTTCGCACAGGTATTTCTCCGTCTCGTAAAGGAGTTTCAACGCTCCCTGTACCGTCTCGTCCGGCTGGTAGGGATGGAGCGTGGCGAAGCCGGGCAGACGGGAGACGTCCTCGTTGATCTTCGGATTGTACTTCATGGTGCAAGATCCCAGAGGATAGAAACCGGTGTCCACACCGTGGTTCATCTGCGAGAGGTTCACGAAGTGCCTTACCGTGTCTACTTCGGCCACCTCGGGAAGGCCGACCTCGCCCTCGCGCAGAGCCGATTGGGGGATGAGGGATTCGAGGGGTTCTTCGGGTA
>JAWODQ010000080.1:0-5911 GCA_046483165.1 Bacillota bacterium | reverse complement strand
GCCAGCTCGATGAACTCCTCGGCCGGTACCGCGATGAAGGCCAAATCGCCGGCGAGCTGTTCGGCGATGCCAGTCTTTATCAAGCCGACGGCGGTACCCAGCATCACGGTTTGCTGCCCGAAGTGGCCACACGCGTGGACGGCGCCGGTTTCGGGATCCGAATCGGGGTGTTCCGGACAAGTTACCCCGTCCAACTCGCCCATTATGGCGATTCGGACATCACTGGAGGCACCCTTCACGTCCGCCCGGACGCCGGTCCTCGCGATACCGGACTCATACTCCAGGCCCAGCTCATCGAAGAATTCCATCACCTTATCCGCCGTCCGAAACTCCTTGAATCCGAGTTCTGGGTGAGCCCAGATATCCTCGGCATACTCCTTGAGTCTTTCGGCGTTTTTGTCTATTGCCTCCATCGCTTTCCGTTTGGCAGTTTCCTTGTCCATGGTTAGCGGTCTCTGTGGACCGCATCACCTCCCCTTTCTGTATGACTTCACCTACAGTCCACAGAAGATTCGCGGGTTCGCTTACAGCTGACCCAACAGTGCCATGGAGATATGCGCGATGGCCGCAGAACCTATGAAGGTACCGGTCAGTACCACGGCACCGACGACCAGAATCCGCCAACCCATAGCCGTGAACTTGTCGATGTCTTTACCGATGGATATACCGGCGTAGGCCAGTACCGGAGTACAGGTCGCCAGGAAGTTTACGTTGGTGGTATGAGAGAGAATGAACGCGTTACCCGGGGTCCACGGTGTCGTCAGGATGATTCCCAGTAACGATACGAAGACGATCGGTGGAAGCGCCCGGTTGAGTGCCTCGCTGACTCCCCAGCCGACGAAGGCTATGGCTGCGAGAATCAACATGCCCGGAATGGCCGTGATGGGATCGATCTGATCCATTCCCACCCAGTTTCCGATTAGTGTTATGGCTCCTACTATTAAAAATGTTGCTATCGCTTGACTAGCTTTCACTTGGATCTCCTCCCCAATTCCGAAGAACTAGTTTCGCTCTCCGGCGTTTCGGACTCGCGGTTCCATTCGGAATCCTTCCGGCACTCACTCTTCCGAATCGGTTATTTCTTCTTCGCCCTTACCGCCGGTGAGGAACTTCAGATACCAGTTGGCCAGCGGAATGGAAATGAAGATCATCATGTACAATCCGGTGGCACTGGTCAAAAGGTTACTCGTGGCCGCAAAGGACAGTACTTCCTCCGAATAATCGGCAAGCACCGCCGAGGCGCTGGCCGAGGCGGCACTCATCATGCTCGCCGAACCGATGCCGCACGCCATACCTACCGCGTAGGGGTGGAATATGCCGAGCGATGCCACGAAACCACCCATGATACCGTTGTAGATGGCGCCGAGTACCGTACCGAAGATGTACACACCCAGGACGCCGCGACCCTCAGGGCTGTCGAGGCCATAAACATCACCTATGATTGCGAGTGACCCCTCACGAGCCTGGGAGAAAGTCGCGCCGATAGCCTCTCGCCTGAAGCCCAGCATTACGGCGACGGGCATACCGATTGCCAGGGTACCGAGGTTACCGAACTCCTGCAGGAGGAGCGGGATACCGGATTCGGCGATGATCGACAGGTTCGGTCCCACGTTGGTACCGAGTTTTGCCACCAGTATGAGGACAGAGAGGGTAATAAGTGGGGATGCGTCATCCATGTCCTTCTCGCTGGCAAGTTTGAGGAAACGCGGACCGAGGAAGATACCTATTACGAGTGCGTACAACATCGGAAGCAAGAGAGCTGTACCGGGGCCTACCGAGAATCGCTGTATTCCGATTAACTCACCTATGATTACGAGGCCAAGTACGATTAAGTGAAGCTTCCAGTTGTACATGAAGTCCATTACCTTGTCGTTGCCATTGTCGACTTTTTCTGCTTCTGCCATGTTCTGCCTACCTCCTATTCCATTGCTACTTTCGTCAGCATTCCATTCTTTCTATTCGAGATAATCGGCCTCACTCCTGCCGACGGCATCCACCCGATAGAAAGTTTGGTCGTATCCCATTTAAAGCCGCAAATTGATGCGTTTTTGGGGTAGGCGCACGCGGCGGAGCACCCCACCATTCACCTGGCACCGAGGTGGATGGACTCATCAATTCGTCTCCCAATACAAAAAGGGTCCGTCGTAGGGCCCCTGCGGGAGAAATATTGGTTCTTTGCCGCTCCAGTAAGGAAGAAGGAATGATTACTACCGGAAAGAGACCGCTTTAGCGCCGATCGGCGCTAAAGCGATGGGCATTCGCAAGCCTTGCGATGGAGGAAAGCGCATCTCCCAGTTGCACTTCAGTCGGTGTCGCTGATCATCTCGCGCTGAAGCGAATTGAGGAATTGCTGATCGTCGGTGAAACGCCGCACCTGCTGCATCGTGGTCTCGATGGTGCGTTTCCTTTGCTCTCGGTCCACCCGGAACGTCTCGGCCGCGTGTAGGAAGTCGCAGAACTCCAGGTAATCGGCGCGCCGATCGAAGGCCATCCTCTTGGATCTGAGTATCAGCTCTTCGAGTTCCGCGCAGGAGAAGTGGCGGGTCTTGGGGACTATCTCCTCGCGCAAAAACTCCAGCAAATCCTCCCTTTCCACCGCCAGGGGCACGGGTTTACCCACACCCCCGGGAACCAGACCCAGGTGCACGGTCATAACCTCCACGCGCGCCTCATCGCCCGGGTAGAGGAACGGAATCTTGTAGTCGAAGCGACCGGTGCGTAAAAAGGCCTCGTCCAGCTGGTCCGGCACGTTGGTGGTCCCGACTATGATGGCCTGGCGGTCCGGCTCTCCCAACCACTCGAGGAACTGCGAGAATACTCTCTTGCTCTCCTCTCCGGCGGAATCGCCAAAACCCCCGCTCCGCTTGCCGAAACGGTCGATTTCGTCCACGAATACGATTGCCGGCGACATCTTCTCCGCCATCTGTATGGCGTTCTTCATCCGCTGCCCGGACTCCCCGAACCACTTCGAATAGATATTCTCGGTCAGAAGATTGATAAACGGCAGTTGAATTTCCGTCGCGAGGGCGTTGGCGAAAAGGCTCTTGCCCGTACCCGGGGGACCGAAGAAGAGAATCCCCTTAGGAAGCGGCAGGGAGAATCGCGCCGCGCGTTCGCTATCCTCCAAAACATTGATGATGTACTTCCTCACGAAATCCTTTATGGAATCGTATCCTCCGATATCCCGAAAGCTGTAATGGGGATCGCGGATCTCCAAAGTCCCGGACTTCTTCACCAGCTCGGATTTCAGCCCCTTGACGCGCGACACGTCGAAACGATGCTCGGAGAAATACGACTCCAGCATGATGCTTTCCAGCTGGTGCAAATTGAGTCCGGCGGTGGCCAGCACCAACTCCGCCAGGCGCTGTCGCGAAAGCTCCACTTCCAGCTCGCGACCGATGGTGCCGATTATGTGACGCCTCTCCTCCTCGCTGGCGGGCTCGACGTCCAAAATGACCACCAACTCCCGGGTGAACGAATCCAAAAGTGAGGTCGCGTCGGCCGTTTGTAGGAATATGGTGGACCCCTGGGTTATCAATTCCGTGTCGGTGGCCCAGGAACGTAGGGCCGACTGCAGGCCCGTCTCCCATTCCCGGTTATCCGCGAGGTTTTGGATAATGAACAGGGTCTTTCGATCCCGCAGCATTTCGTCGACCTCTTTGAGCACGGCCTTCACCTGGGCGAACTGCTGCGCACCGTTCGAAGAGCCCGTCCTCGGTGCCATCCTCCGGCCGAGCGGAGTATTCGGAGCGCTCTTTTGGTACGGCTCGGAGACGACCTGCCCCTCGCGGTAGGATATCTCGGCGAGACCGCGCCACTGATCGAACACCATTACCGATTCGTAATCGCGGCAGCTGGAATCGGTCAGTACGTACTGCTTGAGCTGTTCCAATCGCTTGGGATCCGTGGTTTCGAATAGTATGACGGGTGAATAGTTGCTCCGACGTTTGAGGAGCCCCTCACCTATCCACCCGTCATCCAACCCTTTCATTTCGGGAAAAGACAAAAACTATGCCCCCTCGCATTCTCACGCCCGTGCCTCACCCGCAGGGCGAGGATACTCCCCGGGTGACATTAACCCCCAGGGCTCGCAGTCTTCGGGCCAGTCGCTCACCACTGTCTTTCGAGTAGGCCTCGTACATGTGTATCGAACCGTCGTCGTCGATAGAAATCTCCAAAAAGCTCTCTTCTTCGCCGCTAAGTGAGGCCAGGATCTTCGATTCAACCTCTTTTCGCGGAGACGTCACCTTCGGAATCCTCCTCTATGCCCATCTCGGCCTCGATTAGTCCCCCGGGTTTGGGCTGGATGTCGATGGTTCCCACCCTAACCCCGAGTTCGGCCAGCGCATCCCGGATGCGTTCCGCTTCGTCGTAGCAATCGTCGCCGGCAAAACCGACGAACTCCATCCGGAATTTTCCGTCGGATCCGACTTCCACCTCCACGCGCTGACTCATCACATAACCCCCCTGATGAGAACTCGGCGTCTGGGATCGCCCGGTCTCGAGGGATCGGCCGCGGCCTCCTCGTATTCCACCTCGTAGTTCATATCCGAAAGAGCGCGACTTACCGCCAATGACGTAAACGTCTGTACGATCCGGTTTCGGAGCGTGTCGATGACGTCTTCGCTCACTCCGTAGGAGTCGTACACGAAAGATACCCGGCCGGTTTCGGGTTCGACGTCGATGCCTATCCCCGCGGGAAACGGCGGAGTTATCAGGCTGAGCGCGCATTCGCGCTTGCGCCCAAAATAGTCCGCCACGTAATTGTCCACCCGGCCGCCGTACTCCTCGGCCACCACCTCGAGCGCCTCTTCAAGCAATTGATAGGAGCGGTCGGATGCGGCCTCGGCACTGTTCGCGACCGGATTGAGTGCCAGCTCCGTACTGTAGGTTGCGATGTGACTCATACAATCGATCCTCGGGATCCTTCGACCCCTCGGATCTCTCACCCCCCAAATTCTCTCGGCTATCTATCTCAATTCGGTCCTGTCCCGGGATTCTTCCTCTCGAAATCGATTCCAACTGCGCAGTTCCCGGTCCAACTCCCTCATTTGTGTCGCCAGGGACCCCTTCTTGTTCTCGGCGGCCTCGATGGCGCGCTTGATTTGTGCGAGTTCTCTATTGGGCTCCGCCATACTCCTGCGCAAAAGCTCCAGATCTGCCAGTGCCGCCCGGACGCGAAGGGCTTCTCCTCTCTCTGTGTCCTCCACGTCCCGTCGTTCCCGCAGTTCCTCTCGCATGGATCGCAGTTCCTCGTCCTCCATGTCCGCCATCTCGCGGATCCAATCTTCTACGCGGAGGGAGCGTATGCGTTCCATGCCACCGCCACCCTTCCAGCGGTGAACCTGGTTTTCCAGCTGGCGCTGGCGAAACAATTCCTCGTCGTGATCTCGTTCCAGGGCCTTCTTCTCGGCGTTCAACGCGCTGATCTCGTCGGTGATCGTCTCGTATTGCCCCTGCAAATCCTCCAGCTTTCGCTGCAGATCCTCGACGTCCGGGGAATTCTGGGCCCCGGGAAGAACGCGGCGCCACATCTCCACCGTGGTCACCACCAGGGCGGAGTAGGCCAAAAGACCCATGGCCAAACCTATGGAGGCGCTAAAATACCACGGGAGACCGGGCAGGCTGGAACCGAGGAATAAACCCAAGATTACACAGACCACCGCCTCGACGGCCAGGACCACCCTGGATCTCTTGGTATGCTTGTATTGGGTGAAGACGTAGTCCAGGGCCAGATATGATACCACCAGGATCCCCGCCACGCCTACCACGACGAAAAGCATCTATCTTAACCTCCAGGATTTCCGCGTTTTCTCCTTGTAGTCCTCATTATATCATCTCGTGCTCGGTCTCAGGTGATGATGACGATCTCCGTATTACGCAACTCCCGGATCAGAGTGTCATGGATCCG
>JAWODQ010000036.1:0-4729 GCA_046483165.1 Bacillota bacterium | reverse complement strand
GTGTGGCCGTTCAATCCAAAAAGAGTATGAGGGCCGTAACGCCTTCCGATATGCCGAGGCTGATCAGGCCGGCGAGGATTATGGCCAAGGCCAGGGACATGGCGGATTTCACGAAGTCCAAATCGAGCAGAACGGCGGTGATGGCCCCGACCCAGGGCCCCGTCCCCGGAAGGGGCAAGGCCACGGAAACGAGTATACCGATGTAGCCGTATCTCTCTATGAAGGGGCGGTGACGTTGCGTGACCCGCAAAAGGAATTGTCGCGCTCCCGGGAAATAACGCCCGCTGGCGAGTAACAGCGCGCGCAACACTATCAGAGATGGCAAGACGGTCGCGGCACTGCTTCCCGTGGCGATACCCAGCGCCACGAAGGGCCTGAGACCGTAAACCACCGCGACGGGGACTCCGATGCGAACGTCCCAAATCGATGTCATTATGATTTCGGGCAGGTTCTCAAGCGGCACAGATTCACTCCTCCGAGAAGACATGCTCCCAAGAATTATAACATACCCGACGGGATGAGGGCCCGCAGATCCGGCATTTACCGAAATGTAAACTGGACCCACTATCGAATCGGGGTGGCGGGATCCCCGCCCATGACCCGGGCGCAGGCGGTCAGGTAACGATGCCTGCTCATCTTTGCCAAGCATCTTCTTGCGCGTCGGGAGGAGATTGGACCTCGAGCCAGAATAGAGAAGATTACCCACAGATGTAGTATATTTGTCCACAGGTTGTAGATAAACTGTGGACAGTACGGATAGAAGGTTGGCGAAAACCCGGTGAAGATGGAAATCAGGGGCCTCGAAAAACTCAGCTTCCGAGAGCGCCAGGTCGTGGCACTCAAGGAGACGGGACACGGTAACGAAGAGGTGGCCTCGAGGCTCGGAATCGGTACGAGTACCGTGGCGACGCTTTTGAGTCGCGCCCGCAGCAAGGGTTATCAGGTGGTATTGGTGGTCGAGGGCGATCCCCTGGATATCTTTGGTGAACCCGGGGGCGAGGAAGAGGTAGAGTGACGGTGAGTAAGAAGAAGACGCGCAAAAAGAAGATATCCCGCTTCCGCTTCTACCTCGGGCGCGCGATTCGGAGTGCGCTCCTCCTCGCTTCCGTAGCACTCTTTTTGTACTTCGCGGCGACGATAGTCGGGGATTATGGAGAGATCGTGGAGTTGGACGCCGACATCGAAGAAGTCGAGGAAGAGATTCGAAGGGAAGAGCACATCCACGAGGAGTTGGAACGCCAAATAGAGCTTTTGGAAGACGAGGATTACATCGAGGTGATGGCTCGCAAATACTTACGCATGATTAAACCGGGTGACGTGCCGTTGAACTGGACCTCGACCGGAATCCGTTGACTCCCTCCCCCTCTCACAGTATACTTGCCGGAGAACTGCCGGCCCCTTATTCGGGCGGTTTCGGGGAGTGACTCCGTGCCTCTGAACAGTTATCGTAAGCCACTGGCTCCGGTCAATCCCGCCAAGACGCTCGTGGTGGGGTTTTTGGCCGTGATTTTGATCGGTACCGCCCTGCTATCACTTCCCGTCGCCACCGCAGGAACCGAGAATGCCTCACCCACCACGGCCCTCTTTACGTCCACCTCGGCCGTGTGTGTCACCGGTCTCATAGTCGAAGATACTGCGACCTATTGGTCGGTATTCGGCCAGGTCATAATAATGCTTTTGATAGAGATCGGTGGATTGGGGATCATGACCATGTCCACCGGTGTCGCCCTGGTCCTGGGGCGTCGCGTTACGCTCCGCAGTCGCCTGATGATACGCGAGGCGATGGGCGTAATCTCGCTTCAGGGAATGGTACGTCTGGTACGTTACGTGCTCGCCATCACCCTGAGCTTCCAAGCCCTGGGATTCATCGCCCTAACTGCCAGGTTATCGGCGGATTATCCCCTGGGTCGCGCGGCCTTTTTGGGGTTATTCCATTCCGTGTCGGCGTTCAATAACGCGGGTTTCGATCTCTTCGGTACGAGCCTCGAGGGTTTCGCCTCCGATGTCTTCATAAACGGGATCGTCATGACACTGATCATCGGTGGGGGGTTGGGTTTTACGGTCATAGCGGAACTATATCGCCGCCAGGTGCAGGGGTATCGTGGTCCGTTTTCTTTGCACGCCCGGGTGGTGCTGATGACTTCGGGGGTCCTGCTGGCGGCCGGCACGATCTTCTTTTTCTTCTCGGAGATGGGGAATCCCGAGACCATGGGCGGACTGGGACCTTTGGGGAAAGTGCTTTCCGCCATGTTCACCGCCGTTACCCCCCGCACGGCGGGATTCAATACGCTCCCGACCGGTAGTCTGCGATCGGCATCTTTGTTCTTCCTGGTGTTCTTGATGTTCGTCGGGGGGTCCCCGGGATCTACCGCCGGCGGGATAAAGACCACGACCTTCTTCTCGGTGATCGCCCGGGTCTGGGGAACCATTCGCGGCAACGAGGATGTACAGGTCTTGGGCCGTCGACTTCCGAAACAGGTTCTGGATCATTCGCTGGCCATCGTGGTAGTATCGGCGGCGCTGGTGTTCTTGGGGACTTTGGGCCTTTTGGTGTTCGAGGGCTTTTCGATGTCCGATAGTTTGTTCGAGACGACTTCCGCCTTCGGAACCGTGGGACTTTCAACCGGTGTTACCCCTCATCTGGGGTTGTTCGGCAGGTTATTGATAACGTCGATCATGTTTGCGGGTCGCGTGGGTCCTTTGACGTTGACTCTAGCCCTGGGGCGTAATCCGACCGACACACAGGGATTTCGTTACCCCGAGGAAGAGGTCATGATAGGATAGACTGGTAGATTCAAATCTGTGGAGGTGTAGCGATGCCGACCACCAAGGAATTCGTGGTCATCGGGTTGGGCCGTTTCGGTGGCAGTCTGGCGAGTACCCTGTATTCCATGGGTTACGGTGTCATGGGTATCGATGCCGACGAAGAGACGGTCAATAGGTGCAAGGAAAGTTGCACCCACGTGGTCCAGGCCGACGCCACGGACGAGGCGACGCTCAGGTCCCTCGGAGTAACTAATTTCGATGTGGCCGTGGTCAGCATTGGCCACGATATGCAGGCCAGCATCCTGGTGACGCTGAGCCTCAAGGAACTCGGTGTGCCCATGGTAATCGCCAAGGCCTCCTCGGAGATTCACGGTAAGGTCCTAAAGCGCATCGGGGCCGACCAGGTGGTATTCCCCGAAAGGGATATGGGCGTCAGGTTGGCTAACCGGCTGGCCGTGGACAACGTCGTCGATTACCTGGAGATCACGCCGGAAGTCAGTATCGTGGAGATCAACGCCACAAAAGACATGGTGGGAAAGACGCTGCGACAGCTCGATATAAGGGCGAACCGCGGGATAAACATCGTCGCCATAAGGCGTGCCAACCACGAGGTGCTGGTGCCTCCGGGTCCGGATGAACCACTGCAAAGTGGTGATATTTTGGTGGCCCTGGGCAGCAACGAAAACGTGCGACGCTGGCAGAATGGTGATGATCGCTAACTTTCCCGGTATCATGGCCAAAATGGCGGCGCGTTGACACCCTTGAAGGGCCGGTCATATAATGATTATGCTGTCGCCGAGACAGCCACAAAATAACAGGAGGAGTTTCGCAGTATGAGCTCGAGCGAGCCAGTTGAAGTGGGGAACGTAGTCGAGGGTGTCGTTACCGGTATCACCAATTTCGGGGCTTTTGTGGAATTGCCCAACGGTAAGACAGGACTAGTACACATCTCTGAGGTTGCGGACGCCTATGTCCACGAAGTATCGGACTACGTCCAGCAGAACGACCGGGTAAAGGTCAAGGTACTCTCCATTAGCGAAAATGGCGAAAAGATAGCTTTGTCTCTGCGACAGGGTAACCCAGGTCCACCCGAGTTTGTCACACCCTCTCGCCCCGCACCCTCCAAAGGTGGCCGTCGCGGTGGAGGCGGAGGTCGCTCATCCTTCGAGGATAAGATGCAGGCTTTCATGAAGGAGAGTGAAGAGAAAGTAAGCGAGTTCCGTCGCAACAGGAACAATCGTCGCGGGGGTCGGGAGCCCAGGAAGTAGTCTCGGTTAACCCCGGATCTTCGTAACTTTCGGCCGGGGTGTCGGAACGGTAGACGATGCGGACTTAAAATCCGTTGGGCTTCAGCCCGTGAGGGTTCGAATCCCTCCCCCGGCACAATTCGCGGTGGACTGGACTCGACTCTAGGTTGAAGCCCTTCTAGTGCGGCGATATAATGTAGGGCGTTCTTAGTGGCGGTGTAGCTCAGCTGGTTAGAGCACACGGCTCATACCCGTGGCGTCGCTGGTTCGATCCCAGCCACCGCTACCAACTAGGCCGCTAGCTCAGTTGGCAGAGCACCTGACTCTTAATCAGGGTGTCCAGGGTTCGAGCCCCTGGCGGCCTACAAGCCAAAACCCCCGTCCCAATAGGGAAAACGGGGGTTGCTTTTTTAGTTTTGATGCGCCCCGTAAGCGCGAAAATATCACAAAATGTCACATCAGATTTCCGGAAGTGTCTCAGGCGCGGAGTTATCGCCGGCAAAGATGGTTGCATCCAATCGTTCTGCTGCCTCAGCCTGTAAGTTTGGCAGGACGTGGCTGTAGGTATCGAGGGTTATCTGTATGTTGTTGTGCCCGAGACGCTCACTCACCACTTTGGGGTGCTCGCCTTGCTGGAGCATGAGGGTGGCATGGGTGTGCCGGAGATCGTGAAATCGGATATTCGCTGGTTACGCGTCCGTGGACTTCCAGGCGTA
>JAWODQ010000031.1:0-13644 GCA_046483165.1 Bacillota bacterium | reverse complement strand
GGTGGTGAGGTGGTTGTGGACGGTGCTCTTTGGGAGGTCAACCTCCCGGGCGATCGCAGACACGCCCGCACCGCCGAGTTCGTTCAATGCTTCAACGATACGGAACGCTCGAAACAACGCGTTTACGCCGGTTCCGTTCGCTTTGTCCATAGAATACGTGTGAAGAGCGATCCTATTAAATGTTCATTCTTGCGGGATCGCGCCAATCGTCTCGTTCGCTCCTATCTGGGAGAACGGGGTTTTCTCGAGGTGGAAACGCCCTACCTGACCCGCAGTACTCCCGAAGGCGCCCGGGATTATTTGGTCCCCACCCGCGGGCGTCGCGGGGAATTCTTTGCCCTGCCGCAGTCTCCGCAGCTTTTCAAGCAGCTTTTGATGATCTCCGGGCTCGACCGCTACTACCAGCTGGTCCGCTGTTTTCGCGACGAAGACCTGCGCGCCGACCGGCAGCCGGAATTCACCCAGATAGATGTGGAGATGTCCTTCGTCGGCGAAGAGGAAGTAAAGCGGTTGACCGAGGGTCTATTGGCGCACCTGTTTTTGGAGTTTTGGGACGTGGAAGTGGAACTGCCCTTCGCCGAGATGAGTTACCGGGAGGCCATGGATCGTTTCGGCACCGACAAACCGGATCTCCGTTACGATTTGCAGCTTTGCGACGTATCGGAGGCGGTACAGGGTTCGTCATTTAGGGTGTTCTCGTCCACCCTGGAGGCCGGCGGGGCCGTTAAGGGAATACGCGTACCCGGCGGAGCCCACTTTACTCGCAACCAGATGGACGCCTGGGAGGCACGGGTCAAGGAGTGGGGGGGCGCCGGCCTGCTTTGGTTCATCTGGGAGAGCAGTCCCCTCGGGGGGCTGGACGCCGTACGTAGCCCCGTGGCCAAGTTCTTGAGCGAGGCAGAGGTCCGGGAGATGGCGCGAACCGCCGAGATCGAGGAGGGAGATCTGCTTTTGCTCATGGCGGGAGACAGACCCAAGATCGATCCCATCCTCGGAATGCTCAGGAGTGGCCTGGCCTCGGAACTGGACCTCGTAGAGAACGGGCGGCGACTCGAGTTCCTGTGGATCGTCGACCCACCCCTTTTCGAACGCGACGCCGAAACCGGCGGGCTGAGCAGCATACACCATCCCTTCACCAGCCCGCGACCCGAGGACGCCTTCCTCCTGAAGGAGGATCCACTCAGGGCGCGAGCTCGGGCCTACGACGTCGTCCTAAACGGCGTGGAACTGGGGGGCGGAAGTATCCGCATACACCGACCCGAGATGCAATCGAAGGCGCTCGCCGCCCTGGGTTTCGACGAGGAGAGCGCGCGCGAGCAGTTCGGCTTCCTCCTGGATGCCTTCCGCTACGGAGCACCACCCCACGGCGGCATCGCCCTGGGAATGGACCGTTTACTGATGATGCTCGGGGGGCGGGAGAGCATCCGGGACATGATTCCCTTCCCGAAATCCGCCGCCGGCCGCGATCTGATGACCAAAGCCCCCTCGCCGGTGTCCGAGGAGCAACTCGCGGAGCTGGGTCTCAGCCATCGTGACGGGGAAGAGATCTAGTATCTTGCGGGGCCCGAAGGCTTGTGGTATTATTGCCTCAAGACGGCGGATATAGATGGGTTCCGAGGATATGGGATGTTTATCCAAGGGATTCCGCCGCAGGTAGTACGTGATATTATGTAATTCGCACTACCTGCCGTGTTTGCGATTACCGGATGTTTGAGCCAACACCATGTATCCGGGAGCCTGAGCTGGGCAGTGGCGGTCAAGCCCCCATCGAGGGGACGGCCAAAGCTGGTCATAGGGCACCCACCTGTCGAGTCAGGTTCGAAACAGGCGGGAAGCGCGGCACGGCGGGGGTGCGAACTTTCTTTTCCCCTCGTTACGAGGGGGCCACGGATATTCCCACCTACCCTTCTTCGTTCGCTCGATGGAAGGGAAAGCGTCCCCCTTCTAGAAAACCTTTCTGCGTGGTGAACCCGACCGAGTCGGGGATCACAAAGTGGATCGGGAGGCGTATACAGATATGAAACCCATCGATCTCAGAAGCGATACCGTCACCAAACCCACCGAGGCCATGAGGAAAGCCATGGCGGAGGCGGAAGTGGGAGACGACGTTTACGGCGAAGACCCAACGATCAACCGCCTGGAAGAGCTGGGGGCGGAGATGGTGGGCCACGAGGCCGCCGTCTTTCTGACCAGCGGTACCATGGGAAACATAACGGCGGTACTGACCCACACCGATCGCGGTAACGAAATCCTGTTGGAGAGCCAGGCCCACATCTTCTTCTTCGAGGGTGCCAACGCGGCCATGTTCGGGGGATGCCAGACCCGCACCCTCCCCGGGCACATGGGTGTTCCGGCCACCGAGGACGTGCGCGCCGCCATACGTCCGGAAAACGTGCACTTCCCCCGCACGGGACTTCTGTGCCTGGAGAACACGCACAATCGCGCCGGGGGAACGGTCATTTCACCGGAGGCGACCCGCGAGCTGGCCTCCGTGGCCCACGAAGCCGGCGTGCCGGTACATCTCGACGGCGCCCGGGTATTCAACGCCGCGGCCGCCCAGGGAGTGGACGTAAAGGAACTCACGACGCCGGTGGACAGCGTGCAATTCTGTCTCTCCAAGGGACTGGCGGCACCCGTCGGATCACTCCTCGCCGGAGAGGCCGATTTCATAACCGAAACGCGGAGGATGAGAAAGGCGCTCGGTGGCGGTATGAGGCAGGCGGGAATAATCGCGGCCGCCGGCATCGTGGCGCTCACCGAGATGGTCGAACGTCTGCCCGAAGATCACGAGCGGGCGCGCAGGCTGGCCGAGGCCCTGGCCGAGATGGATCCCTTCAAGGTCAATTTGGATACGGTGCAAAGCAACTTAATCATCTTCGATGTGGATCCCGAATTCGACACTGCGGCGGGGTTCCTCTCCGACCTCGCTGCCCTGGGAGTTAAGGCCAATCCCACGGGGCCGCAGAGGATTCGCTTCGTGACCCATTACGGAATTACCGACGAAGACATCGACACGACCATCGACTCCATCCGCGAAGTGATATCCAAGCGCCGCTAGGCAGCGCATTTTGAGAGGAAGATAAGCTTGATCGGAACCTTCAAACCCTTCGATTTGCTCGACTTCACCTTTCCGTCCGACCCCCGCATATCGCCCGGAGGCGACGCAGTTGTCTTCGTCGAGCACCGGGTGGACCCGGAAAACGACGGATACAAGAGCGCCATACTCATGCTGGATGTGACCTCCGGCCCCGAGCCGAATTCATATGGACCCGGCTTCCCCGAAGAGGCCGCGGAGGCCGAGTTTTCGGCGCCGCGCCGGTTCACCTCGGGATACGATCGGGACACCCACCCGCGCTGGTCGCCCGATGGCGCATACCTGGCCTTTTTGTCGGATAGGTCGGTAGAGGGACGCGAGATAGGAAAGCAGGTATGGTACGCTCCCACGGACGGCGGTGAGCCGAGACCCCTGACCCGCATATTGGGGGGAGTGGAGGGGTTTTGCTGGTCTCCTCGCGGCGATTGCCTGGCGGTGACCGTTCGCTGCGATCCCGAAAAGGGAGTCACCGAGACGACGGGCGACGAGGACGACGGGGATGCCGATGACGATCGATTGCGGCGGCTGTATAAGAAGTACAACGCCGACGTTCGCCACATCGACAAGCTACTTTACAAACACGACGGCATAGGGTTCCTGGAGGGCAAGAGAAGTCAGGTGGCGACGGTTTCCTTCGATCCGAGCCGCGACGGTTTTGCCGAACCCGCGAACGTAACCTCCGGCGATTTCGATCACGCGGATCCGGCATTCTCCCCCGACGGGGAATGGATAGCCGTGGCCGCCTGTCGCGAGCCCGACCCGGATCCCAAGAGATTCCGCGATCTGTGGCTTTTCCCCACTGAAGGCGGAGAACCCGTCAAGGTAACCGCGAGCGTGGGCGACGTGGGCTCTCCTTCCTTCTCGCCGGACGGGCGGCGCGTGGCGTATCTGGGTTTCGAGCGGAGTCGTCCCGGTTGGTACGACCACCACAGGATGTGGACCGTGGAGGTGGGCGACGATCCCGCATCGATGGACAGCTTCGACCCCAATGAGATGACCGGGGATCACGACGTGGCCTTCGGCAATACTGCCATCGGCGACATGGGTTTTTCGGGGCCAGATATGGAGATCACCTGGGATCCCACCGGCTCTCATCTCTTCCACTACACCAGCGAGCGCGGCACCACCCAGCTGGTTCGCGTGGACCTCGGCGACGGTCGCGTCGAGCTGCTCACCTCGGGTGATCGGGCGATATTTGACGCTCACCTCAGACCGGAACTGTCCCTTGGGGCCCTCGCGCTGTCTACCCCGCAAAACCCCGGTCAGGTACACCTGCTTTCGCTCGAGGACCCGAAGCCGGCGGGGATGGCCGGCGAGTTTTCCGACGGAGTGCTGGATGCCCAAAGCCAGTACCTCGGAGAGTCGCTGGCGTACCTGTCGTCGAGCGATCTTCTGGCCCGGCGCCGGGTTCCGGTGGCCGAGAGGTTTACCTTCCGGGCAGATGAAGACTCGCCGGTGGCCGACGGATGGGTATTGATGCCCCCAAACATCCCCGAAGGGGAGAACCTGCCCGTCGTGCTGCAAATCCACGGGGGACCGGCGGCCATGTACACCGGAGGATTCTTCTTCGAATTCCAGCTTCTCGCCGCCGCCGGATACGCCGTGGTGTTTTGCAATCCCCGGGGTAGCTCCGGGTACGGAGAAGAGTTCCGCACCGCCATTCAGCCGGGCTGGGGCGATGTGGATTACGCCGACGTCATGGCGGCCCTGGATACCGCCCTGGCGGATAATCCCGGGCTGGATGCGGATCGCTCTGGGGTCGCCGGGGGTAGTTACGGCGGCTACATGACGAACTGGATCATAGGACATACCGACAGATTCCGGGCCGCGATAACCATGCGGTGCGTATCGAACATATACAGCTTCTGGGGCACCTGCGATCTGGGTCCGCTTTGGTCCGACATGTACGGCGGCCGTCCCTGGGAGAATCCCGAGAAGTACCACCAGCAATCGCCGGTGCGTCATATGGATGCGGTAGATACTCCCACGCTGGTGATTCACAGCGAGGAAGACAACCGCTGCCCGGTGGAACAGGGCGAGCAGGTCTATTCCACCCTCAAGTCCCAGGGAGTGGAGACGGAGATGATCCGCTACCCCAAAGAGAGCCACGGACTGTCCCGGGGCGGGCATCCCTGGCACCGCATCCACCGAGTGGAGAGAATCCTGGAGTGGTTCGGAAGGTACATCTCGAATTCGGCGCAGTAGGGTCGAATTCCCACGGAGGATCGCTTTCGCCGGGGCATTCGAATGCCCCGGCGAAAGCCGCCCGGGAGTGAGGATCGTATGAGCATTTTCGATCAAAGAAGAGAAAAGCTGCAAAGGGAAGGGGCACCCCTGGCCGATCGGATGAGACCCCGGACCCTCGACGAGCTCGTGGGTCAGGATCACATAGTCGGAGAGGGTCGACTGCTGCGTCGAGCCCTGGAGGCGGACCGTATGTCCTCGATGATCCTGTACGGACCGCCCGGATCGGGAAAGACGACCATAGCCGAGATAATCGCCCAAACCACCAGCGCGCATTTCGAAAAGCTCAACGCGGTCATGAGTGGAGTCGCGGACCTGCGGCGGGTGATCTCCGAGGCCGAGAAAGAACTGGGACTGTCCGGAAGACGGACCATCCTCTTCGTCGACGAGGTACATCGCTTCAACAAGGCACAGCAGGACGCCCTCCTGCCGGCGGTGGAAAAGGGAACGGTGATCTTCATCGGCGCCACCACCGAGAATCCTTATTTCGAAGTGACCGCCCCTTTAGTATCGCGTTCTCGGGTGTTCGAACTCCACGCTTTGGACGAGGATGATGTCAAAGAGATAGTACGGCGGGCGCTCGAGGACGAAGAAAGGGGCCTCGCCAAATACAAGCCCCGGGTAGAACCCGAGGCATTGGATCACGTAGTCCGGATTGCGGGAGGGGATGCCCGTTCCGCCCTGAATGCGGTGGAGCTGGCGGTGTTGACCACGAAACCGGATCCCGAAGACGGGACGCGGCGGGTGACGCTCGAAATCGCCGAGGAGTCCATCCAGAGGCGGGCGCTCGTTTACGATGCCGACGGGGACGCCCATTACGATACCATCTCCGCCTTCATAAAGAGCATGCGGGGCTCGGACCCCGACGCAACCCTGTACTGGCTGGCGCGCATGATCTACGCCGGCGAGGACCCCTCTTTCATATCTCGCCGCCTGGTGATACACGCCGCCGAGGACGTGGGCCTCGCCGATCCCCAGGCCCTGGTGGTAGCCGAGGCGGCCGCCGCTGCCGTCGACCGGGTGGGCTTGCCCGAGGGCCGAATCATCCTGGCGGAGGCGGCCCTGTACATCGCCCTCGCGCCCAAAAGCAACTCCGCTTTGGGCATCGATGCCGCCCTCCGGGATGTCGAGCGTGGCCGGGCGGCCGGCGTTCCGACGCACCTTCGTGACGCCAGCTATCGCGGAGCGCGGAAGCTGGGCCGGGGTGAGGGTTACGAGTATCCCCACGATTATCCCGACGGTTGGGTAGAACAGCGTTATCTGCCCGAAGGATTCGAACGCGGCGCGTACTACCATCCCCCCGGGCGAGGTCGCGAGGCGAGATTGCTGGCGCGTTTACGAAACGTGCGAGAAGAGGCCGGTGACGACGAGCAATAGCCCATCTTACGGCATTTCGGGCCCTCGATTGCCCCTCAACCGGCAGGAGTGACCCCGCCAGAGTCGAATAACCTCAGTAAACTGTCCAAGGAGTGGGTGGGAGGGTCGCAGTGAATTCCGGGGACTCACCTTTCGCAAAACGCGACGTGCCGCCCCTCGGTATGGCCATCTTCCAACTGCGGCAGCTCCCGGGCCGATCGTGCCCGACTCCCGTTTTGGTTCGGGCCGACTCGGCATTTTGGCGACACGTCGGGCGGTCGGAGGGTCCCCCGGGGGAAATCGCCGCGGAGGAAATTCCCGAAGATGCGCGGGCGAGAGAGGCCTTTTCGGCCGCAGTGGCCCATGCCAGATGCCGGCCGCGCCTCGAGCATCGCGTACCCGTTCCCCAAGAGCCCGAACAGATCTGGGAAATGACGATAATCCCTTCACCGGATGGCGACGAGATAATGATGTTGCGGCGGCTCGCGTCATCTTCAATCCCCTCCCGCGACGAAGAGACCCTGGGGGAATTCCTAAACCTCCTGGCGGAAATTTCCCTGGCCGGTGTGCTCGATGAAGATCTGTGGTCCCGGGCGGTTCGGCAACTGTGCACGGTGGCCGGCGCGGAGGCGGCAATCCTGGTGGTGCGGGAAGGTGACCGCGACTTCAGCGTCTCGGCCGGCGGGGAATCGCGGTGCCGGCTCCTGGAGGCGTTCGATTTCGACCGGGTGCGAGAATTACCCGATACCGTCTTTCGGGGGCGCGTCGCACACCTCGGGGACGTCGACGCATTGTTACAGCCCCCCAGGCGAGGGGAGTTTTCCAATCGTCGGGCTCACGTGGTCCTCGCGAGTTCCGAAGATGATCTCGGGATAGAGGCAGTGGGCCTGCTACTGGCGCCCGAAGGTGGGGTAGTGGAGCGGGCGAGACTCGCGGAATCCCTGACGGAGTCACTTTGCTCGGCGGCCGTCTCCGTCGCCACACGCGAGCGTATGGCCCGCGAAAAACGCCGCTATCGCATCTTCGCGGAGAACCCCCAGGGCATAACCTACCAGATGACACCGGGAGGATCTCCCCACTTCCTGCGCGGGCAGGTGGAGGAGATAACGGGGTACGATGCGCGCGATTTCCTGTCGGGTGAGGTGACCTGGCGGGACCTGGTGCATCGCGACGATCGCGCCAGCGTGTTAGAAGAAAATCGCCGGGTGGCCGAAGAGGAAGATTACCGCGATGATAGCCGCTACCGAATAGTCCGCGCCGATGGAGAGATTCGCCGGGTGTGGGACGTCCGCTTGGGATTAATCCCCGGAGAGGAATCCGGGCGCGAGCTCCTCGGGGGTATCATCTACGATGTTAGCGATACCCCGGTAACGAGCGCGGCGTCGAGTTCCCGGCAGGGAATCCTCGAGGACATCCTGGAAACTACGCTCGCGGGATACTGGGATTGGGATATCCCCGGTGGTGTGGAGTACCACAGCCCGGCGTTCGCCGAAAGGCTCGGTTATCGCGAGGATGAACTCCCCGAGGTGCCGGAGACCTGGCGAAGATTGGTATTTCCCGAGGACCTGCCCCAGGTTCTGGAGGGATATCGGCGTCACGTGGCGAGCCGGGGCAAAATTCCCTTCTACAACGAAGTGCGTTACCGACACCGCGACGGCTCGACCGTTTGGATGATGACCGCCGGCCGCGTGGTGGAGTGGGATTCGGACGGAACACCGCGCCGCATGGTGGGTTCTCACGTCGATATAACGCGGCACAAGATCATCGAACGCGCCCTCACCGAAGAGCGCGAGAGATACGAGCGCCTCACCACGCACGCCGGCGAGGTGATCTTTCAGCTGGAACTGGATACCGTTCGGGTGGGATACGCCAATCCCGCCGCGGAGAGGGTTTTCGGATACGACCTGGAGGAGTACACTCGAAACCCTCTTCTACTCGCCCGGACGATTCACCCCCGATCGCGACCCCTGGCGCTGCAGGCGTTGCGAGCCATAAGGGATGGAGATTATTCCATCCGCGAAGTGACCCTGAGCTGGATCGCCCGCGACGGGCGCGAGGTGATAGTGGAGCACACCGTGATTCCGGTGGTAGAGGCCACGGGAGAGGTCCGCTACATCGAAACTATAGGTCGCGATGTCACCAAAGATCGACGCAACGAAGTGCGGCTGCAGTTCCTGAGTCTTCACGATCGGTTGACCGGTCTCAGCAACCGGGCTCGCTTCGAGGATGAGCTCCGGCGCTTGGAGATCGGGCGGGGGGAAGAGTTCCCGGTCACGTTGATGATGGCGGATATCGACGGGCTGAAACTGGTAAACGACTCGGTGGGCCACGAGGAGGGGGACAAACTTCTGCGCGGTGCGGCCTGGGTATTGAAGAAGACACTGAGGCGCTCCGATCTACTGGCACGGATAGGGGGCGATGAGTTTGGGGCAATCCTCCTGAGGACGCCCGTCGACGAGGTCTCCGCCATCGAGGAGCGCTTTAGGGAGGCTGTGGCCATCTACAACGAGCGAAACCCCAATCTTCCCCTCAGCCTTTCGCTCGGTTTCGCCACGTGTGACGAAGCCAAAGGTTCCCTGGAAACCGTCCTTCATGAGGCCGATCGGGCCATGTATCGGGACAAGGTTCTCCGTCGCGCCAGTTCCAAGAGTGCACTGGTTCAATCCCTCCTAAGCGTTTTGGAGAACAGGGATTACCCCGGGGAGCCCTCCGTGGAAAGGTTGGCCGATCTCTCGGTGAAGACGGGGAAACGCATGGGACTTTCGGCGCGAGATCTCTCTTCTCTCGAGCTATTCACCACCTTCCACGATATAGGAAAAGTGGGGGTGCCCGACGCCATCCTTTTCAAGAGGGAACCCCTCACGGCGGAGGAGAGCGCCCGGCTAAACCGTCATCCCGAGATAGGTTTTCGCATCGCTTCCAGCTGCGCGGAGCTGGCACCGGTGGCGGAGTTGATACTGAAGCACCAGGAACTTTGGGACGGTAGCGGTTATCCGGGGGCGGTTTCGGGACCCGAGATCCCGATCCAGTGTCGCATCCTGACGGTGGTGCACCGATACCTAAGCTCCATCCAACCCGAACCCGGCGGAGCGGGACTCTCCTCTCCCGAGGCCCGCGAGATGTTGACGAGAGATGCCGGTGCCGCCCTGGATCCCCGGGCGGTGGAGGCGTTTTTGGGGGTTTTGGATCGGGAAAATGATGCCCCGAAATCCGATACGGTCGCGGATGGCACCACCTTCAATGGTTGATCTCCGAGCATAGATCGAATGGACTTCAATCCCGCCGCTTGACACCCGCCGCCGTCGGTGCTACCCTATTTCCGACAATCCCGAGCGAGTTACTCAGGAAAGAGAGTGACAGCGTGAAAATATCCACCCGAGGCCAATACGGGGTGAGGGCCATGACCGTCCTCGCCGATCGCTACGGCGACGGTCCCATACCGAGTAGGGACATAGCCGTAGCTCAGGGACTTTCGCAAAGCTATTTGGAGCAGCTTCTCGGTCCCCTGCGCCGCGCCGGTCTGGTGCGTAGCGTGCGAGGGCCGGAGGGCGGCTATTATCTCGCGCGTCCCCCCGAGAAGATAACGGTGGGCGACGTGCTGCGCGTCCTGGAAGGGTCCCTCAGTCCCGTCGAATGCGTGGAGGATCACACCGATATGTGTGGACGCGAGGAGATTTGTCCGGCGCGTCGGGTATGGGTGCTGGTCAGAGACAGCGTCAATCGAGTGGTCAATTCTATCAACCTGGCGGATCTGCTCGCGCCCGAGAATTTGGAAATGACGGAATTCGATATCTTTTGCGACGGTGACGACGTCCGCGAGGCGACGAAGAATTAGTCGGGAGGTAAAGACGTGAAGAAAGTATACTTGGATCATTCGGCTACTACGCCGGTGCACCCCAGGGCCGCGGTGGCGGCGATGAATTGCATGTTGAACGATTACGGCAACTCCTCCAGCGTCCATTCCTTCGGGCGCCGGGCGGAGGAACTGATGGAAGAGGCTCGCTCCCGCGTGGCAGATTTTATCGGCGCCGATCCCGAGGAGATAATCTTCACCGGTGGAGCCACGGAGGCGGACAATCTGGCCATCCGCGGTGTGGCCGGCGCTTCCCGCAAGCGGGGAAAACACATAATCACCACCGCGGTGGAGCATCACGCGATATTGCACACCTGCGATGCTTTGGAGCGGGAGGGATTCCGAGTCACCAGGGTGGGCGTGGACTCCAGTGGCCGCGTGGACCCGGGGGACATAGAGGCGGCCATCGAGGATGACACTATCCTGATAAGTGTAATGCTCGCCAACAACGAGATCGGTACCATACAGCCCATCGCCGAGATTGCAGCCATCGGCCGAGAGCGGGAGATACCCGTGCACACCGACGCCGTGCAGGCTGCCGGCCAGATCCCGGTGGACGTCGGGGAACTCGGAGTCGATCTCGCGAGTTTTTCCGCCCACAAGATGTACGGTCCCAAGGGGGTGGGGTGTCTCTACGTACGTCGCGGCACCCGGATACAGCCCCAGGTTCACGGTGGACACCACGAGCGGCGCCTGCGGGCGGGTACGGAAAACGTCCCCGGAATAGTCGCCTTCGGCGAGGCGTGTGCCGTGGCCGCGGAGGAAATGGATTACCGCATGAAACACATGACTGCGCTGAGAGATAGGTTGATCGCGGGGTTGGAGGAACGGATTCCCGATCTCTTCGTCAACGGCGACCGCACGCAACGTTTGCCCAACAATGTCAGCGTGTGTATACCGGGCGTAGAGGGAGAGGCGATGCTTTTGCATCTCGACATGAAGGGCATCGCTGCTTCCTCGGGATCGGCCTGTACATCGGGGAGCCTGGAGGCGTCCCACGTACTTTTGGCCATGGGGCTCAAACACGAGATCGCCCACGGTTCGCTCCGTTTGACCCTGGGGCGAGAGAATACCGCTCGAGAAATCGACTACGTTTTGGAGACATTGCCCCCGATCGTGGAAAAACTTCGCGCCATGTCCGCCTGGCGGCCGGGGGAAGACGACATCATCGAGGAGTGAGATAGCGATGAATTACACCGATAAGGTAATGCAGCACTTCACGGACCCTCAAAATGTCGGCGAGCTGGAAAACCCCGACGGAGAGGGAAAGGTCGGCAATCCCGTCTGCGGCGACGTGATGGCCATGCACATCAACGTGGAAGACAATGTGATCACCGACATCAAGTTCCGGACTTTCGGCTGTGGCGCCGCCATCGCCACGAGCTCCATAGTGACCGAGATGGCCAAGGGAATGACATTGGAGGAAGCCGAGGCCATAAGTAACAGTGATGTCGCCGAGGCCCTCGACGGACTGCCGACCAATAAACTACATTGTTCCAACCTCGCCGCCGACGCCCTGCACGACGCCATCGACGATTATCGGCGCCGCGCGGGAGGAGATGGCGAAGAGGAGTGACGATATGAAGGTCGCTGTGGCCTTAAGCGGCGGCGTGGACAGCTCCCTCGCCGCCGCCCTGCTGCTCGAAGAAGGATACGAGGTCGTGGGCGTCACCATGTCCGTCGTGCACCCTCCCGCGGAGGATCCCGATGTCGTACGCGCGGCCGCGGTGGCCGACCATTTCGACATTCCCCACCTGACGTTCGATCTCAGGGAACGATTTCGTCGGCGCATAATCGAGTACTTCGCCCGGGAGTACGCCGCCGGTAGAACTCCAAATCCTTGCGTGGTGTGCAATCCCGAGATAAAGTTCGGCGCGCTTTGGGATAGGCTGCGCGGCATCGACGCCCGGGCCATGGCGACGGGGCACTACGTACGAAAAGACTACTCGCCCGAAGATGACTGGCATTATCTGCGCCGCGCCCTCGATGCCTCCAAGGATCAGAGTTACGTTTTGCACGGGATGAGCCAACGGCAGCTTTCCCGCGCGCTCTTTCCCCTGGGTACCTGGCGCAAAGAAGAGGTTCGCGACCTGGCGGCTCGGCTGCGAATTCCTTCGGCGAAGAGATCGGAAAGCCAGGAGATCTGTTTCATCTCCGGCGACTACCGGGATTTCATCGCCTCCCATTATCCCGAGGCGATCTCCCCGGGCCCCATGGTGGATCTCGAGGGTCGGGTCGTGGGAGAGCACCGAGGATTGCCCTTCTACACCGTGGGGCAGCGACGCGGGCTGGGAATCGCCCTCGGCGAACCGACCTACGTCCTCCGCCTTCTCCCCGAGCAAAACGCCATTCTCCTCGGTCCCCGCGAATATCTCTATTCGCGAGGGGCGATGGTGGGCCGGGTAAACTGGACGGTTCCTCGGGATCGGTTGGAGGAGGGCGAACTAATGGACGTGGCCGTACGCTACAATGCCCGGGCGGTGCCGGCCACCGTCGAGGTGCTGCCCGACGGCGCGTCGGTTCGTTTCGAAGAACCCGTGGCCGCCGTCACCCCGGGGCAGTCCGCCGTGTTCTACCGGGACGGTCTCGTGGTGGGCGGGGGCGTGATCGAAGCGACCACCGTCGATCCCCGCTGAATTCGCGGCTACGCTTCGTCCCTTACGGATTCGGACATGTATGATATGGAAATTACCGGATGGGGCGATGGATCCCGGGAGCTGGGCGATGATTGCGAACTGCCCTTTGCGGTGACGACGATATTGATCGCGGCGGCGGTTCTGGCACTAGAGTTGGCACGTTTTTCGCGCACCTGCCTCAAATCGCGATCCAGGATGGGGTGGTCTCGGTGGACGGTGCGCGAGTTTCCTAAGTTTGCTAGATCTACGGTTCGACTTACACCTGGTCACCCTTCTTGAACCCTTCGGAAGGGACACTTACGCATTGGGCTACCGGCATTTGTGTTGAGCCGGATGTACAAAGCACCATTTGTCTATGACATCCAGGATTTGTGGCCCGATACACTGGGCGCAACGGGGATGATGAACAATAGCATCGCCCTGACAATGTTGGATGGTTGGTGCCGGTGGATTTACAAACA
>JAWODQ010000105.1:0-14422 GCA_046483165.1 Bacillota bacterium | reverse complement strand
GGTCAACCGCTGGCGCTACAACGCCATTGACGCCGGAGACACCACCGCCCGGTCGCTGGGAGTAAGGGTCGAACGGGTGCGCGTGGCCGGCATGATGATAGCCTCGGTGGTAACGGCCGTAATTGTTTCCTTCCTGGGCATTATCGGCTTTGTCGGGCTGGTCTGCCCGCACATTGTGCGCCGCGTTATCGGTGACGATCATCGCTTTTTACTGCCGGCCTCTGTCCTGACCGGCGCCAGCCTGCTGCTGGCGGCGGATATAGCCGCCCGGCTCATGCTGGCACCCCGGATTCTGCCGGTGGCAACACGCATCTCCCTCCCCTCGCAATTCGAGACGCCATGTCAGTTCTGGTAGCGGGTTGGATCCTGGCGTTTTTTGTATCTGCGTGGCCATTCTCCATGGCAGGCTTGGTTTCTTATCGACTCGCACTGTTCGAGTCGGTGAGCGGCTGGACCACGACGGGCCTTTCCATACTCAACGTAGAGGAAGTTCCCCGGGTATTTCTCCTGTGGCGAAGCACCATGCAGTACCTCGGCGGAGCCGGCTTCGCGATAGCCATGCTTTCCTCGCTCATAGGCTCCACCGGTGCCGGTCTTTCCAGGGCGGAGGGTCGCCAGGAAGTCGTCCCAATGGTGCGACAGTCCGCCGTAACCATCGGAGCGATATACCTGGGCTATTCTACCCTGGGTGTTTTCGCTCTGGCCGCCAGCGGGATGCCCTGGTTTCACGCCCTCAACCACTCCATGGCCGCCCTTTCCACCGGCGGATTCAGCACTGTAACCGACAGCATAGGGCACTGGCCGAATCCCACCCTGACTGCCGTCACCATAGTATTGATGCTCGCGGGCAACACCAATTTCCTGACTCACCATCAACTACTGCAGTTTCGCTGGCGCCGGGCATTGAGAACGCCGGATATCAAAACTTTTCTCGTTACCTCAGTGGCTGCCATCGCGATACTGATGACAGCTCCGGGTGCCGGTAGCCTCGGGGCCGGAGAGGCCATCTTCCAGGCCCTTTCCGCCCTAACAACGACCGGATTCTCTACCGTAGACCTCACCGGTTGGCGCGAGGGCGCCCTGATGCTCATAATCCTTCTAATGATGATCGGAGGAGGCGTGAATTCGACCGGGGGCGGCATAAAACAGCGCAGAATATACCTCATATTGCGATCCATCGGATGGCACATAAGGGAAATGGCACTACCGAGTCGCGCGATAGTTTCGCACTCATTCGAAGATCACGGGAGAGTCGTCGACGTCGATG
This sequence comes from Bacillota bacterium, assembly GCA_046483165.1. Classification (GTDB taxonomy): domain Bacteria; phylum Bacillota; class Sulfobacillia; order SLMV01; family SLMV01; genus CSSED11-154. The sequence goes on along the minus strand of JAWODQ010000105.1, from coordinate 13,155 downwards.
ACGAGGAACTGCGGCAGGTGGCGGGTTTCGTCCTCCTGTTCATAGGAACACTCTTAATCGCAACGGTCGCCATCGCCCTGCATGGCTATCCGCTTTCGGATTCGCTGTTCGAGGCTGCCTCCGCTTTGGGTACCGTGGGACTTTCGGTGGGTGTGACGGCCGCCGATGCCCCGGCGACCGTCCTCTGGATAGAAAAGATCTGCATGTTCCTCGGGCGGTTGGAATTCATGGCCATCCTCGTCGCTACCGCCAGGTTGATCTCGGGTATCAGGACTCGTCCGGGGCGCTCTTTTCGCCGGAACGATACCCCAAATCCATAGGCTTGGAGTCGCTTCGAAGTTCGGTCGCCCTCTCCAGGTTCCTGTTTGCCGGCCCGTAACTCGGATCCAGGGACAAGGCGGCGCGGTACATCTTTAATGCCTGCTGCTTATCCGCCACGAGTTCGTAATACACTCCCAGCAGATTGTGAGCCTCCGGCCTCTTGTCGTCGGCCGCCAGGGCACGACGGAGCCATGTTTCTGCCCGTTCGTGATCACCCGAGGTCAGCGCTATACGTGCGGCGTCAACCAATTCGTCGTAATCCGACTCGTCCGGAGAGAGATCCTCGAGGCTCGGACGTTCTAGGAGATCTCGGATCAGCTGTCTGATATCGTCCGGTAGGAAAGGCTTCTGTAGGAAATCCACCGCACCCAACTTCATCGCCTCGACGGCGTTGTCGACGGTCCCGTAAGCGGTGATGATAACTACTTTGCTGTATATCTCCCGCTCACGCATCTCCCGCAGGACTTCGATTCCGGAAAGTCCCGGCATTTTCATATCCAAAAGCACCACGTCGGGAGCCCGTTGTTCCATTTTCTCGAGACCCTCTTCACCATTTACCGCGGTCTCGACTTCATAACCGGATCCCTTGAGGGAACGCAGGAGAGTCTTTCGGATATTCACTTCGTCATCGATTACCAGAATCAGGGGAGTCTCGTTTTCGCCCATGATAACCTCCTCTATTCGCCCACGCGGAGCTCGGAAATGCCTAGTCCAGAGTATATCCCCTCGAGGGCAATTAGTCAGCCGGCTTTGGGTAATGTGAAGGTGAAGGTGCTTCCCTCTCCTTCTTCGCTTTCGACCCAAATCCGCTCGCCGTGTGCGCGTATGACTTCCTGGCTTATGGCCAGTCCGAGCCCGGCTCCGCCCACCTGGCGTCCCTCGGCGGCAACCTGCATGAACTTGTCAAAGATGCGTTCCTGTACCTCTTTCGGGATACCGGTTCCGGTGTCACTTACGGATACGGCAATTCTGGTACCGCGTTCTTCCGCGTTCACGGTGATCTTGCCCCCGGCGTCAGTATATCTCAACGCGTTACCGACCAAGTTGGAAATGACCCACGCGACCTTGGTGGGATCCACGAAGACCTTCGGCATCTCCTCCACTCCGTAAACGGACAATTCTACCCCGGCCTCCTCGGCCTGGCGATAGAACGGGCCGACGCCATTCTCCACCACGTCCGAAAGGGAGATGAGCTCCTTTTCTATGGGGAGATTGCCGGACTCCAACTTGGAGAGCGTCAATACATTGTCGACCAAATGCAGTAGACGATCCAAATCCGCCTCCATCTCCTCGATCATTTCACCGAGGTCCTCACCCCCGTCGATTTCGGCTATCTCGTCCGTGTGTTCCGCCAGGAGTGCAATGTTCATCGATAGTGACGTCAAGGGAGTGCGGAATTCGTGAGTCACGGTGGACATGATGTCCGTCTTCAACTGTTCGATCTCGTGGTAGTGAGTGACCTCGCGGAAATTGGCCACGGCTCCGATGATCCCTCCGCCTTCCTGCAAGACCGGTGAGGCAGCGAGTTCAAAGTATCTCCGGCGCTTGCCATCCTGTATTATCCAATTATACTCGGGGCCGCGGAGTTCTTGAGTTTCGCCGGTCTCCATCGCCCGCTGTATAGCCTGGAACAGTCGATCGTCATTGGCAGCCTCGAGCAGATGCCTTCCAATGTGATGAAGGCGTATCTGGAAAAGTCGCCTCGCCGTTTCGTTGACCATCTGCACCCGCATCTGCTCATCTACCACCAGAGTACCGTCGGTTATGCTCTCCACGATCGCGTGAGACCGGTCCTGTTCCGACTGGAGGCGAGAAATGATGCGTTCGTCGTATTTCCTCAATCGTTGAATCATTTCGTTGATCGCCTTCGTCAGGAACCCCAGTTCGTCCGGGCGTTCTGCCGCCTCGAGATCCCCCACGTTACCGGGTTCGATTCGCTCGATCAATTCAGTTAGATCTTTCGTCGGCTTCACTATGATGGTAGACATGTAAAAGGATGCGGCTCCTCCGACGATGAGGGCCGCAACTGTACCCACCACCGTAGAGAGTACCGCCGCTCGCCCGACCGAGTCTGCGGACCTTCTCGCCTCGAGCATCGACTGGTGGTTTAAGCCGAGCAGCTGTTCGATATCATCCTCGAGATCGCGAAAAACCCCTATGACGTCCCGGAGATAGTAAGCCATTCTGCGCTCTCGGATGTCCTCGACTCCGTCGCTGTCCATCATCCGGATTTCGGAGAACATCTCCACGTAGTTTCCGTACTCGTCTCCGATACGCTCGATGATCTCACCCTCACCTTCGAGGGTGATGTTATCCTCGGCCCTCCCCAGCCACTTAACGAATTCGTTTTGCGCCGCGTGAAACTCAGAGATCGTGTAATCGTCCTCGCCGTGCAGATAAAGAAGGACCATGCTATCCTGTCTCTCGAGCGCCATTATCATGCGCTCGGCGGCCGTCACGCTGCGGTAATTCTCCGCCATGATCTTGTTGATGGACCCGGTCAATCTATCGATGTTGGTGATCGACACTATCGCCACCACCAAAATGAGACCGGCCAGCACCAGGTAGCCCAGGACAATCTTGCCTCGCAGGGTTTTCAGCATAGCGTCCTCCCGTCGTCACCAGCGTAGTGGTGGATCGCTTTCACCTTCTCGTGAGTCCTTGAACATTTCCACTGTATTTCGTCCCTCTCCTGCATGACTCCCCCACCCTCGAATTCCCCGGAAGTCAAAGACCCATCCTAGCAGGTAGTTCGCTCAATCCGGGGAATAATATAGATGGGACGGTGAGGCCATGGATATCGATCGCTTCGCACAGAAACGAAACTACCAGATCGTCCGCCATTTTCCGAGTAAGAAGAATCAGGTGGCGCTAGTACATCGAGATGGCAACTACGAGGTGCTCAAGGCCTTCGTGAAATCGAATCTCGACGCCGCACACCGGGAACGCGAGGGCCTCATCATGGCCCGGGAATCCGGGGTGGCCGTTCCCATGGTAAAGGGATACTGGTACAACCGCATACTACTTTTGGAATACATAGAGGGCAAGAATGTGGCGGATCTCCCGCCGGCCGACCTCCCCGAGATAGCACCGGCGCTCGCCCGCTGGTTCGCGCGTCTTCACTTCGTCGAGGGAGGACCCTCGGGCCTGCGATTCGTTCGCGGGGATACGATACTGCGCAACTTCATAATAATGCCCCGCGGAGGAGTGGCGGGAGTGGATCTCGAGGAATGGGAGTGGGGAGATCCGGCCCGCGATCTGGCCGAGGTTGTGGCCTCGGCACTCACCATGGATCCTCCGTTCACTCCGGAGGCGGTAACCCTGGCGCGACGTCTACACAGGGAGTATATATTGATGGCTCCCAATCCCGGGAACGCCAGATTACAGCGAGAGACGATCCACGCCCTGGAGCGAATTATCGCAAGGAGGCCGAATGCTTCCGACCTCCTGCGCAAAGGTATGGAAGAAATGATTGCGAATAGACAACCCTTCGGACGTTAATATGCCGGCGACGAGCCCGGTCCCCACCCATCAAACGTCCGCATCTATTGTGATCGACCGCGCGCGGCAATGGGCCACACGTCGATAATCGTATCTCCCTCGCAAACGTAGAAGCGATCGTGGAGGTTGACGTTGGTGCAACAATGGCCGACGACCACCTTCAGCCGATCACCGGGGCGCAGCTGTCGGGCTTCTTCGGAGTGCAAACCGAGCTGGACGTGTTCCTCCGAGAGATGGATTATCTCCACACCCTCGGGCTCGACTACCAGCGGAGGAACCTGATCCACACTTACGGTCTTCAACCCCATGTCCGCCACAACCAGCTCCTCTTCGTGGCGCGCCGTCACCGTCGTCAACAGGTGCAGGGCCGGGGGAAAACCTTCCACGGTGGCGAGGTAGTTGGCATCCATGAATACGTACGAGCCCGCTTCAATCTCGGTGATACCGGGATAGTTCCCGGTAACCGTGTATGTGCCGGTACTCCCGGCACTGACCAGGGGAACATCCAGCCCCCTGTCGCGCAACATCTCCGCGGCTTCGATCAGCCGCGGCAGAGATCTATTCACGACTTCGGCGCGACGCTGTGGATCCTTCTCCCGGAGAGCGTGCCCCTCGTAGGCGATCACGCCGTCAAAGGATAGATAGTCATCTTCTTCGAGCGTTCGGGCGAGTTCGAAGGCCTCCTCGAGCGTCCTGACACCTCCGCGGCGAAGTCCTATATCGACCTCAACAACCGCCGGGATGACCACGTCCCAATCCCGTCCGGCGCGCGCCAGTTCCGCGACCCGCTCCGGCGCATCGACTGCCGGCATAACCCGGGCACCGGTGTGACGAATCAGGCGAGCCAAGCGATCGGCCAACCTAGCCCCCACGAGTTGGTTGGCTATCAGTATACTCTCGATTCCGGCGTTGGCCATTACCTCCGCTTCCCCCAGTTTGGCACAGGTTACCCCCAGGGCGCCGTGGGCGACCTGCAGCGCGGCTATCTGAGGGCACTTATGTGTCTTGGCGTGGGGTCGCAGATCGGCATCCCGGTCCTCGAAGTACTCGGCCATGCGTGCCACGTTGGCACGTAATTGCGGGTAGTCAATCAGGAGAGCCGGGGTATCGATATCGTCTATAGTTCGGCCCAGGTGGGACCTGTCGCTCGGGTACAAGGGTCTCTCCTCCCGTCGCCAACTCAGATGATCTTGAGATCCAACACGACCTCTACTCCGGCCACCAGGGATTGCACGACCGGGCAGTACCTATCGGTAAGTTGTAGTATCTCATCCAACTCTTCTTCGCTCACTCCCGGCGCAATGACTTCAAAGGTCACGAGAATGTGCTCGAAAACTTCCGGAGCCGCCTCGGCTCTCCTACCGGTAACTTCCATGGAAATCGCTTCGACCTCGAAGCCGCGCTCGGAGACGAACCGTAGGAAAGTCTTCCCGGCACATCCCGCCACTGCCGCGAGGAGGTATTCGGTGGGTCGCGGATCACTTTCGGCCATCCCGATGCGTTCACCGGAACTGGTCTCGGCTTCGATGTCCCTTTCGCCGACCCAAATGGCATGCACATTCATCACTTCACCCGGCAATAATCTTCGCCCCTTTCCCGGATCGAATCGATGTTCGAAACCGGCAACCACTCCCCCAGCAATTCTGAGATTCGACCGAAATATCCTTCTCCGGATCCCGGACACACTACTCCCGTCGGGTTGCTTCGGGGAAAATGACCGATCGTGGTGGGAATCGAGGCTACAGCCGCCAATTGTGTAAAGCGCGACGCCACAGGGCCGCCACCATGACCGCACCCAGACCTACCGTCAAAAGAGCCGGCCACCAAACGGGGGCCTCCGAGACTGAGAGTGCCCGGCGCAAAGACTCAAAGGACCAGTAATTGGGAAACGGATAAAGCACGGGAAGCCAGCGATCCGGCAAGAAGATCGCCGCTATGGGGATGAGGGTGTAGGGGAGGGCGACCGCCTTTGTCAGCGCGATGGCACCGAGCTGGCTGGAGCTGAATATCCCGAGAATGTAGCCGAAGGCGATCGTCAACGTCATCGAGGAGGCCATGCCCAAGACCACGCCGCCTCGCCCCAAAACGGCGGGACCCAGCACTATGGCGACAACCCCCATGCCCAGGATGAACGCGATCGACGAACCGAGGAGCGCCCGCGCGGACAGATATTCGGCCGCTCGCAGGGGAGTAACCGCCAGGGCTTCGATGTAGCGCGATTCCCTATCATCCACGATACTGAGCCCCATTACGAATCCGCCTACGCTGATACACAAAACGATCAGCAGGATGGCCGCGTACTCCGCGGTCGGAAAGCCCTCCCCGCCACTTTGCACCCGCTCGAATTGTAGAGAAGTTCCACCGGCCGCCATGATGTCGGGAACCGAACTGGCGATCTGCAAGAGATATGCGGGTTCGTTACCTTCCGCGACGAGGGATATTTCATCGTCGGCTCGAGCGAAGCCCACCACATCATCGAGATCTCTCACCCTCGCCCGCAGCTCCCTCGGTCGGGATACCCTTTCCACTCGAAAATACTCCTCGAGTTGAGTCTCTTCAAATTCGGTAATGGAGGGATCTACGACCGCGGTAATCTCCGCACTTTCGAGGGAAGGCACCATAAGGCGGACGGCCAGGGCCATTACCAACGGGACCACGACGACGTAAATCAGAATATTCTCGCGTGCGATGTGTAAAAGATCGCGAGATATCAAACGATGCAGACGACCCAACACAACCTCACACCTCCATCCTGAACCTGGCGACCAACGCCCTATGGGCCCACAGGGAAAAGATAACCGCGGCTCCACTCAATAACATCCAGGCGCCGCGCACTATCTCTTCTCTCCCCGTGGGGAAGAGGATCTCTCTCAGGCCGAAAACCAGGGGATAGGTCGGAATAAATCGTAGACCCGGGATTGCCGCCGAAGGCGTGAGATAGGCCAGGGCGGGCAAGCCCAGCACGACGACTATGCCGATCATGGGGTACATGAAATCCGACAGGCCGTCGAAATAGGTACCTAAAGTCAGTCCCGCGGAGGTAATAGCCACGCTACCGAGCAATATCAACGCCATGGAAGCGACATATCCCGAACTGGGGCCCAGAGTCGTTAAGAAAAGCAAGGTACCGTATCCCAAAGTCAGCAAAGATGTCGCCATGAGCCTGGAGCCCAGATAAATCCAGGCACCGCGGGGAGTCACACTGTACGCCCTTACGGTACCTTCCGCCTTTTCCGTAAATACCATCACCGTCGCGAGGAATAAGCCCGCCAAAGCGACCTCGAGGCCCAAAAGCATCGGCACCATCACCAAATTGAAGGGTGGTTTCTCTGTGGAGATATCGACTAGGCCAATTGGCGCACCGAAATCTCCTTCAATACTCTGACGATACAGTCCCTCGCCGAGCGCCTCCAGGGTCCTCTTTTCCCTGGCCGATTCCGTCCCCTGAAGATGGACCACGACGGAAACGGAGTCCCCGTCTCTTCGAAAGACGAGTCCCCTGGCGGCGGGATTCCCCTCCATCACCGCCCGGAGTTCACCCTCATCTTCGAGTGGAATGAGCGTGTCCTCGGATACTTCGCGCAGGGACATTTGTTCAGTTTCGTCCACGAGGTAGATCAGTGCGCCTGGGGGGAGATCGGCGGGGAGGACGAAGCGGATCAATATGATGAGAATGACCGCGACCACCAGGGTGGCCGCCACGAAACCGCTGCGATACATTACCACCAGATCGGTCTTGAGTCGTGACAGGAAAGGGCGGAGAGTCATTCGGGTAACCCCCTGCCCGTCAGTTCGACGAAGACCCTGCCGAGCGACGCTTCGAGCGAGTGCAGCGTTTCTACCGCCCCATCCTCCAAAAGCCGGTTCAGACGCGCCAGATCTCCGGCCGATTCCAAAGAGAGGGTCTCGCGCGATAGGCTCTCGCCGAAACGATACTCGACTTCCACACTTCTTCGTCCGTAAAGCAGCTTGAGATTGCGCGGGGTGTCGATGGCCACCAGCTGCCCTTCGTTGATGAAGGCCACTCGATCGCAGAGCTCTTCGGCCACCTGCATGTCGTGAGTCGCCAGGAACGCCGTCGCCCCACGACGTTGCTCGTCTCGTATGATCTCCTTCACTCGGTCCGCGAGCCCGGGGTCCAGACCGGCGGTCGGCTCATCCAGGAATAAAATCTCGGGGCGATGCATTATTGCCCGGGCGAATACCAGCCGCTGCTTCATACCCTTGGAGTACTGCTCGGTACGTCTATGTGCGGCATCGGTTAGCCCCACCATCTCCAGGAGTTCCTCCAGGGACCTGATTTCTCGGGAGTAAAGGCCGGCGTGAAAACGGAGATTCTCCAGGCCCGTCAGGCGCGAATACAGGTTGGGATACTCGAAGGACACTCCGATACGATCGAAAAAGGGCTTTCTCAGTTTCTGCAGGGATACACCGTCGTACAATACGGCATCGCGGGGGGTGGGTAACAGACCGATCATGCAGTTTTGCAGGGTGCTCTTGCCGGCGCCGCTCGGCCCCAATACCCCCAGGATCTCGCCGGTCTCTATCGTGAACGATACCTCCCGCACCGCCGCCCGGGCGGCACCGGGATATCGGAAAGTGAGAGTCCGTATGTCAATCATCTTGCGTGGCCCTCCCCTCCTTCGTTTCGGGTCTCAGCCCGCATTCTATCAGGGACATCATCTCTTCTATGGCACCCTCCAGCGCATCGGAATCCCCATCCCGGGACGTCCCCATGTCCTCCCATTCCTTCCTGTACCGCCGAAATAGGTAGCTGCCGAATTCCGAAAGCAGGGTGTTGACGAAAAAGACCGCCAGATCTAAGGATACGTCGCTACGAATGTTGCCGGCTTCATGTGCTCTTTTGATCATTTCGTGCAGGAAGTTCTCGGATCTATCCTTTAGCTCCGGGATAATCTCCTCGCGCACGGGGCTATTGACGAATCGTGTGGCCAGCCTGTGGTAGGTAGGATTGTCCCGGACGTAGTGACTTCCGGCCTTAAACAAGGTCCTGAGATCTTCGAATAGATCCTCTCCGGAAATGTCGACGCACCGGGAGAAATACCGCAACTTCGCGTCGGCCGCCAACTCCAACAGGTAGCGGTAAAGATCCAGCTTGTCCTCGAAGTATTGGTAGACACTTCCCTTGGCGATCCCGGCCTCGTCGGCCATTTCGGCGACGGATACCCTCTCGTAGGGTCGCGAGGCGAAAGCTCGCAGGGCGACGTCCAATATGCGCTCGCGTTTTTCGGCAGGAAGATTGAAAAAGGTCGACCTGGGTATTGTGATCACCTCCCGATGAACGATGTGACCATTGGTCATATGACTCGATAGTCATATTATCTCCGCTCGTCCACTCTTTGTCAATATTCGGCCGTTCGGTCGACACGCCAACCCATTACTTCGCAATCCGAAGAATCTCCTTAACGGCGTGCTCATAACTTGATAGGCTTGGTACAGAAGTAGCTGATGTGGAAAGCGACGATCGTCTGGGAGGAGCAGATACAACGCAATGTTTGTCGTCGACTGGGCTTTGACATTGATAATAGTATTCTCCATATATGCGGCCGTCATCGGGGTTTTCGGCCTCTGGGATTCCGGAGGTAATACTTCGGAGCGAGATCCCGAGAGTCGCTTCGCCGTCTTGATCCCGGCACACAACGAGGAAGCCGTTATCGGCCCCCTTTTGGAAAATCTCCGGGAGCAGGAATACCCTAGCGATCTTTTCGACGTATATGTCGTAGCCGACAACTGCGATGACGACACGGCCGCGCGCGCCCGTCGAGCGGGGGCGTACGTGTTCGAGCGCTTCTCCGAAGACAAAAAGGGTAAAGGGCACGCAATTAGGCATGCATTGAAGCGCCTCGGTTTCCTGGACGAAAAAGTCTCAACCATTTACGATGCCGTGGTATTCTTCGATGCGGACAACCTCGCGGATCCGAAGTTCCTCGGTGTCATGAACAATCGATTGCTCGCGGGGGAACACCTGATACAGGCATTCCTCGATAGCAAGAATCCCACCGATACCTGGATCTCCTCCGCTTACAGCCTCCTGTTTTGGCTCAACTGCCGATACATGATGCTGGCGCGGTACAACCTGGGGTTGAGTGCCGCCTTCATGGGAACGGGAATGTGCATCTCGGCCCGGGCACTGGCGGATGTCGGCTGGAACGTGGAGACCCTCACGGAAGACTTGGAATACTCGTCGATGGCCGTCTTGCACGGTTACCCAACCCGGTATGCGCACGAGACGCGGGTGTACGACGAGAAACCGTTGACCTTCATCGCCTCCGTACGCCAGAGATTGCGGTGGGCTCGTGGGCAATTCGCCGTGGCTTTCAGGTACATGATTCCGCTGATCCGTTCCGGTTTGAAACGGTGGTCTCCCGTGCAGGTTGAGGCGGGATTACGCCTGGGGCAGTTGTTCGTTTTGCTTTCGGCCTCACCCGTGTTCTTGCTTCACAGCTACCTCGGTGGCGGGGAGACCTGGGGTATAGCTGGAAGCCTCTTGGAGGCGATCCCCTACTTCCCAGACGTATTGATCGTACTACCGTACACGATCATGGCGGTGGCGGCCATCGCGGATAACCATCCGGTAGAAACCTACTTCTACGCTCCGCTGTATCCGGCGTTTACCTTCAGCTGGTTACTAATACTTCTCGCCGGCCTGGTTACGATGGAAAACGATAGCTGGATGCCGACCGAGCACAATAGGGCCCTGGACCTCGACGAAGTGAAGCAACCGGAGGTCCTGGACATCGAGCCTCGCGACGCCCTCGCGCAACACGAAGCGCGCATCGCTATGGCCGGGGGATTCTCTGAGAGCAACTGGTACTAAACCCCGGGTGAAACGGGCAGGTATCCGCGCGGGATTCGAAATGGAGATACCCGCGCGGAGCACTTATCCCGAATTATCCGAGTCCCTCTGCAACTCGGCCAGTCTGCGCTCCAAATCGTCGACTCTCCGCCGCAGGCGATCGATCTCTTTTCGAAGGGGTTCGCTGGCGAGCCCGGCTTCGGGCCCGGAAACGCCCTCCTCGGCGGCACCTCGCTCCGAGGACTCTTCCCGAGATTCCTCAACTCGATCATCTTCGGGCGTCGCGGTGCGACGATCCCGCAAGAAGAGTATAATGACCAATACTATGAGCGCATAGGCGGCGAACCGGATGATTATTGATAGGACGCCAATTATCTGTAATGCGGGCAAGCCGAACCATCCGAAAGGGCGGAAGATCTCGTGAAGGCTCCTTCCGATGATCGAAGTCAAACCGTCCAGGGGCCCCGCCACCGCAGTTGACGGAAAGACCGCGAATCCGGCGATCAGAGCGAATAGCCCGCCAAGACACCTGAGCAACTCCATCCCTCCAAAGATAAACTGAGTGGTCGTCGTTTTATGTTCTATTCTATCCCGCTCCGTCGCATTCCTCGAAGATGACCCTCGGAGGTTTAGGAACTCCCACCGGAGAAAAGGTATCCTAATGAAGGGTGGTCCATGATACGACACCCAGGACGGGAGAATACCGTGAACCGAGAAGACATCGCCCAAATAATCTCCGAGTTCGTGGAGAAGGACCCGGGCAATCTCATACCGGATGGACCGCGGATATTCCAGGATCCGATAGTCGGCTTCGCCGCGGCCGATGATCCGATATTCGATGATTTCCGCAATCCCGACATCATCGCCCTTCATCACCGCACCCCCCGGGAATGGCTGTCCACCGCGAAAACGGTGATATCCTACTTTCTCCCCATCGGTCCAGAAATCCGACGAAGCAACGAGGATGGAGAAGACGCGTCCACCGAATGGATTTTCGCCCGCTTTTGGGGTGAAGCTTTGAACGATCGGCTACGCCGCGTTTTGGTATCCCGCCTGCAACGGGCAGGATACGACGCCGTGGCACCACTTTTGCACCCCGACTACCGGGTGATAGATCTCCGAAGCAACTGGTCCGAGCGCCACGTCGCCTTCGCGGCCAATCTCGGTGCCTTCGGCCTCAATCGAGGACTGATCACGCGCCGCGGCATGGCCGGCCGCTTCGGCAGCGTGGTCACATCCCTCCCCCTCGATGCCGAACCCATCGGGAACAAGAACCCGTTTCGATCCTGCCCGCAGCTCGAAACAAAAGACTGCGGCGAGTGTATCGAGAGATGCCCCGTTGGGGCATTGAGCATAGACGGAAAAGATATCGAACTCTGTCGGACGTACTTACGCGAGGTGAAAGGACCGGGCGTACGTGACCGCTACGGATTTCCCTATTCGCCCTGCGGCAAATGCTACGTGGGCGTATCATGTGAAGCCAGCACGCCGCTAACGGCAATTGCGAACGCTAAAGATCCCGACTCGATCGATTTCCGAAGTGAGTAATGTGACGCACGTGGAGGTGCAATCGTGAAGGTTATCACCGTAGATCCCGGAGCTTGCACCGGCTGCAAGGCCTGCGAGATGGCCTGTTCCTTCGCCCATACCGATACCTTCAGCCCGGATCTTTCCAGGATAAGAGTCGCCAAAGATGAACACCGCGGAATCGATTTTCCGGTGGTCTGCCGAATGTGTCACCGCCCGGCCTGTGTGCAAGCCTGTCCGAGCGGTGCCCTATATGGGCGACCCGGGGGGACGATAGGAGTACAAGTCGAGCTTTGTTCCGGATGTGGACTCTGCATCCAGGCCTGCCCCCACGCCGCCATAAGCATGCATCCCCGCGACGGTTTTCCCCTGATCTGCGACCTCTGCGGGGGAGATCCGGAGTGCGTCAAGAGGTGCATGACCGAAGCCCTCCGCTACGAGGAAACCCACCGGCCCGAATCCAGGAGAAGACACCGGCTCGCCGGGGAGATTGCCGGGAAGGCGGGGTCGTCATGAGAGGGGAAAAGCCCGGTCGACTGCTGCGCATCGACCTCTCGCAAGAATCCTGGAGCACCGAGGAGATACCGGAATCCTTGATGCGGCAATTCATCGGTTCCCGCGGCCTGAACATGTACCGAATATTCCGAGAAATCCCCGCGGGTACCGATCCGCTGGGTCCCGAAAACAAGCTAGTCTTCGGTACGGGGCCGCTCAACGGCACTCTATTCCCCGGTGGCCGCTTCAATGTGAGCGCCCGTTCTCCCCAGACCGGCCTCGTCGGTGACTCCAACGCGGGAGGATTTTTCGGCTCGGAGATGCGGTTCGCCGGTTGGGACCAGATAGTCCTTGAGGGCCGTGCTCCTCGTCCGGTGTACGTGTTCATCGAAGACGACCGTATCGAGATACGAGACGCCGACCACCTGTGGGGTCTCGATACCTACGAGACTCACCGTGCCATCCGCCGAGAACTGGGAGATCCGGAAGTCCAG
>JAWODQ010000091.1:0-7732 GCA_046483165.1 Bacillota bacterium | reverse complement strand
GCCACCGAACCCGTTGGCCCGTCGATATTACATCACCCACATCACACATGCGTTTGCCGAAAAGTGAATACCTTTCCGGTGGCGATAGCGGAGGGGCCACACCCGTTCCCATCCCGAACACGGCAGTTAAGCCCTCCAGCGCCGATGGTACTCGGGGGGTAACCCCCCGGGAGAGTAGGTCGCCGCCGGATACTATTTACCCCGATCCCCCAAAAAGGGTCGGGGTATTTCTATTTGTCACCCTACCCCGGGCGGGATTTATACCTCCCAGACACGAAATGTATTGACGAAACATGACTGACGGGGATTGAATCGATCGATCATCCCTCATGATGAGCGGTTTGGTGGAGAAAGTGGGTGTTTCGGGTTGGGATTAGACCGGTTTTTGCGTCGCGCCGTTGCTCAGCGTAAGGTAATAGATCTGGAGGAACGGGAACGCCGCAGTGCCATACTCCGGTTCCAGATTCCGCTGGGCATCACCGCCCTCATCATGGCCAGCACTTTTACCATCGTGAATGCCGGCCTCGCTCGAACCATTCGCCCCGAGGCGGCTTTGGCGGCGTTCGCCCTGGGTCAGACCGTTACTAATCTCTTTGCGTCGCCGCTTTGGAGCAACCGGAACATGATGATTGCAGTGGGCACGGATCGGGTCAGCATGGGCAATGCGTTGCGCGTAACCTTTGCGATGGTACTGGGTCTTACCGCGTGGATAGCTCTGCTGGCGTACACTTCCCTGGGTGCCTTCGTGTATTCAGGCATCTTCGGAGCCCCGCGAGATCTGTTGCCCGACGTATTGGATGTCGTGAGGTTGTGCATACTCCTGCCAACGATCTACGCGGTGCGCGGCTGGGGGCAGGCAGTCATTCTGATCCATCGCAGAACCCCCCTAATGATCGTCGCGATTCTGTTTCGGTTGGGGTTGATGATATCCCTGGCGTTGATTCTCCCCGGTATGGGATGGTTCAGTCCGACGGGCGTGGGTGCAGCCATCTGGGTTTCGGGAATGCTCTTCGAAGCGTTGGGCTGCGCTTTGGCCGCCGTCTATCTCGGAAGGGTAGGTTCGGACGTGATTCCCGCCGTCCCCGTAACCGGTGAGTCCTCGAGCGTGAGAGAAATCGTGAAGTTCCTGATACCCCTGGTCGTCAATGGCTACCTGGGTTCCCTTACTTTCCCCGCCATCAACGCGGCGCTGGCCCGAGGGCTCAACCCCGAACGCAGTCTCGCCGCCTTCCAGGTAGCCTGGAGCCTTGCCTTCTTGTTCGTGGCCTTCGTACACCCCAACCTGGGGCAGACGATCCTGGTGTTCCTCGAAAGCGGACGATGGTGGCAAAGCCTACGAAAAGTCGGTTACTGGATCATCGGACTCGATGCTCTCCTGTTGGCGGTACTGGTATTGTCTGGGGGTGCCGTCTCGATCCTCTCCAACTTGATGGGAATCGAGGCGGGATTGCTCGGGGCAGCGCAAACGATAATTCTGGTCACCGTAAGTTACGTAATACTCGGCGGATTGGTCGACATCTGGGTGGGAGTGGCCATGAAAACCCGAAGTACCGCGGCCATCGGCATCGCCAAGGCGGCTGACTTGGCTACCGTGGTAACCATAGCCTTTGGATCCGTCTATCTCTATCCCGCCGTCGGCGGCATTATGGCTCCCATTGCCCTCGCGTGCGGACTGATTCTAAACTTGTTTATCCTCCGTCGTCTGGTTAGAGTGGAGGTTCCCGCCCGACGTCTCGCCCGGTGATGGTGAGGAGGAATGCTTTGGGCTACCGTAGAAATATTGTGGATAACCAAGCCATCTACTACACTCGGTATCTGACTGCGAGAACCGGGCACCATTCGGACATGAATAGAGGGGTTTCATCCTATGCAAACCGACGACTCCGGGTCGGCGTACCCCGCCGATTCGGGTTCCGATTCAAACCCCGGAGCACGGGGTTTCTTTATCTCATTCGAGGGAGCCGAATCCTCCGGAAAGAGTACCCAGGCTAATTTGCTCACCTCCTGGATGACCGAACGCGGCCATGTCGTTGTGCGCACGCGTGAGCCCGGCGGCACCGAGGTTGGAGAGAGGATACGTCGCATATTACTGGGTGACGGTGAAGAATTGGTGCCGGCCACCGAAGCTTTACTTTTCGCCGCAGCCCGCGCGGAGCTCGTCCATACCGTCATTCGACCCGCCCTGCAGCGAAGGAAAGTCGTCATATGCGATAGGTATATCGACTCGAGCATCGCCTATCAGGCCTTCGGTCTCGGCCTGGAAGAAGACGATGTCATCTCGGTCAATCGATGGGCGTTGCGTCTCGCGATCCCCGATTTGACCATAGTCCTGGGCAGGGGCAGTGAACTCGTCGCTTCGGGAGAGATCGTACAACCTGATAGAATTGAAACTAGAGATGAGGAGTTTCATCGACGGGTTCGGTTGGGATATGCGGAATTGGCCCAGCGGCATCCCGAAAGAATGGTGATAGTTGACACCACGAGTGGAGTGGATGCAACGGCGGCGGAGATTAGAGAGATCGTTATGAACCGCCTGAACGTCGGGCGGAGAACGCCAGGAAAGTAGAGAATAGGGGGGATCTCGAAGTGAAATTGGTCGTGACCGTAGTCCAGGATAAGGATGCGCCCGACCTACTTCAGGCCTTAGTCGACGCGGGATACCGCGCTACCAAGCTTTCTAGCACCGGAGGATTTCTGCGCGAGGGTAACACCACATTGCTCATCGGTTGCGAAAGCGGAGCCGTCGGCGAAGTGTTGGACGCGATCAAACGTGTCTGTCGTACCAGGGAGCAGACGGTGACGCCTTTGACCCCGATCAGCGGCAGTACCGGCGAGTCCTACGTGCCGTATCCCGTGGAAGTGACCGTCGGTGGTGCGACGGTTTTCGTCCTCGACGTGGAACGCTTCGTCCAAATCTAGGCGGAGGTGCGGATCATCGAAGATGCCCAATCTGTAACCTGGAGTATCGACGAGTTTCGAAGGGAGCAACCGACGGCCTTTCGGATGCTTCGCGGAATACTGGATCGCGGCGCGGCGAGCTCGGCCTATTTGTTCGTCGGATCCCGTGGTCTCGGACGGAGCGAGGCCGCCCGCTGGTTTGCCCGCGGATTGGTTTGCCGACGGTCCGAGGGTCGGGATGTCCCCTGCGGGGAGTGCGACAGCTGCGCCATGGAGCCCGAGACCCACCCCGATATTCACGTGGTGGAACGCATCGGCAAGAAGGCCAGCATCGGCATCGAGGAAGTGAGAACCCAGATAAGGGAACCGCTTAGCCGGCGTTCATTCTACGGTGGCCGCAAGGTCGTGATTATCCCCGAGGCGGAGAAACTGACTCCCCACGCCCAAAATGCTCTCCTCAAGACGTTGGAGGATCCCCTCGGAGAATCCTCATTACTTTTAATCGCGCCGGGTCCGGGGTACATGTTGCCGACGGTCCGTTCCCGATGCGTGACGATTCCGTTCGGCAATCCGGGAATCGAGGCCTTCCGCCGGCGATTGCGCACCGAAGGTGTCGACGCCGCAAGGATCTCCGACATATTTGCGATATCGGGTGGTGATCTCGAGATTGCCGGGGAAATGACATCGTCAGAAGGTACCGCGATATGGCAGTCCCTGGGCACCTTAGTCGAATCACTGATGACCGATTCCCTCTCCCCGGCTCAGATTTCCGATTGGGCAGAGAAGCTCGGCGCCGACGCCGAATCCGCCGAGCACAGGATCGACATCGCGGCTGTCACCTTCCGACGCGCAATGCATGAAGGGAAGATTAGCCCGCGACAATACTCCGGGATCGTCGACGTATTGACCGAAACCGGCGAGGCTTTGCGGGCGAATGCCAATCGCCGATTGGCCCTGGAAGTATGCTTGATCGAGTTGCGGGATATCTTGATCTGAACCTATAATTACGTAAACTGCCGCCTCGAGCGGCGACGGGGGGAAAAGCGATGCCCGATGTGGTGGGCATTCGATTCAAAGAGGCTTCGAAAATCTACTCATTCGATCCGGCGGGCAACGAGCTCAAGCCGGGCGATGAAGTTATCGTGGAAACATCGCGCGGCCAATCCATAGGCGAGGTAGTATTCGGTCCGCGCACTATTTCCGATGACGAGGTGGTCAGCCCGCTCCGACCGGTGCTCAGGGTGGCCACCGATGAAGATCGAGTGCGCGCCTGGCACAACGAGGAACGCGCGCAGAAGGCGATCGAGATTTGCGAGGAGAAGGTCGGAAAACACGGTCTCGAGATGCAGATAGTCGACGCCGAGTACGCCTTCGACGGCGGGCAACTCATCTTTTACTTCACCGCCGATGGGCGCGTGGATTTTCGCGAGCTGGTTAGGGATCTGGCGGGAACATTTCACACCAGGATAGAACTTCGGCAGATCGGCGTCCGCGACGAGGCGAAGATGATCGGGGGGATTGGTCCCTGCGGGAGGGAGTGTTGCTGCGCCACTTTCCTGACGGAGTTTTCGCCCATATCCATACGCATGGCCAAACGTCAGAATCTATCCCTCAATCCCACGAAAATCTCCGGTCTCTGCGGCCGGCTTATGTGTTGCCTGCAGTTCGAGGATCCCACCTATAAGAACATGCAGAATAATGCCTACAAACCCGGAACCAAGGTGGTCACCGACGATGGGGTAGGGAAAGTAGTGCGCACCAATGCCCTCGATGGCAGGGTCCAGGTCCGGATGGAAGACAACGAAACGGTCACCTACGATGCCGACGAGGTAAGTCGCAGTCGCGAGTAGAGCCATCGCGAGGAGGCGAATCATTTCCGCCGAAGGTGCCACGAGGGTCCTTTCTTGATTGGAGCGTAGAGCATGGGTGGCGAGCAGGGCAGTGGAACGCTTTACGTCGTCGCCACGCCCATCGGTAATCTCGAGGATCTGAGTCCCAGGGCGGCTCGAGTCCTGGACGAAGTGGACACCATAGCGGCAGAAGATACCAGGGCGGCCGGCCTTCTCTTGCAGCACGCCGGTATTACCGAGTCCCACCTGATCAGTTTCCACGAGCACAACGAAAGATCTCGAGTGACCGAATTGGTCGACATCCTAATTGGAGGCAAGGATGTCGCCCTCATCAGCGAGGCCGGTACGCCCGGTATCTCGGATCCCGGATTTCGTCTGGTGAGGGAAGCCCGTAAACGAGGTTTTCCCGTCCGGGCCATCCCCGGTCCCTCGGCGGCGCTGGCCGCCCTCTCTGTGAGCGGCCTCCCCACCCACCGCTTCGCATTCTTGGGTTTTCCGCCCCGTGGTGAGGCCGCCGTAGACTGGCTGGAAAGGTATCTGCTCTTGGATTTGACCCTCGTGCTTTACGAGGGGCGTTCGAGAGTCACCCACCTGTTGGAAGTGCTTCAAAGAACTGCCCCACGCCGCCTCATCGCCGTATCCCGCGAGCTCACCAAATTGTATGAGGACACGCGAGTGGGAATGCCCGAGGAACTGTTGCGATGGTTTGGTGATAATCCCGGCTCTTTGCGAGGCGAATTCACCGTCATGGTGGCGCCGTCGGGGTATCGCCTCGAAGAGGAAAACTCGGATAGCTCCGAGAACCTCCCGGAGGAGAGCCTCCCCGGCCGTGACGATTTGTTGATGCGGGAGATCCAGATGTTGGTCGATGGAGGTTATCGACCGTCGCAGGCGGTGGCGACCGTCGCCCGGGGACACCGGCTCACTAAAGCGAATCTCTACCGCATTTACGAGGCCTGGCGGGAAAAATGATGCTCCAACGAGGGTGACTTAATCGCCCGGGGCAGTCTCGTTATCGTTGTCCCTCGGTTGGAGGAGCGAAAGAAGGGTTTTGCGATGTTGGATGTCATAATACGTGGAGCCAGGGTGATGAATGGGACGGGAGGTCCCTGGTTCGAGGCCGACGTCGCGGTTAGGGCCGGTCGTATCGCGGCGGTCGGAGACCTCGCCCGAGAAGATGCGGGGGAAGTCATCGATGCCGCCGGCCTCACGCTCGCGCCCGGTTTTATCGATATACACTCGCATTCCGACTTCAATCTCCTGGTCGATCCAAGGGCCCCGAGCAAACTGCTTCAGGGTGTAACCTCAGAGGTCATAGGACAGTGTGGAATCTCCGCGGCGCCGCTCGATGCCCGCGGTATGGCGGAAGTACACGAACGTTGGCCCGAGGTGTTCAGCCCGGAGGTCTCCTGGGCTTCGATGTCGCAATATCTCAGACTACTGGATCACAGGGGAGTCGGGGTCAACGTACTTCCCGTCGTTGGCCACGGCAATATTCGAAGTCTCGCCATGGGAGAGGAGGATCGTGCCCCTTCGGCCGAAGAGATGGAGAGAATGAAAAGAGTCCTCCGCGATGCCCTGCGCGACGGGGCCTTCGGCATGTCAACGGGGTTGATCTATCCCCCCGGCGTCTACTCGGAGGGAGAGGAACTCTTCGGTCTGGGAGAGGTATTGGGTGAGTTCGATGCCATCTACTTCACCCACCTTCGGGATGAGAGAGAGTACCTCGTGGAGGCCCTGGGAGAAGCCATCGAGGTCGGCAACAGGGGTGGTTGCCGGGTACAGATCTCTCATCTCAAGGCCTTCGAACGGGCAAACTGGGGTCTGGTGGAAGAAGCCCTTCAAGTGATGGAACGAGCCCGAAGTGAAGGGTTAGATATAACCGGGGATGCCTATCCCTATACCGCCTCATCGACGAGCCTTCGGACCACTCTTCCCGATTGGGTGCACGATGGGGGCAAAGAGGCGATGTTGAGACGCCTCGCCGATGCACGGACGAAGGAGCGCATCATCGAAGAGTGGGGCGACAGTATCGAGTGGGACGACATCATGATCGCCACCGTAAACGGGGAGGGGAATAGAGCGCTCGAGGGGCGTACGGTGGCCGGGGTGGCCGCCGAAAGAGCCGCGGATCCGCGCAAACTTGTACTGGATCTATTGGAGGACGAAGACGGCGAAACTACGATGGTCTATCGAGGTATGTGTGAGGAAGATGTCAAAAGGGTTCTCACAAGTCCCCTGGTCATGATCGGAAGCGACGGAAGTGCATTGTCTCCGGAAGGTCCGCTCGGGAGAGGAAAACCGCATCCCAGAAACTACGGGACTTTCCCTCGAGTGATAGGAAGATACGCACGCGAAGAAGGAATAATGCCTGTGGAGCTCGCGGTGGCGAAGATGACGTCGTGGCCGGCGGCCAAACTGGGTCTCCTGGACCGCGGCTTGATAGCTCCCGGTTTCGCCGCCGACCTGGTCTTGTTCGATCCGGATACTATTCGAGATACCGCTACCTACGAAGAACCTCACAGCTTTCCCGCGGGCATAGATACCGTTTTGGTCAACGGTGGTATGGCCGTGAGGGGAGGCCGTCCCGCAGGAGCACTCTTCGGAGAAGTTTTGCTCAGAAGTTAGAGATGGGGAGGTGGCATCGTGATATTGCGTCACGTGTTGGACATCGCAGATTTGCTCGATGGTGCGTCGGTGGACGGCGACCAGGTCAGAAGTCACTTCAGCAATCGAGGTTTGCAGACTGTCGAGGTGGAGACGGTGCGAGGAGAAGAGGGGAGCACCGATTTTGTGAGGTTGACCCTCGTCGGATCCGAGGCCGCTTCCCGCGGGGGTGATGCCCCGACGCTCGGAGTGGTCGGGCGCCTCGGCGGAGTCGGAGCCCGACCCGCACAAATAGGACTGGTCTCGGATGCGCATGGGGCGATTTGCGCCCTCATTGTCGCTTCCAAACTCCTATCCATGCAGAAGGCCGGTGAGAT
>JAWODQ010000088.1:0-30579 GCA_046483165.1 Bacillota bacterium | reverse complement strand
GCCACCGAACCCGTTGGCCCGTCGATATTACATCACCCACATCACACATGCGTTTGCCGAAAAGTGAATACCTTTCCGGTGGCGATAGCGGAGGGGCCACACCCGTTCCCATCCCGAACACGGCAGTTAAGCCCTCCAGCGCCGATGGTACTCGGGGGGTAACCCCCCGGGAGAGTAGGTCGCCGCCGGATGCTATTTACCCCGATCCCCAAAAAGGGTCGGGGTATTTCTATTTGTCACCCCAACCCGGGCGGGATTTATACCTCCCCGACACGAAATGTATTGACGAACCATGACTGTCGGGAAATGCACCGAGAGTTATCGAATGTTCACCTGTGAATACCTCGGGAAAGGGGAGTCATTTCATGGCCTCGAAATTAGTGCAAACCACTGCCATGTCCTGGGTGTTGGATCCTTCGGAGGAGATGCTCGGGCCGGTGGCCGACGGCGGAACGATCGTCGCGCGCACGAGCCCGGGTTGTTGGGGACCGATGATAACGCCAGATTATCCCAGCGGTCACGAGGTAACCCGACCCATCGCCGTAGAGGGCGCCGAAGTGGGAGATGCCGTGGCGCTCGACATAAAGCGAGTTCGCATAACATCTACCGCCACCACCTCCGGAACCGATTCGCCCGTGGAGGGCAATTTCGTGGATGATCCCTTCGTGGCCCCGAAATGTCCCGGATGTGGCAAGGTCAACCCCGAAACCTATGTGGAGGGCACGGGATCCGAAGCCGTACGATGTCGCGAGTGCGACACCCCGGTCGCATCTTTCAGGCTGGCACACGGTTACACCATGATTTTCGATGAAGACCATGGTGTTGGAGTTACGGTATCCGAGGAGATCGCCGAGGAGATATCTCGTGCAGCTTCCGCTTTCAGCGCATTGCCTGCGGAATCGTCGCAGTATTCCACCAATTTGTTGGCCACGGCGGATCTTCCGGGCATAGTGAGCCCGGTACGCCCCATGGTAGGAAACATCGGTTCCTGCCCTTCCGTACCGATACCTTCTTCTCACAATGCCGGCGACTTCGGCGGTTTCCTAATCGGAGCCGGACACGACCTCGCGTTGACCGAGGATCAATTGGAGGGACGTACGGACGGGCACATGGACGTAAACGACGTGACCGAAGGCAGCCTCCTCATCGTTCCGGCCAAGGTACCCGGTGCGGGAATATACGTCGGCGACGTGCACGCCATGCAGGGAGATGGGGAAATAGCGGGTCACACTACGGATGTAAGCGCCGAGGTAACCCTGGAAGTGGAAGTCCTATCGGGTTTGCATCTCGAGGGCCCTCTCCTGCTGACCCGTCCCGAGTTGATTCCCCCGGAGGCACGCCCCCTGAGTGAGGGCGCTCTGGAGAGTGCGAGGAGTCTCGCCCAAAGACTCGGGTTTACTTTGGAGGAGCCGACGCTGCCCGTGGGTTTCATCGGCTCGGGAGCTACCATAAACGAGGCCACCGACTGCGCCCTTCGCCGGATGGCCGCCCTGACGGGCTACGAACTCGACGAGGTCCGCAATCGCTGTACCATCCGCGGCGCGATAGAGATCGGTCGTTTGCCCGGCGTCGTGGTGGCTACCACCGCCCTACCCTACGATAGGCTGGAAGCGATGGGTATACTCGACATCGTCAAGCGACACTACGAAGTACTTGCGTAACGTCACCGAACCCATCAGGGTTTACGGCGGACGCGATGAAGGCGGGCGGGATCCCGGTTTTCGCGGGGATCCGCCCGTCGCGGAATCCGAGCGCATAGAAGAGAGATGATGATGAATGAGAGAAGCGATTACCTCTGACGTACTGGTGATCGGCGGAGGCGGAGCCGCTCTGGTTGCCGCCCTTTCTGCTGCCGAAGCCGGTGCCGAAGTTGTAATGGTTAGCAAGGGTCCGCCGGGCCTGCTTTCCTGTACCGCCTACGCTGGAGGCGGATTCACCGCCGCCGTGGGCGGTTTCGAACCCGATCGGCACCGCGATCTCACCATGGAAACGGGGCGCGGGATTAACGATTTCGGACTGGTCTCCACCGTGGCCTCGGAAGGTCCCGCCGCCCTGGATTGGCTGCGAGAGCGGGGAGTGGCCCTGGATTACCGTCGCGGTGGAGCGGCAATGGCGGGACGAGATTTGGGTAAGCTGGTCAAAGGTACCGCTATGACCATGCCCCTTCTCCGTCGTTGTGAAGAGCTCGGAGTCGAGATACATCACCCGATTCGAATAACGGGATTGCTCGGAGACGGATTCGGAGGTCCCATCGGAGGTGCCCTCGGTGAGGATAAATCCGGCGATAAGAGGGTCTTTAGGGCGGCCGCGACGGTGTTGGCTACGGGCGGTGGAGCGTGGACGTTTTCCCACACCGACAATCCCCGAGGGCTCACCGGGGACGGTTATCTTCTCGGATTTTCGGCGGGTTGCTCCCTGCGGGATATGGAATTCGTACAATTCTATCCGCTGGGTCCCGGGCCGGAGGTGTCCCGTACCTGGTACATGGATGCACGCATATTGGACAGGGTGCGATTGACCGATGGTGAGGGCAGAGACTTCCTCACCCCCCTGTTGGAGGAATGGGGATTATCTTCGGGCCGAGAAATCAATATGCTGGCCCGGGATAGATTGTCGCGGGCCATCGCTCAGAAGAGACGCGAGACGGGACACGTCGTCCTACACCTCGAGGACCTTCCGGAAAATGATCGCCGCGACCCGCGTCTCGAACACCGCGCGCGCCTCATGTCGGGCCCGGGCACCCAAGATCCCTGGCGCCCGGTAGAGGTGTCACCCGTTTCACACTTCATGTGCGGGGGGATCGTGGTCGATGAACGGGGGCGTACGGAGGTACCGGGACTCCTCGCCTGCGGTGAGGTCACAGGAGGCGTTCACGGCGCCAACCGGGTTGGAGGAAATGCACTCACCGAGCTGACGGTATTCGGCATTCGCGCAGGAAAAAGTGCGGCAGACGCCGCGGGATACGGCGCTACGGCGATAAATGCGGAAAACGTATTGACCGCGGAGTCCCTCGATCTCTCCCGATGGACGACCCGTCGCGCCGTAGTATCGGAACCCTATCGCCGCTTCGCCTACGAGAAGATAGGTCCATACAGAACGACGGATTCCATGGAGGAGTTTATCGCCGCGGTGGGCCGGCGGCTGAGGAGGGAAGCCTTCGGCGCGAGTACGCACGAAGAACGCTCCCTTCATTGGACCGGCGCCGCCGTGGCCCTGGCAGCGCACGCTCGAAAAGAAAGCCGCGGTACTCACTTCACGGAGGACTATCCCGCGGAGTCGGAGGATATGGCGAGACCGATCCGGCTCATTCCCCGTTACCGAGACGGCATAATCGCGCCCGAAATAGAATTCCTGAAGTGAGGAGATAATCCAGCTCAACCTTATGGCCGGAGGTTCGGAAGGATTGCGCCGGACCCGGGCGGCCCGTTCCCGATGAGAGAGGCATCGAGGGGGATAAGTCGACCAAGACTTCACATCGTAGTATCCCGGTAGATCTTATGAGTGTGGCGATGGGGGGTTTTCGAGGATTGCGGAGCCGTCATTGCCAGAATGCGTGCCGGCAGCGGCAGGTGTCACCTTCCGAATCGCGGGGATTCTGGGGCAGCGTTGCCGGCAATCATTCCGCGCTGCATGTTCGAAAAGCGAAGCGAACCTCGAATCGGGCAGGTTTCCGATGCGGGCGCAAAGCTCGTCCGCGAGTTGACGGCGCAGTCCGAACCGGAAACGTTTCCGGTTCGCCCTCGCGTGGACAGGGTATGAACTATGGGTAGGACGTGAAGGACGAACCAATCGAGAGGAAAGGATGCCCTCAGAAAGATTTGGAACAGTTCTTCCCCCCGGCTCGTCGAACCTGGTAATGGTGAGGCATCAGTGCGACACTCTCCGGGATGCAATCGGACGATCCCGCAGGCCAGATTGCGCCGACTGCCCGGCGGGAATGGTTCCTCAACGAAGAGAGCGTTTCGGCCGAGCATCGCAATCCCAATTCTATGGATTTGACCATTCGGTGCTATTTATGCCCATCGAGGGTGTACAATGAGTTCATGTCAATCGATCTTCGAGGGGAGATGCTTTTTTGCGTAGATTATCAATTACGACGGTAACTTTTTTGGTGTTGGGAGCCTTCCTGCTGGGGGCGGTAACTTTCGGGGGAACCGTGCAACCGTTCGGTTCTCTGAGAGTCTTTGCCACCGACGACGTGGAAGACGAAGATGACGAATTGCTCGCGACATTTCGGCGTTCCCTGGAGATCATTTCCGAACGATCTCTCGTGGAAGTGGAACGGGACGCCTTGATAAAGAACGCCATCCGCGGGGCGCTCGTGACGCTCAACGATCCCTACGCGGACTTCATCGAAGAAGAAGATTTCTCGGAGATGATGGACCGCTATTATCAACCCACATACGCGGGGATCGGAATAAGGGTCACCTCGGCACCGGCTGGCGCGTTGGTGATGGAGGTATTCCGCCACGGTCCGGCCTACGAAGCGGGGTTGCAGCGAGGCGACATCATACATGGCGTCGATGGACGCGAGGTTGGTGATATGCCTCTGACGGACCTGGTGGACTTGATACGGGGTGAGGCGGGAACCACTGTCAGTATTTCGGTGGAACGCGATGGAGAGATCATAGATAACATCGAGATAGTCCGCGAGGAGATAGCCCAACCGACCCTGGACTTCGATCTGGTGGAGATTCACGGGGTCGAGATCGGTTACGTGACGATAAGGGAGTTTTCCGATACCACCCCGGAAGAGATGGAACGTGCCCTGGAACGTTTGGATGGCGCCGAAGGATTGGTAATAGACGTTCGCGGAAATCCCGGCGGCATTTTGCAGTCAGCGGTGGACACGGCGGCACTCTTGGTCCCGGCCGGGGATATTTTGGAGACGCGGGGACGCGACGAAGTCCTCTCGCGCTTCGAAGATGATTCTCCGGGAATCGATATCCCGATGACCGTAGTGATGGACGGCGGTACGGCCAGCGGCGCCGAGATACTCGCCGGCGTCGCGAGGGAGCGCGGCAGCGCGCTTTTGGTCGGTGAGAACTCCTACGGGAAGGGTATGGTGCAATCCATCTACGACGTGGACGGCAACGGTTTGCGCCTGACCACTGCGGAGTACCTGTTGCCTTCGGGTTACGCGATCGCCAATCGCGGATTGGATCCCGACATTTACATTTCGCGCACCGGCAGTGTGGAGCCGAGTCCCCGCTTTGCGACCTTCGATCGCCACTTGATCCGGGGTGACATCGGCCCCGACGTCGAGTCCCTGAAATCGCGGCTTCGGAACCTGGGTTATTTCAAGGGCGAGGTAAACGGAGAATACGATGCCATGGCCGTGCGGGCCGTGCTGGAATTCCAGGGGGATCAGGGCATCCCCATGACCGGTGAATTGGATACGGTCACCCTCGGCCGCATACTTGAGATGACGGGGTATGTCGATTCCCCCCTCGGTTACGGTGAATTGGAAGAAGAGGAAGTCGAAACGGATAATCCCGCTTTCAGGGTGGACAGGCAGATGCTTTCCGCATTCCGCGTCCACCTCGGACAGCTGGGTCTGAAGCGCCCCGCGGACGCCCCGGCGGCCGACTGACGCGATTACATCCGGGGGTGGGAATCGACCCACCCCCGGATAGGAGAACCATCCCTCGACATTCTTTAGCGTGAGAGACGATTTGGTGTATTTGTTTGAGTGAAAGGGGTGCGGATTCTTGAAAGGTAAGGTTTTATCACTTCTGGTTTTGTCTTTGGTATTCGTCCTGGTTTTTGGTTCGACCGCTATGGCCATTCCATCCTGGTTCGACGCCGACGAAGATGATCTTTCGGCGGGTCTTGCAGAATTCGACGAAGAGACTCTGGAACGTCACCTGGAATACTGGGAAGCCAAATTCGCGGAGATGAGGCAACGCGCAATGCGACACGTTGCCCAGGCTTTCGGCTTCGAGGATATGGACGAGGCTCCCTGGGCGCTGGCCTACGTCACGAGGGCTAGATTGATGAACCTCATGGTCGGTCGGGGTCCGGGATCCTTCGCGCCGAACGCGCCGGTAAAGCGGGCCGAGGTCCTCACCGTGGCGGTACGTATGCTCGGTGAAGTCGATGCGGACGATGACCTGGACGATTTGGAGTTCGATCTCTCCGGAGCGGAATGGGCGCGCGGGTGGCTGCGGGCCGCGGACGATTACGAGCTGTTCGAAAATGACGAGAACTTCCGTCCCAACGCCGCAGCAAAGCGGGAATGGGTCGCCCACGTCATGCTCCGAGTGCTCGATGAGGCCGACTCGGACGAGCTCGATGAAGCTGACGATGACCTGGATGGTCTCCTGGATAAGCTGGAAGACTACCCCGATTATCCGGCGATAAGCTCCGAGTACCGCGACAGCCTGGCATTGGCGTTGGACTTGGGGATATTCGGAGGTTATCCCGACGGTACCCTTCGTCCCCGCGCCTCCATCAGTCGGGCGGAATTCGCCACCGTGCTGAGCAACATGGCCGAGCTGTTGGATATTAGTACGGATTGGGAAGACGACCAGGCGGGCATGCTCCACGTCGAGGGAGATATCCTCGAAGTTGACGACGACGATAAGTGGATCGAGATCAATCCTTTGGGTGAAGAAGACGAAGCGGTATACGATCTCGATTCGGACGTGGAAGTCTGGTTGCGCTACGGCTTCACGGAGCATCTCGCCGAACTCGATGATTTGAGGGCGGGCGACCGGGTGGACATGTATTATCGACCGGGAGGCGACGTCGAGTACATCTTCGCGCGCGCAACCTTGGAGACCGTCGCGGGTACCCTGGACGAGTTGGAACTGCCGGAGGAAGACGATGATGGCGAGATAGAGATCTTCGTCGAGGGCGATGAAGAGGACTTCGAGGAGTTCGAGCTGAAGGAATGGACTTCCCTCAATTGGAATCACAGTCCCCAATACGGAGATCTGGTTACTCTAAAGGTGCGGGACGACGTGGCCTTAGAGGTTACCATCGAGCCCTCCGAAGAGTTTCCAGCCTCCTTCGGCATTTTGGATGAGCTGGACATCGACGACGATGATGGAGAGTTCACCCTGAGCATCATCGACGAAGACGATAATGAGCTGGACTTCGAAGGAGATCTCGACGAACTCGAAGTCATACTCGATGGAGAAGATGCCGACCTCGAGTATATCCTGCCCGGATATGAGGTGGAGCTTCGCACCGACGGTGAAGACGGCCCCGTGGTAGATATCGTCGCCGATAGAGTTTCTGGGACTTTCGTCGGTGAGTTCATCGAATACGATGACGATGACGCGACGCTCGAAATAGAGGTGGACGACGAATCGATGTACTTCCTGGTCGACGGTGAGTACGGCCTATCTTCCGAAGATGCCTATGGATGGGATTTCAAATCTGATGACCAAGTGGAACTGACCTACGATGGCTACTTCGTCGTTTCGATAGAGGAAGCGGAATAAACGAGTCGATAGGAATCCCATTTGCGGGGTCGGTGGCGACCAGATTCGCAGCGGCCCCGCAAATCTGCCGAGCACAAGCCGTCCCGTTCCACGGCAACCGTGGTTTTAGAGTCGTTTATCCGGCGCCCGTCCCTCGGCCGGTCAGCTCCGAATTGCCGGGATTTGCAGGCTACAGCGGGGGTCGCATCGAAATACACTTTCCCGGCGCGAGTATGGATGACGTACCCTCCGGGAAAGCCGCTTTTGTTTGCCCCGACAAGTTCTTAGAGATTCCGCCGAGATAGGTGAGGCGGAGGAGCGGCAATGATGGACGCTAGTGGCATCTCCCAAAATGGGGCATCACCGGGATAATCTGGAGGTTTCGATCGGATGGAGGAGGTTTCGCGATGAGGCATTTGGGAGTCATTTCCCGATTAATGCTGGCGCTTCTTTGCGCGAGTGCTCTTCTCATGGGCTCCTCCGTCGCATTCGCCATGCCTCCCGACGCTTCGGGCCACTGGGCGGAGAGAGATATCGGCCTGATCATCGCCGCCGAAGCCGCGGATTCTTACGATGACGGGACCTTCCGACCCAATCAACCCGTCACTCGAGCCGAACTCGTCGCGATGGTGGTCTCCGGTTTCGGGTTGGGTCCCACGCCGCGCGCGTCCTCGGATACCCAACCGAATTATTCGTCCGATATCTTTGCCGACATCGGCGAGGAGCACTGGTTTGCCAGGTACGCCCACATAGCTTTTCACATGGAAATCGTCGAGGGTTATCCCGGCGGAAACTTCCAGCCGGATGCACCCATAACGCGGGCGGAACTCTCCACGATGATTCATCGTGCCTTCGAAACGCCGGAAGCGCCCGGAGATTTGGAATATGCCGACGCTGATGACATACCCGGTTGGGCGGGGGACGCCATAACCTGGTCTAGCTCTATGGGTTTCATGCGAGGATTCCCCGATGGTACCTATCGACCCGGAGAGTTGACGACCAGGGCCGAGGCGGCAACCCTGCTGCGGCGAGCCATGGATTACCGCGGCACCCTTTTCGATCTCCGAGGCAAGGTGCTCAAAAGGAGTGCGGCGGGCGAGGAGGTTTCCCTCCAGCTCGATGACGGTAACGTGGCGTCCCTCGAGGTGTCCGGCGTTCCCGTGTATAGAGGTAAGGAGCGCGTGTATCCCCGCGATATATCTCCAGGGGAAACCCTGGGGGTCCTCCTGGATTCCTCCGGCGCGGTGGCCTGGGCGGAGATAGTTCCGGGCGATATTCTGGCGGTCATCGATCGCGTCGATTTCTCCGACAATTCCATCCGAGTCACGCCCTGGATACCGGGTGAATGGGGGAATCTCTCATCCTGGGCCGAGATGGCCTTTTGGGCCGCCGCGGGGCGCCCCGAAGCCGTCGGACAGCCGGACGACAGCATTGAACTCTATTGGACCGAGGACACGGAATTCTTCCGCCAGGGCATAGGAGTTTCGGCCTCTTCCTTGCGGCCGGGAGATCGCGTCTATCTGCATTTGGAAGCCGGAACGCCCGCGTTGTCTGTCGTGGACGCGGTGGATTTCGATTCCTCGGGTGAAATCACCGAAGTCGCCGCCGACTTCAGCCGGGTAGACTGGGCCGGTATAGCCGTAAATGAAGGCGCCGAACTGACCCCGAACAGCAGGATCGAATACGCCGGGCAAAGGGCCTCACCGGAGAAGCTCGAGGTGGGTATGCGGATCGGTGTGGTGTTCTCGCGCGACGGCGAGTCGGTAGGTTACGCGGAGCTATACGACGATCGCATGCCGGGACTGCTAGAGGTGGCGAGGGCGGACACGCCCGTCGATGGGCGCCCCGACCTCTCCGCGGTACGTTCGAACCCGGAAATACTGGGGATAACTGACCTGCGTGATCGACTCGAGGTTTCGGGGGATGGCGTAACCGTGGCCGTGGTCGATACGGGAGTGGATCCCGGGATGCGGGGGATATGGGGCCGCGGAGGCGCTACGCTCGTCGACTGGAAGGACTTTACGGGTTCCGGATCCCTGCGTCAGCGAATCGTGGGAGCGCCGGCCAGCCGAACTGCGGAAGGTGACGTCTTCCTGGGAGATTCCGTCACCGTTGGGGATCGCGAATTCGATTTCGAAGGAAAGAGTTTTCGCCTCGCCGGCCGGCAACCGGTCGACGGTGCGTTGAGGGTGGGCTGGCTTTATCCCGAGGCGCTGGGGCTGGGGCGAGGTAGCTCCATCCTCGTGGGAGCCGGCAAATCCGGCGACGGAGAAGAATACGACGAGGTTTACGTGGATACCAACGGCGATGGCATCCTCAGGTCGCGCGAGATCTTTCGCGCCGTCGATGATGGCGGTCGGCCCGGAGTTCTGCAGCCCGACGGTGACGAAGGACCCGCTCTCAACTTCATCGTCGCCCAGCTGGATGGACGCGGTGAAGGTGTCAGTATCGGATACGACGGGAATGGTCACGGGACCCAGGTTGCCTCGGCGATCGCCGGTATAGAAGGGGATCCTCCCCCGGGTGCGGCTCCCGGTGTAGATCTGATGGCGCTGAAGGCGCTGACTACATCCGGGTCGGGAACCTGGGACGAGGTCCTGCGCGCAGTTCGATACGCGGCAGAGAACGGCGCCGACATCATAAACGTAAGTGTGACGGGAGCCCGGGATTTGTCCGCCGGTGGCAGTAGAGAATCGCGGGTGTTGCACGAGGTAGCGGATCGGTACGGTGTCTTGATCGTAACCGCTGCGGGCAATGCCGGCCCCGGGTTGGCGACGGCCTTTACTCCCGGCGACGTCCGTTCCACCCTCGCCGTGGGAGGGGCGACCATTCCCGAAGTGGTCGCCCGCGATTACGGGTACGAGCTGGGTGAAGTGGGAGTCTGGCAGCACAGCTCGGTGGGACCGCGCTCCGACGGCGCCCTGGCTCCGGCGGTTCTCGCTCCCGCGAGCGCTCACGTGCTCACCGCGGCCCACCTGGGCTCCGGAGATCCCGTCTTCTTCGAGGGCACAAGTTGTGCCGCCGCGTACGCGACGGGCCTGGCGGCTTTGCTGGTGGAGGCAGCCGAGGATCGGGACCTGGACTACACTTTGACCGGGGTGAAGCGAGCCATAGAGTCCGGAGCCCGTTCCCTTTCCGGTTATCTCACCGTGGAACAGGGCTTCGGCCTAATAGATCCCGAGACTTCCTGGAGGGAACTGCTGGCGGATCCGCGTGGTGAAGTATCGTTTTCGCTCGGCGTGGATTCGGCCGTCATGGTGGAGAGACCTTACGCCGGCAGAGAACCCGGAGGGGTCTATTTGCGTAGCCTGGAGCCCGGCTCATTGAACCTCCTCCTGGGTAATGCTTCGGAGACCCCGGAACGGGTTCGCCTCGAATCGGAGGATCTGCCCAGCGTTATACTTCCGTCCGGCGAAATAACGATTCCGGGTAACGGAGAGGTTGTAGTGCCGCTCAATTACGGCGCGATTTCCGAAGGCTCGGTGCAAAGTGGTTTCATAATCGCCAAATCCGGTGGGCAATCGAAGATGGAGTCCAGGCTCCTGCACACGCTGGTGAACCCCGTCCGCCTCGATGCTGAACACAATCGGATTTCCACCCGGGGAGCCCTGGGTCCCGGAGGTTGGGAGCGCCGATTCGTATACGTACCCGACGGTACCTCCAGGCTGGAGGTAAACCTCAATAACCCCGGCGGCAATACCGGTCGCGTAAGAGTGCAGCTGGTCGATCCAGAGGGTACTTCCGCTTATTTGAGTCCCTACATAGGGGTCGGCAGCCACGATCGCGATTCCCGGATCGAAAGCACCGTGAGGGATATAGACCGACCGACCCCCGGTGTCTGGGAAGTAAACGTATCCAGTTCCCCCTCCCTGTCCTTTTATGGACTGGAAGAAAGCGAGTTCGAGCTCGACATATCCCTCCTGGGAGAAGAGGGAGTGATGTTGAATCCATCCCGAACCGAATGGCGCTTTCCTCCCGGGGAACAACCCGATTTTAGCGACGTGCTCGTGGACATTGATGCCGGCTCCGAAGTCGACCTTTCGGCCCTCGAGACTTACGGATACGGCTGGATATCCGAAACTGACGAGGCGCGCATGATCCCCCGCGGCTGGGTCGATCATGAACCGGGAGAGGCATATTACCGAGAGATCCATCTCGAGTCCGCCCATCGATCCCTGACCGCTTGGGCGGCAAATTCCACGGATCCCGAGGGCAGTGACGTTGACGTCTACATCTATTCCTACGACGAATACGGGAGCGTCGTACCCACCGGCGAAGGTCTCGGATACGCGGAGATATCGAACCCGTCCCCGGGCAAGTACCTGATAGTGGCGCGCTCGCGGGCGGAGGAACGCTCTTCCTTCGAATTCGCGGTAAATGCCTGGCCCGACCACAATGACGTGCGCGTATATCGGGTGACGGGTTCCACCGGTGAGGAACGCCTTCGGGTTAGGCTCGGAGCCCCCCCGGCAGAGGGGAGATTTTGGTCCGTAGTGGGCGTCAAAGATTCCGAAGGTAACGTAGTCGCCGAAACCACACTTCGAGTCGAGGTGGAACGTTCCGACGTGTTGCTTTCGGCATTTCCGTCGGGGTTCGAAGAAAGCGTGACCCTATCGGTGTGCCTCCCCGACGGAAAAATCGCTCCCGGGGTAGTCCGCCTCGGAGACAGGATCTACGCGGTCGACGAACGGGGCCGCGTATCATTACCCGTACCGGAGGGAGCGGGACGAACTCGCCGGATCGAGATTCGATACGGATCACCTGAGGGAGAATGGACCGCACCGATGGAGTTGACCCTGCGGCAATTCTCGCGGGAGGAAATCGTACTCTGGCGGAAGAACGTGCTACCCGGGGTAGAAAGCGGACATTGGAGCAGTCCCTTGGCCATTCGTCGATTGTCAGGTATACTCAGAGGCGGCTGAGTCGGACCTCGCCATGCACCTTTTTGGTGGCAGGGTGGACAAGGGTCTCGGGCTTTGGCATGATTGGATTCGGAGGATAGGTTCTAGTCGGCTTCGTAGTTCGGACGGGGGTTCCCTTTCCCGCCGAAGGAATATTTCATCCTCATTTGTCGGACATCCTACCTACGCCGTTTCCGCCCAATTGAGTATCATTTTGCGTTGAGTCCCCGGGCGGGCTGCGATAGCACAAACAGACGCATCCACCGAGAGGGGAGTACTCTTGGATATTTACATCGACACAGCGAACATATCAGAGATTAGGGAAGTGGCCGAATGGGGCATTCTTTCCGGCGTTACCACCAATCCGTCGCTTCTAGCCAAGGAAGGTCGCGACATGTCGGAGGTGATCTCCGAAATCTCGCAACTGGTGCCCGGACCTATAAGTGCAGAGGTCATTTCGACAGATACCGATGGCATGGTCTCGGAGGGCCTGGAATTGTCCCGGCTGGCCGAGAACATAGCCGTGAAGATACCGATGACTACGGCCGGGTTGGCCGCAGTGGCGAGATTGAGTGAACGAGAAGTGAGGTGCAACGTTACCCTGGTGTTTTCCGCCCAACAGGCCTTGCTCGCCGCTCGGGCGGGGGCGAGCTTCGTGAGTCCGTTCATGGGCCGTTTGGACGACATCGGCACCGACAGCGCCCGGACGGTGACGGACATCGCACAGATTTTCGGATACTATGGCATCGATACACGAATCATCGCCGCCAGCGTGAGGCACCCACAACACGTCTTGGATGCCGCCCTGGCGGGCGCTCATATCGCCACGATTCCCTACACGGTATTACAGAAGATGGCGAGTCATCCGCTTACCGACGCCGGGTTGGACAAATTCTTATCGGACTGGAACGCGCACCGTGAACGAGCACGCTGACGTCATGGGGCGGCGCGATGAATCATTGAACGTGGGAAGGTGAGCCCTTTGGGGGAAAAATTGTTAGAAGTGGCCGATCTGGAGCACCTGAAGTTGCAGGAACTGTACGATATGGCCAAGAATCTGGATATCTCCGGTTACAGCAATCTCCGCAAGCGAGAACTGATTTTCGAGATCCTCAAGGCCCGAACGGAAAATGAGGGACACATTTTCGTGGAGGGTGTTCTGGATGTCATGCCGGATGGGTTCGGGTTTTTGCGGCAGTTTTCTTATCTGCCGAGCGATGAGGATATTTACGTTTCTCCGTCCCAGATTCGCCGTTTCGATTTGAGGACCGGGGACAAGGTGGCGGGCCAGGCCCGTGCCCCCAAAGATTCCGAGAGGTACTTCGCACTGTTGCGCATCGAGCTGGTGAATGGCGAGTCGCCGGAAGACGCCAGCAGCCGGATACCCTTTCACGCGCTCACGCCGGTGTTTCCCGACGTCCGTTATACCCTCGAGACGGCCAGCAACGAAGCCTCCACCCGCCTGATAGATCTCATATCTCCCATAGGTCGAGGGCAGAGGGGATTGATCGTATCCCCCCCGAAAGCCGGTAAGACGGTTCTTCTAAAACAGGTTGCCAACGCCCTCGCTACCAATCATCCGGACGTACATCTGATGGTGCTTTTGGTGGACGAACGTCCCGAAGAGGTCACCGACATGGAACGCTCGGTGAAGGGCGAGGTTCTCGCCTCCACATTCGACAAGCTTCCGGAGAATCACGTCAAATTGGCGGAAATGGTTCTGGAGCGCTCCCAGCGCCTGGTGGAGCAAGGACGAGATGTGGTCATATTGCTCGACAGCATAACTCGACTGGCCCGCGCCCACAACCTGGTCATTCCGACGAGCGGTAGAACTCTCTCGGGAGGTCTGGATCCCACGGCCCTCTACAAGCCCAAGAAATTCTTCGGGGCGGCGAGGAATATCGAGGATGCCGGTAGCCTCACCATCCTGGCGACGGCGCTCATAGAGACCGGCAGCAGGATGGATGACGTCATCTACGAGGAGTTCAAGGGCACGGGCAACATGGAGCTCCACCTGGATCGCAAGCTCGCCGAGCGTCGGATATTCCCGTCGATCGATCTGAAGCGCTCCGGAACGAGAAAAGAAGAACTGTTGCTAACCGAGCAGGAATTGGAAGTAATGTGGCGGTTCAGAAAATCCACGGCGGACATGGATCCCGCGGAGCTTATGGAAGAGTTCGTGAGATTGATACGCCAGACCAAATCCAATCAGGACCTTCTGGAGATATTGCACGCAACCTTCTAGACTGTCGACCGCACGTCTTCAGCCCGGCCGGCCATCCGACCTGGGTGATCTATGCGTCAGAGCCACTTCGGCTCGGCTCATATTGGCCTCAGAGCTCCCGCGTGCTATAATTCTATATACGTCCCATTATAGGGGGCGAATCGAGTGTCGACCCGACGCCGCCCAGGTGGCGTCTTTTGTAGGGAGGTTGAACTTACATGAAAACCGATATACATCCCGAGTATCGTGAGGTTACCATCCGTTGTGCCTGCGGTGCCGAGTTTACCGAGATGAGTACCAGAGAAGATCTCAACGTGGAAATCTGCAGTCACTGTCACCCCTTCTACACCGGCAGGCGTCAGAGAACTTCCGCGGGCGGTCGCGTCGAGCGGTTCCGCCGGAAGTATGGTCTAGCCTCCGATGAAGGAGAAACCGAACGCGAGTCAGAGTAGGTGCCTTCCGAAGAGAGTGAAGAGATGAAACAGGCGACCCGAGCCGGAGGGCAGGCGGTAATCGAGGGAGTCATGATGAGGGCGGGCTCCCGGATGGCCGTCGCCGTCCGCGCACCCGATGGAGAGATATCCCTTTATCGGGAACGGGTCGCCTCTCTCGGCGAAAAACACCCATTCCTGCGCCTGCCCATAATCCGTGGCGGGGCGACACTGATCGAGTCGCTTTCGCTGGGGGTAAAGGCGCTGATGTTTTCCGCGAATATTCAGGCCCAATCCGAAGAAGAAGAGATTACCAGCCGCGACATGGGGTTGGCGGTGCTCGGAGGTATCGGTCTCGCCATCGCGCTTTTCGTGTTGCTTCCGACCCTGGCGACGGCCTTGTTGGGGCGCCTGATCGAAGGCAGACTGGCGTTGAATCTCAGCGAGGGTGTCATACGCCTGAGCCTGGTGGTCGGCTACATCGCCGCCGTGGGTTACCTGCCGGATATGGCTCGAGTGTTCCAGTATCACGGGGCCGAGCACATGGTGATACGCGCCTGGGAGAGAGTCGGTTCTCCGCAGGATGTCGATCTCGATATCGAGGACATTCGCCGGGAATCCACCGCGCACGCTCGATGTGGTACCAGCTTCATCCTGATGGTGGCGGTGGTCAGCGTGGTGGTGTTTTCGTTCTTCGGATGGCCTTCCATACTGGGTCGCATCGTAATCCGGTTGTTGATGCTCCCGGTGGTTGCGGGCATCGCGTATGAGATAATTAGACTGGCGGCCGAGGGCCGCAGCAAGATATTCGAGATACTGGTCAAGCCCGGTATGTGGCTGCAAAGCCTCACCACCAGGAGGCCCGATCCGGAACAGCTGGAAGTGGCCCTGGCGGCCCTGAGGAGTTGCATGATCGAAGGAGATGGTGACACGTGAGCCTGGCCCAAGAAGTAGATGAACGGATCATAAGGATGCGAGAGCGATACCACGAGCTCAACGCTCTCGTCAGCGATCCCGATATAATCGCACGCCAGGACGAGTGGAAAGCATACCTCAAAGAACACTCCAGGATAGAAAGAATCCTCAACGTACACGACGAGCTCGTCTCCGTCGAAGAAGATTTGGAGGGTGCTCGGGCCCTGCTGGAAGAGACCGAAGACGAGGAAGAATCCGCCTGGCTGCTCGGCGAGATGGAGGAGCTGGAACGCCGCAACGAAGAATTGGAAAATGAGCTTCGGCGATTGCTCATCCCTCCGGATGATCGCGATGAGAAGGACATAATCCTCGAGATTCGTGCCGGAGCCGGAGGGGATGAAGCTTCGTTGTTCGCCGCGGACCTTTTCCGTATGTACGCCCGGTATGCGGAATTGTGTGGGTGGAGCGTCGAGGTAATGCATCAAAGTCCAACGGATCTCGGAGGCCTGCGGGAGATAATCGCCTCCATTTCCGGCGACGGGGTTTTCCGAGATCTCAAGTACGAAAGCGGTGTGCACCGGGTCCAGAGGGTGCCCGACACCGAGTCCGGCGGCCGAATACACACCTCTACCGCGACGGTGGCCGTGTTACCGGAAGCCGAAGAGGTGGATCTCGAGATCGATCCTTCGGATTTGCAGATCGATACCTACAACGCCAGTGGTCCGGGCGGGCAGCACGTGAACAAGACCGAGTCGGCGGTTCGCATTACCCATCTGCCCAGCGGTCTCGTCGTGACCTGCCAGGACGAGAAATCTCAGCACCGTAATCGCATGCAGGCGATGAAGGTGTTGCGGTCGCGACTCGTGGATAGGATGGAGCGCGAGCGACAGGAAGAGCTGTCGCGGGAGCGCAAATCCCAGGTTGGAACCGGGGAAAGAAGCGAACGCATCCGTACCTACAATTATCCGCAGAACCGCGTTACCGATCATCGCATCGGCCTCACCCTCCATCGGCTGGACGGCGTCCTCGAGGGCGACCTGGAGGAACTGATTAACGCATTGCGCGAGGCCGAGGAGACCGAGCTTTTGGAAAAGGTGGCCTCGGGGTGAGCGAATCCGGGGTTTTGCCCACCCGGAGAGAGCTCTTGTTGTGGGCCATCCGCCGGCTGCGCGATGCGGGCCTCCCGGATCCGACCCTCGAGGCGTGGAGATTACTCGCTTCGGGCGATGGATCCGTTCCTTCCTTCCTCTCTCGTCCGGAGGAGAGAGTTTCCCATTCCCGTTGGTCCGAAATACGTCGCGCCGTCTCGCGCAGGACGCGGCGAGAACCGCTGGCATACATCCGCGGGGAAGCGGAGTTCTATTCTCGCCGGTTTCACGTCGACAAACGCGTGCTTATACCGCGTCCGGAGACGGAGGTTCTCATCGATACCGTCTTGGAGAGAGCCCGCGACATTCCCGCGGGGCCCCTGGTGGACGTCGGCACGGGCAGCGGTGTCGTGGCCATTACCCTGGCCCACGCCTTGCCGAAGCGCATCATATACGCCGTCGACATTGACCGCGATGCGCTGGAGGTCGCCCGCCAAAACGTGATACGCCACGGGCTCGAAGACCGGGTGTTTCTCAGATCCAGCGGCGACGGCGGCATAATCCCGGCCGGCATTGCGCCGGCTCTCGTAGTATCCAATCCCCCCTACATTCCGACGAAGGAAATAGATAAACTCGAGCCGGAGGTCTCCCTTTGGGAACCTCGCGTTGCGCTGGACGGCGGATCCGACGGTCTGGCGATCATCGGGCAGCTAATCGTTGATTCGGCGACGATACTTTCGCCTGGAGGCTACATCGCTTTCGAAATGGGGATCGATCAGGCCGTGGCCGTAGAAGGAGAGCTCCTTCGCGCGGGTTTCGTGGACGTGTGCGCGGTGGAGGATCTCGCCGGCATACCGCGGATAGCATGTGCGAAAAAACCGGGGAGGTGTCCGGATGAAGACTGAGTTGCTCCCGTGGGATAGTTCTTCCCGGGAGAAGAGGGAGGAATGTATACGTAAAGCCGCGGAGCTCATCGCGGCCGGAGAGCTCGTGGCCTACCCGACGGAGACGGTCTACGGTTTGGCCGCGGACGCATTGAACGCCATGGCCGTAAAGAAAGTATTCGAAGCCAAGGGCAGGCCGCAGTCCCGCCCCCTACTCGTGGCGGTGCGGGATCTGGAATCGGCGCGGGATTTGGTGACCGAAGTGCCCGAGAGGGCGCGTCTGCTCGCCGGAGTATTCTGGCCCGGGCCCCTGTCCATAGTACTATCGGCAAGTTCCCGGGTCCCGAAAGCCATTACTGCCGGTACGGGATCCGTCGGTTTGCGTTGTCCCGCGCATCCGGTATCGCGGGCACTGGTGGAGGCGGCGGGACCGATAACCTCCCCGAGCGCCAATATTAGCGGACGTCCCAGTCCTAAGACGGCGCGAGAAGTCCTCGGCGACCTGGAGGGCAGAATGGCGGCAGTCATAGATGCCGGCCCTGCCCCCGGTGGCCGCGAGTCCACCGTGGTGGATCTTCGAGAAGACGTCAAAATCCTTCGGGAAGGGGCGATCGGGGCTTCCGAGATATTGAGTCTATCGAGTATCGAGCGGATATCGTTTGGCGATCGCAAGACCGTACTTTTCGTATGCAGCGGCAATACCTGTAGGAGCCCGCTGGCCGCCGCGGTCTTTCGCCCGGCATTGGAGAGCCTGGGCCTCCTTGCGGCGTCGGCGGGAACCGTCGCCGGCGATGGCTTTCCCGCCAGCGATGGATCGCTGGCGGTGGCAAAAGAGTCAGGATACGATCTCGGGGGGCATCTTTCCCGCGGTTTGGACGGGGTGCGATGGGAAGAGGTGGCCCTGGTCATCGGCATGACGCGCCGTCACGTGACGGATGTAAAAGATCATCTGCGTCGCGTGGCTTTGAGCGATCCCCCGCCGGTGGTGACCATGGATGACCTCACGGGAATCGGGGAAATAGCGGATCCCTTTGGAGGTCCGCCGCGGGAGTATCGAAATCTTCTCGAAACTTTCGAGCATGAGCGCGCGGCGGTCACGATTGCCG
Source organism: Bacillota bacterium (assembly GCA_046483165.1). GTDB lineage: Bacteria > Bacillota > Sulfobacillia > SLMV01 > SLMV01 > CSSED11-154. The sequence continues at coordinate 11,600 of JAWODQ010000088.1, read as the reverse complement.
TCGCCGAGCTGGTAGGTGAAGGGAGTACTACAGTGAATCGATCCGAATTCAATGAGACGGTATTTGACAAAGTTAGCGTCGCCTGCGATCACGGAGGAATCCTCCTCAAAGAGGCGATATCGAGAACTTTGCGGGATATGGGAATCGAAGTCGAGGACCTGGGTACCAATTCAGAGGAATCGGTGGATTACCCGGATTTCGCCGCGGCGGGAGCTCGCGCCGTCGCTGAAGGGCGCTCCGATGCCTGCATTTTGATCTGCGGGACCGGAATCGGAATGGCCATGACCGCGGATAAGATACGCGGGATCCGCGCCGCGAACTGCTCCGACGAGTATTCAGCCTCCATGGCGCGTGCCCACAACGATGCCAACGTCCTGACCCTGGGTGCCCGGGTGATAGGACCAGGACTGGCGGAACGCCTGGTGCAGGTTTTTTGTACGACCCCTTTCGAGGGTGGCAGGCACGCGCGGCGGATCGGCAAAATATCTGACTTAGAACACCCGGCGGATAAGTCGTGATTGGGCGCGACGGCGGCGAAATCGCGGGGGATGTGCGCGGGGCGGCCGGTGAACTTCTGGCCGCGACGAACCCGCGGCCGGGGGATGTCTTCGTGCTGGGTTTGAGCACCAGCGAGGTTTTGGGTGAAGATATCGGATCCTCGGGGGATTCCAGGGTGGCGGCCGCCGTCCTTGACCCCCTAATTGAGATTCTCGACGAATCGGGTATCCGGCTCGCCGTGCAATGTTGTGAGCACTTAAACCGCTGCCTCGTCGTAGAACGCCGGGTGGCCATGGATCGGAATCTGGATCGCGTGACGGTGCTGCCGCGACCCGAAGCGGGTGGAGCGGCGGCGGCCTACGCCTTCGAATTCTTGCGCGAACCGGTAGTTGTGGAGAGCATCGCGGGCGAGCTGGGCATGGACGTCGGCGATACCTTCATCGGCATGCATCTACGATCGGTGGTCGTACCCGTGAGATCGAGGTACCGGGAGATCGGCCGGGCCCATCTGACGATGGCCGGCACCAGGCCGCCCCTGATCGGCGGTGCCCGCGCGGTATATCCTTCGTAGCTGTGTCCATACGGGTGTAGTTTCACGATTTCTTTAATAGTGTCGGAGGGTCTGGGAAATACCTGTCCTTCGATGATAGAATAACTGTGATCGTGTGTAAGGAAAGTGCGAGAGGGGGCGAGGAATATCGGATTACTAGCTCCCCTGATCGTGGCCCTGGTGTTCGCCTATCTGATCACCCCCTTAATTCGGAGGGTGGCGTTGCGCCTCGACTGCCTCGACAGGCCGGTAGATCGTAGTGTTCATTGTTCTCCCACTCCCTTTCTCGGGGGTGTGGCGATGTATCTGGGGTTTCTCGCCGCGGCGACGTTCTTTTTGGACATCGGCGATCCCACGGTCCGAGGCATACTCGTCGGCGGGGCCATCATAGTGGTAATCGGTGTCCTCGATGATCTGTATCGCCTGCCCGCCTGGTTGAAGTTCTTGGGTCAGGTGGGAGCTGCCCTGGTATTGGTGCATTATGGCATCAGGATAGACCGTCTCTCCAATCCCGCAGGGGGTTTCTTCTATTTCGATGGTTGGTCGGTGCCTTTCACCGTTTTGTGGGTCGTGGCCTTCACCAATGCACTCAATTTCATAGATGGTCTCGATGGGCTGGCGGCCGGGGTGGCGGCGATAGCTTCCGTGACACTGATGGTGGTCGGAATACAGACCGGCCAGCCCCGGATCGCGATCGTGATGACCGGTCTTTTGGCCGGTTCTGCCCTCGGCTTTTTGCCACACAATTTCAATCCGGCGAGAATATTCATGGGAGATGCCGGAGCCATGTTCCTGGGATATACTCTGGCCGGAGTCGCGGTGGCGGGCACCCTCAAGAGCACCGTGGCCATCGCCCTGGGAGTTCCGGTTTTGGCGCTGGGCCTGCCGGTAATGGACGCGATGTTCGCGGTCCTTCGCAGGTATCGGAGTGGTCGGGCCTTTTACCAGCCGGACAAGGGCCACTTGCACCACCGTCTAATTCAGATGGGGATGAGCCAGCGTGAGGCCGTTTTCTTGATGTACGGAGTTAGCGGGTGGATGGGGGTCAGTGCCCTGGCCCTCTCGAGCCTGCGCGCAGGTCCGGGATTGGGCGTCATCGCTTTCGTGTTCGTGTCGTTCTATCTGGGGGCGCGCCGCTTTGGAATAATCGATGTCGGGCGAGGAGAAGGAATTCGTTGAAGTCCAAAAGGATCATCTGCACCTTCGGCACCAGGCCGGAGGCCATCAAAATGGCGCCGGTCGTTAAGCAATTGCAGGGTAGGAACCACTGGGAGGTTTCCACGGTGGTCACCGGGCAGCATCGGGAAATGCTGAAGCAGGTCATGGACCTGTTTGGCCTCCGTGCCAGCGTCGATTTGGATATCATGAGTCACGCCCAATCGCTCACCGACATTACTACCCGTTGCCTCGGGGGGCTGGAGCCCGTTTTTTCGAGGATGAAGCCCGATTTGGTGTTGGTTCACGGCGATACCACCACGACCCTTGCGGCCGCATTGTCCGCCTTTTACGGGCGGGTACCGGTCGGCCACGTGGAAGCCGGTCTTCGCACTTTCGATCCACTGGAACCTTTCCCGGAGGAAATGAATCGGGTGCTCACGGATCGCATCTCCTCACTCCACTTCGCTCCCACAGATTTGAACCGCAGGCACCTTGAAAGGGAAAGCGTGTCGGGGGATACTATCTTTGTGACCGGGAATACCGCCATCGATGCGCTCCTCGAGGTCACCGATTCCGGTTACATCTTTGGTAACGAAGAATTGCGCTGCACTCCGTGGGGAGATTCCCCGCTGGTGGTTTGCGATGTGCATCGGCGCGAGAGTTTCGGAGAACCTATTCGCAGTGTGGCGCGGGCTTTAGCCCGGCTGGTGACGGACGAAGATCTACATCTAGTGGTGTCGGTGCACCCAAACCCGGAGGTCAAAGAACCGCTTCTACAAATCCTGGAGGGGTGCCCAAACATTTCCCTGGTCGAGCCACTGCATTACGGTGACTGGGCCAACCTCATGGCGCGCTCCCATTTCGTTATCACGGACTCGGGAGGATTACAGGAAGAGGCACCCGCGCTGGGGGTACCGGTTCTTTTGACCCGAGACAAGACGGAGCGGCCGGAAGCGGTGGAGGCCGGAACGGTCCTGCAGGTGGGCGGTGATGGTTCGCGATTGTTCGATGCGGCGCGTCGCCTGCTTCGTGACCCCGGCGAACACGCTCGGATGTCCGGGGCGCCCAACCCCTACGGTGATGGGAAGGCTGCCCGTCGCATAGCCGATTACTTGGAATGGTACTGGGACTTCGTCGAGGAACGACCGGTTCCCTTTGCGGGCCCGGATTCGAACCCAGGCCGGGGAGGTAGATGACTTGGAGGACTTCTGGACTTATATATGGCCGCTAATCAACCTGCCCATTTTGATTTATCTGGGCGTGCGTTTTGGTAGGCAACCCCTCGTCAATTTCGTCTCCAATTACCGCGAAGAGGTGGACCAATCGCTAAAAAGAGCCGAAGAAGATAGGGTGGATGCGCGAGAACGACTCAAGTTTTGGCAGGAGCGCTGGGAGAGTATCGATTCGGAGATTTCGACCGTCCTAGATAGGGCCCGAGACACCGCCCGACGCAGAAAAGAAGAATTGGAGCGGGAGGCCCGGGCCGAAAAGGAGCACCGTGAGGCGAGGATGGAAGAATCGCTTCGCCGCGATCGGGACAAAGTCGTCCGCTCGATTCGTGAAGATGCCGCCAAGATCCTGGTGGAGGCGACCACGGAGACTCTCGGCGAAGTGGTTACTTCGCGGGATCAGAATAGACTGGTGAGCGATTTCACCCGGGAACTGAGGGATATCGTATGAGTGCCGCCTCCGATAGATACGCCCAGGTGCTCTTCGAGGTGGCGAAGGAACGCGGGGTCACGCAGGAGGTTTCTGAAGGTTTGGATTATCTGGTTGCCCTCCTCGAAGATGTCGCGGAATTTCGCTCCATATGGCTGCATCCGGTTTTGGGTGCGGAACTCAAGATGGAGATTCTGGAACCCGTGCTGGACGTCGAACCCCTGGTTCGAGATTTCGCGAACCTGATGGTGTCCCGGGGCCGAGAATCACATCTGGAATCTATCCGGGAAGCCTACGAAGATATCCGGCTCAAAGATCGGGGCATAGCCCGGGTTCAGGTCTATTCCGCGACGCCGTTGGAGGAGGAAAAGCGACGCGAGATCAGCGAATCGTTGGCCGGATTGGGTTACGAAGAGGTGGTCGTCGACGAGCACCGGGATCCTTCCCTTCTGGGGGGAGTCGTGGTGCGAATCGGTGACACGAAAATTGACGGGAGTCTGCGCCATCGTCTTCGCCAGATGGAAGAAGCCCTGTCCCGCGATGTATAGTATTCCGGTGGAGAAGGCCGGGCGCAGTTACGGAAGAGGTGAGCGGATGTGAGCGTGAGAATCGACGAAGTTAGTTCCATTCTCCGCCAGCAATTGGAGCGTTACCAGGTAGAAATCGACGTCGACAACGTCGGCACAGTCATCGAGGTGGCCGACGGCGTGGCGGTGGTTCACGGGCTGGGAGACGCCATGGCGGGAGAACTTCTGCAGTTTAGCACCGGAGTCTACGGTATAGCCTTCAACCTCGAAAGCGACGCGGTGGGTGTCGTCATACTCGGTCCCTTCGCGGACATAAAGTCCGGGGACGAGGTTCGCACCACCGGACGCATCGTGGAGGCTCCCGCGGGCCAGGAGATGCTCGGTCGGGTGGTGAATTCGCTGGGAATGCCGATCGACGGCGAAGGTCCCATCGAGACGTCACATACCCGTCCCATCGAGATCAAGGCCCCAGGGGTAATATATCGCCAGAGTGTCGATACTCCCCTGCAGACCGGGTGGAAGGCGATCGACGCCATGATTCCCATCGGTCGCGGGCAGCGAGAGCTTATCATCGGGGATAGACAGACCGGAAAGACCGCCCTGGTAATCGATACCATCATCAACCAAAGGGATACCGACGTCATCTGCGTTTACGTGGCCATCGGGCAAAAGGCCAGTACCGTGGCCAGCGTGGTGGACACCCTCAAGCGCCACGGTGCCATGGATAACACCGTCGTGGTTTCCGCGACGGCGAGCCAGCCGGCACCCCAGCTTTACATAGCTCCCTATACGGGTTGCGCCATCGGCGAGTATTTCATGTACGAAGAGAATCGCGACGTCCTGGTCATATACGACGACCTCACCAAACACTCCTGGGCGTACCGCGAGATGTCTTTGCTCATGAGGCGTCCTCCCGGTAGAGAGGCCTACCCGGGAGATATTTTCTACCTGCACTCGCGCTTGCTGGAACGCTCGGCCAAACTGAGCGAAGACATGGGTGGAGGATCCCTCACCGCCCTTCCGATAGTGGAGACGCACGGTGGCGACATCAGCGCCTACATTCCCACCAACCTCATCTCCATCACCGACGGACAGATATTCCTGGAGGCCGACCTCTTCTACGCCGGCGTGCGACCCGCGGTGGACGTCGGAAGATCAGTCTCCCGCGTCGGCAGCGCCGCCCAGGTTCCCGCGATGAAGCGGGTGGCGGGACGATTGAGACTCGATTTGAGTCAATACCGGGAACTCGAGGCCTTCGCCCAGTTCGGGTCGGATCTCGACCGGGCAACTCAGGCTCGCCTCGCCCGCGGTGAGCGGGTTACGGAAGTCTTGAAGCAAAAGGAGAGAGAGCCCCAGGCCGTCGAGGATCAGGTTCTCGCCATTTATCTCGCCGTCAACGGATGGTTGGACAGCGTTGATGTCGAGAGAATCGCCGATTATGTGGACGAGTTCATCGCGTACGTCCGCGAGGAGCGATCCGAGATGCTCGAGGAGTTGAAGGATGGTTGGAGCATCTCCGACGAACTCGCCGACCGCCTCGACGAGGCGATCGAAGATTTCGCCGAGAGAGTGTCCACCGGCGAAGAAGAGGAAACGGTCAGCGCGTCCTGAATGCGCCCCGGATCGAGGAGGTGAGACCCGGGAACCCTGCGGGGAACCCGGTATGAAGTGGCCAATGCCAGAGACATTCACCGCCGAATTCGGGCGGTAGACAATACGCGGCAGATCACGCGAGCCATGGAGCTCGTGGCCCGGACGAAGCTTCGCCGGGCTCAGGAACAGGCCATCGCTGCCCGACCGTACGCCGAGGCGCTCGTGGAATTGCTGAGGCGCGTCGCCGGTCGGGGGGGAGATCAGGGTATGTCGCCGTTTTTTGAGGTGCGGCCGGTGGAAAACCGGCTCGTTATTACGATCACGGCCGACCGGGGTCTTTGCGGCAGTTACAACAGCAATGTCCTGCGGGCGGCGAGAAATGAAATTGCGGACGACGACCCCGCGCACCTGAAATTGGTTCCCGTCGGGCGAAAAGGTCGGGATCATTTCCGCAACCGGGGATACGGCATATACGAAGAATTCATAAACGTGGGCGAGGAGGCGGATTTGGGTCTGGCGCGTACTCTGGCCCGAGTGGCCACCTACGAGTTTACGTCCGGACGCGTGGACGAGGTGATCCTGGTTTTCACCGAGTTCCAATCGGTCTTCCGCCAAAAGGTTCAATCCTTTACGCTTCTGCCGATCGATCCCGAAGCGGAGGCGGACGAACAAGAGGAGAGACGTTCTAAAGGAGCGCGGGAGGGTCTTTACCTCTACGAGCCCAACCCCGAGGTCATCTTCGATGAACTGTTGCCACGGTTCGTCACGAATTCGATCTTCCGCGCCCTGACGGAATCCAAGGCCAGTGAGCAGGCATCACGTGTGACGGCCATGAATAGTGCCACCGAGAACGCCGGCGAACTGATAGAAGAGCTCACCCGCGAGTATAACCGGGTGCGACAGGCCCAGATCACCCGCGAGATTACCGAGATCGCCGGCGGAGCCGAGGCACTGGCTGCCGCGCGGGGCGAGCGCTAGGGAGGCAGGAACACATTATGGCTACCGAAGAGAAGTCTGTCGTCGCTACGGGGAAAGTACTGCAGGTATTGGGCCCCGTGGTTGACGTTCAATTCGAGGGCGACGATTTGCCCGACATTTACAATGCAATCACAATCGAGCGCGAAGAGGGGGAGACGCTGGTGCTCGAGGTGGAGCAGCAACTCGGTAACAGTACGGTACGCTGCATCGCGATGGATTCCACCGACGGTCTGTACCGGGGCATGGAGGCGAAGGATCTCGGGAGGCCGATTTCGGTTCCCGTGGGGCCGGACGTTCTCGGTCGCATGTTCGACGTAAGTGGCAACGCCATCGACGGGTTAAAACCCCTGGAGGACCCCGAGATGTGGCCCATCCACCGACCGGCTCCCGATGTGGCCGACGTGGACCCGGCGACCGAGATGCTGGAGACGGGTATCAAGGTCATCGATATGATCGCTCCCTTCGCCCGGGGTGGAAAGGTCGGATTGTTCGGAGGCGCGGGGGTGGGCAAGACCGTACTCATCATGGAGCTCATCCATAACGTGGCTTTCGAGCACGGTGGTTTCTCCGTGTTCGCCGGCGTCGGCGAGCGTACCCGCGAGGGTAATGATCTGTACCAGGAATTGACGGAATCCGGCGTACTGGACAAGACAGCTTTGGTATTCGGTCAGATGAACGAACCTCCCGGTGCCCGTTTCCGCGTGGGGCTGTCCGGCCTTACGATGGCGGAGTATTTCCGCGAAGAAGAGGGCCGAGATCTGCTGATGTTCATCGATAACATCTTCCGTTTCACCCAGGCCGGCTCCGAAGTGTCCGCGCTCCTGGGCCGGATGCCCTCGGCGGTGGGTTATCAGCCCACGCTGGCCACCGAGATGGGTAATCTACAGGAGAGGATCACCAGTACGCGGCGCGGTTCCATAACCAGCGTTCAGGCGATTTACGTGCCCGCCGACGACTATACCGACCCGGCTCCCGTAACGACCTTCGCCCACCTGGACTCCACCGTACGCCTCGAGAGGGCCATCGTGGAACGGGGTATCTATCCGGCGGTGGATCCGCTGACCTCCACTTCCAGGATCCTGGATCCCTCGGTGACCGGTGACGAGCATTACGAGGTGGCCCGGGACGTACAGCAGGTCCTGCAAAGGTACAAGGATCTGCAGGATATCATAGCCATCCTCGGTATGGACGAGTTGTCCGACGAGGACAAGCTCACCGTGCAGCGCGCCAGAAGGATCGAGCGATTCCTCTCGCAGCCCTTCTTCGTGGCGGAAGTCTTCACCGGCGTATCCGGTAAGTACGTATCCGTCAAAGATACCGTGAGAGGGTTCCGCGAGATCATAGAGGGTGAGCACGACGATCTTCCCGAGGAGGCCTTCTACATGGTAGGCACCATCGAAGAGGCGGTGGAAAAGGGAAGGAAGTTGATGGAGGAGGAGGACGATGGCTGAGGGGAGCCTGACCCTTAGGATCATCACGCCGGAGGGAGCCAACCCGCAAGTCGAGGCCGATTACGTGGTGCTTCCGGGAGCCGATGGATACATCGGAATACTGCCGAGGCACATAAGCCTGGTCCTCGCCCTCAAGGCGGGCGTGCTTTCCTATCGCGAGGCCGGTAAGGACGCCGGTTCGGAGATGGAGATGGTCGCCGTAAGCGGAGGTTTCGCGGAGGTTTCCGACGACGTGATTACCGTCCTGGCGGACACCGCGGAATACGCGGAGCAGGTCGATGTGGAACGCGCCCGGGAGGCCCTCAGAAGGGCGGAGGAGCGCCTGAGTCGCTCGAGTACGGATATCGATGCCGTGCGTGCGCGGGCGGCGCTGGAGCGAGCCATGACCCGACTTAGGGCCGCCGGCGAAAACGAGAGACGGGGAACCGACGATTGATCGGGCGTCGTCCGAAATAATCCTCTTGGTTAGAATGAGGCGGCAGGGATGCCGCCTCTTCCCGTAGAAGAAAAACGAGAGCATCAAGATTGATCGATCACATTCACGCGAGGATACTCGACAAGGGCAGACCCATCGCAAGGTGGGGGCGCAAAGCCGACGGTCCCCCCGGGGGACGGCAGGGCTACCGAAAGTTTCCTGTGTACCATCCATTACCCTCCTGAATGAGGGTATCCCACCGTCCATTCCGAATCCCGCGATGTCTTCTCCGCGAATTAGTCGGAGGGGGAAGCAGATTGTTACGTGGCATATACTCTTCAGCGTCGGGAATGCTGGCCAACTCCCACGTCCAGCAGATGGTGGGGAATAATCTTTCCAACTTGCATTCGGTCGGTTAGCGGGCCGGGGACGCTCACCTATCTCCTTTTGCCCGGGCCTTCTTGGGGCGCACGGGACCGCCCGCGAACGCGGGGTGGGGGAGTGGAGCCCAAAGATTCGCACCCATGGGTAGTGCGGCCATGGGTACGCGTATCGCCGGGATGAGCACTTCCTAGGAGACGGGAAGAATCGAGAGGACGGACTGCCCGCGGATTGCGCTCTGGACGGCCCCGGCCATTTCGCCGCAGAATTCGGAGATCGCGTGGGATTGACGCGGGCGGGAGACTTTACCTGCAGTGAAGATGGATACCTCTGTACGGAATCCGGTCACAGATTGCTGGGACTGGAGGGCGGCATTCGCGTCGGTGATGGAGATTTCCGTATAGAATCCGACGGGAGGGTCATCTCGGACGGGCGACACGTAGGTACGCTGGCGATAGTCGTGCCGCGGGAGGAAGAAGTACTGGTTCGCGATGAGACGGAGGGCTTTTTGCGTCTCGAAGGTAGGGAAGGGGCCGAGATGCTGGCGGCTCCCGGAGATGAAGCGGGTAGCGCAATCGCCGGTGGACATCTCGAGTTTTCCAACGTAGATCTCGTAGGCGAGATGACCCGCATGATGAGCGCGCTGCGCGGCTACGGCTCCAACCATACTGCCTTCCGGATTCGGGATGAGGCCACCGGAGAAGCCATTAGCATGATAGATAATCTGTAGGGGAAGAGGGGCGGTAATCTTTGTTCGGTCAGATGAGAACATCCGCACTGGGAATGCGGGCTGGGCAGATGATGCTGGACGTGACGGCTCACAATATCTCCAACGTCAACACCACCGGTTACCGAAGCGGTAGAGCCAATTTCGTCGATTTGGCTCACGCCGCGGTTACCGAGATGGATACCGGGGCCGGGTGGCGTAGTGCACATCTATCCGGGGTCGAAAGCGCCCCCGTGGACGTGGATCGGGGCCACGGAGTTCGCGGTGGAGATACCGCGTGGTCGCAACGCTCTGGTGCCTTAATGCAGACGGGAGTACCGACGGACCTGGCCGTCGAGGGGCCCGGCTATCTGCCGCTCGTCGCGGTCTCGGGACGAGCGGCCGGATACACTCGAGACGGTTCCCTCCGTATGGACGCCGAAGGCCATCTGATACACAACTCGGGCGCCTTTCTCGCCGACGGGGAAGGGGATGCAGTTCGTCTCGCCCGCGACGAAGGAATAGTCGATCTGGAGGTAAACTCGAGAGGTGCCGTCTCATCGGTCGACGCCGACGGACAAAGCGAGCAACTGGCGCGATTGAGTTTGTTGGTGCCCGAAAACGGCCAGCGTCTGGTGTCCGGTGGTGCCAACACGTATCATCTCGTGGACGAGAACGGAAGGTTTGTGGGCGGTACGTTGCGCTATCCGGGCGAGGATGCCGGTTTGATTCGCCAGGGATTCCTCGAGGGCTCGAATGCCGATTTGGCCCGGGAGATGTCCCGGATGATAATGGCCCAGCGGGCCTTTCAAATCAACGGGCGTTCCCTGCAAACGGTGGATGAGATGTTCGAGAAGGCAAATCATCTCGGAGGTTAGTCGCGCGGCGAGGATAATGCGTCCTCCGAGGCGAACAATACCTCGGAGGTGCATTGATCGTGGACACGGGAGAGTCGCCGAATCTGCCCCTCGCTCGCGAGGACATAAGGAGATATCTGCCCCACAGAGATCCCTTTTTGTTTTTGGATTGTGTCACCGAATTGACCCCCGGCGAAAGGGCCGAGGGATATTTCGACGTCCGCGCCGAGGAGACGGTCCTGGGAGGACATTTTCCCGGGAGACCGATCTGGCCGGGCGTCCTTTCCCTGGAGGCGATGGCGCAACTTTGGGGAGTGTGCGATTCGATTCCCTCGGCCGACCGGGAAGATTCGGGACTCGGCGTATTCGCCGCGGTGGATCGAGTGCGCTTTCGCAGACCGGTGTTGCCGGGCGATCGCCTGCAAATGGAGGTGGAGCTTCAGCGGCGGCGCGGGAGTTTCTCGAGGGTGAGCGCGCGTGCCCGGGTAGACGGGGAACTGGCCGCCGAGGGCATCCTATCCTTTGGGGTAGTCGAGTGATCCTCCGGGAGTATCTGAAGTGACTCGCTCTGTGGTTTGCGATATTATTGACCACCGGGGCCGCGGGTGCTATACTGCATGCCATAATCGGTCAAACGAGAGTTCTTATCGAGAGTCGGTAAGGGTACTGGCCCGATGATCCGACAGCAACCGACCGCGCGGCACGGTGCTAAGCCCAGCAGAGGAGGAGTGGCTCCTCTGAAGGATGAGATTACCTTCCTTCCCCTCCCTCCTCGGACGCGACACCGAATTCGCAGCGCGAGGTAACGGAGGGATTTCATTGAGCAG
>JAWODQ010000002.1:0-3501 GCA_046483165.1 Bacillota bacterium | reverse complement strand
CGTAGAAAAGGACAATGTGAAACTCGTGGTCAAAGACGGAGTACCGCTGGTGGATCGAATGGGTCTCGGAGACAGGGTGAATCTCGATTGAACTGTGGGTGCCGCCTCCGGGCAGCTCCCGCAGGCGGCACCGACACTCTCAGTCTCGCCTCTACCATCCTGCAAACCGAGAGCCGACACCCCTATCCTCGGATTATCTTCCTGACGGTCGAAGCCCTGCGCACCGGCTCCGGCGAGAATGAGAACGCGTCGTGCAGATGGCTCGTGAGATAATCGAGATCGGAGTCGACACGAGCCCCGAGATGAATCTCGGCGATGGTATCGCCGACTTGTACGCGATCACCCACCCGGCGGCACAGGACCACGCCGGCCGCGGGATCGATTACGTCTTCTTTGGTGAATCTTCCGGCCCCCAGTTCCATGGCGGTCTCGCCCACCACCCGGGCGTCGATCCCCTCCACGTATCCCCCGCTTCGGGCCAAGACGGAACGTATATCGTTCGATGTGGGAAGCAGGTCGGGGTTTTCCACGACCCGATCGTCTCCCCCCTGCGCCCGGATCATCCGGGCGAAGACCTCCAGAGCCCCCTCGGAATCCAGGAGATGTGCCAGCTCCCCTTCGATGCCCGCCTCGCTTCGATCCGGATCGGCCAAATATACCATCCGGGTACCGAGTTGCAACACCAGCTCGCGAAGATCCTCGGGCCCCTCACCACGGAGAGTGGCGAGGGCCTCCCTTACTTCCAAAGCATTGCCCACAGCAAGACCCAGGGGCTCTTCCATGTCGCTAATGAGAGCCTCCACCTCGATGCCCGCCTCCCGCCCGATCTCGACCATTAGCTCCGCCAGTCGAACGGCCCGGGCTTCGTCGGCGATCAGGGCGCCGGAACCCATCTTTACGTCCAACACCACCGCCTTCGCTCCGACCGCCAGTTTCTTACTCATCACGCTGCTGGCGATGAGGGGTATACTGTCCACCGTGGCGGTGACATCCCGCAGAGAATAGAGCATTCCGTCGGCGGGCACCAGGTTCTCCATCTGTGAGGTCATGACCGCGCCCACCGAGCGAGCAACCTCGACTATTTCGTCGGGGGACAGGTCCGTTCGAAAGCCGGGAATGGACTCAAGTTTGTCCACCGTTCCCCCGGTGTGCCCCAATCCGCGTCCGGACATTTTTACCACCGGAACGCCGGCCGCCGCCACGAGCGGTACCAGCACCAGGCTGGTCTTATCGCCCACGCCGCCGGTGCTGTGTTTGTCCGCCGCGGGACGACCGAGGACCTCGGATATCCTGAGAGTGTCGCCGGAGCTCACCATGGCCCGCGTGAGGTCCAGGGTTTCTCCTGGCCCCATTCCGCGGAAATATACCGCCATGGCGAAGGCGGCCATCTGATAATGCGGCACCCGCCCGGAGGCGTAGGACATTATGAGTTCTTCTATCTCTTCCGGATGCAATTCGCAGCCGTCGCGCTTTTTCCTTATGATTTCCACCGTACGCAAAAGATGCCACCCCCACATCGATCGACTATTTCGGCGAGGCCTCGATTCGGTCCGACCCCACGGACTACTTCGCCGCATCCGGATGGAATCATCCTGCAGGTTTACCCCCGGGGACGACAGAACGATATGAGAGAGGCATTAAGTCCGGAGGTGAGAGTATTGAAAGATCTGATAGAGGCGGCGCGATCCGTTCAGGGTACATTCTTCATGAGTGAAGATTTCCGCGGTGGCGCCGTAGGTGCGGCAGTTCGGACCTCGGCCGGCAATGTTTACACCGGCATATCCCTGGAGATGGCGTGCGGCATAGGCTTCTGTGCGGAACACTCCGCCATAGCGGAAATGTTGAAGAATCGGGAGACGAAGATAGAAGCCATGGTGGCCGTCTCTCCCGACGGGGTGATCCCTCCGTGCGGGAGATGCCGCGAACTTGTCCTGCAGGTGGACCCCGAAAACGCAGCGACGCTCGTCGGAACCGGTAATGAGGAGACGATGAGAATGTCGGACCTTCTGCCGCGCCGCTGGTATTGAATGGGAGATACACCTTCGAAGATGAGGGTGGAACTCGCGAGAGCCCATACCACCATGGCTAACGTTTCACAGGACGTTCGATGTCGGCAACAAGCTGCTCATTGAAGGGAAGTTGTAAGAATGGAACGGAATTGGCAACGAATAGAGTATCGGCGGGGCATGCTGGCGGATGATGCCAAATCCGAGGACTTGCCTGCGGACGTCTGGGTTTCGCCCGACATTCCCAAAGAAGTACTCGAGGCATTGGAGCGGGAGAATGTTCTCGAATTGAGGGGTTGCTATGGAGATCCCGACCTGGCTGATCCGGTCCAATACGACCATCTTGTGGTGACCACTTCAAAGGATGCAGCCGAAATACTGGTATTCAATCGGGCCGTGATGCTCTTCGTCGCTAACGATGAACGGTTGAGGCGAATACACAGGATAATGGTGTCTCTCGATCTGGCGGCCCGAGATGATGGCACGGATGAGAAATGAACCGTCGGAATGCTAAGGGATGACCGGGTGACGTCCTTGCAAAGCTTTGGGCGCCCTGAATCTCGGATCCGAAGATCCGAGACGGGAAGTCGGGGCTTTAGCTCGTCCCCTCGCGGCACCGTATTCAACTGTATTGCACCTCCCGATCCGAAAAGGCTGCGGTAATCTGGGCGGGGAAGTCGTCGTGCGACGGAACATCGATACCGATATGCCATGGTGGAGCCGAACCTTTGCGCCAGGTGAGGGGTCTCTGGGCGCCCTACCGACCTCACACAGAGCGTTGTGCTCGAGTACACTTGCCTGAAGATCCGAAAACCCCATTCTCACCGAGCTATCCACAAAAGCATATAAGTATCTTACAATATCAGATGGAGGGGATGCTTATGGTGCCTCGAGATAAGGAACGGATAAGAGAGTATTACGGAAAAGCCGCCTCCGGTGGAGGATGCTGCTCGGGTGGCGGCTGTTGTGGCGGAGATACTCAACCAGGGACACCCGCGCATCTCGGGTATTCCAAAGAGGATTTCTCATCTCCGGGCGGAGAGGCATACGCCGGTCTCGGCTGCGGCAACCCCGTAGCCCTGGCAGAATTGAAACCGGGCGAGACGGTGCTCGATTTGGGTTGTGGCCCCGGCTTCGACGTATTTACGGCAGCTCGTAAAGTCGGTCCCACGGGTAAGGCGATAGGCGTCGATATGACCCCAGAGATGATAGAGCGAGCGCGGGAGACGGCGGAGAAGAACGAGATCGAGAATGTCACGTTCCGTCTCGGCGAAATCGAACATCTGCCGGTGAAAGACGAATCTGTAGACGTCATCATATCCAATTGCGTAGTAAACCTCTCCTTCGCCAAGGCCCGGGTACTGGATGAAATGTATAGAGTGTCGAAGCCCGGTGGCCGAGTAGCCATAAGCGACGTTTTCAATCGCGATGAGCCTCTTCCCGAGGAATTGCGCGATGATCCGAACGCACATTGCGCCTGTGTCAGCGGGGCTAT